>CAMBCF010000098.1 GCA_945864585.1 Bordetella parapertussis | reverse complement strand
GAGTTTTGGGAATACGCCTACGGACCGGAAGGTACCGAGACCTGGCTGTTCGGCATAGACCGCGGCCGCATGGTGCGCAGCGCCACGCAATTGCTGACAGAGGAACGCCTGCATCGCGTGGTTCCAGGCGTCACCACGCAAGCGCAGGTGATCGAGTTGCTCGGCAAGCCTCGCCTCACCACGCAGTATCGCGAGCACAGCGCCTGGGAATGGCGCGTCCGCTTGAGTCCTAACATGGGTGTGTACGTGGTGAACTTTGACACGAACGGACTGGCCACCGGCATCGGCGTGTTTTTCGATATGTCCACCGACTCCAACGACAAGGAACCCTAATGAATGCAACGACGCAGCGCCGCGGCCACGGCCTGTAGCGGGCCAGCCGCAGTACGCAACACCTCTAAAAATCAGACCGGAACGGTGCCGCCAACCGTAATGCGATGCATCATCCGGCGATGCTGTGGCCACTGGTAGTTGAGCGACGCCAGGTGCTGCAGCGAGCAGTTGTCCCACAGCAGCAGGTCGTGCACGCGCCAGCGGTGGGTATGGTGAAAACGCGGATCTATGGTGCTGTCGGCCAACGCGTCGATCAGCGCGAGCGCCTCGTCCTGCGGCATGCCTACTATGCCTTCGCATTCGCCCTTGCTCACGTACAGGCACTTGCGTGCGGTGTGCGGGTGCGTGCGCACGAGCGGATGCACCACTGCCGGCTGCAGTTTGCGCAGGGCCTGATCTTCCTGCCCGGTGCCGGTGCGCGCGCGGCGGCCCGCGACCTGATGGATGACCCGCAGAGGGGCGATGCGTCGTTGCATTTGCGCTGGCAGCGCGTCATAGGCATCGGCGGCGCTTGAAAACAGCGTATCGCCCAGCGCGACGCCGTTTGCAACTGGAATTTCGAGCGCATAGAGCATGGTCGCGCGCGGCGGCCGCGCGGTGTATGACATGTCCGTGTGCCACACGCGGCCGGCGTCGGCGTGTCCGATGTCGCAGCCATTCTCCTTGATGTTCGACACGTACATGATTTCGGGAAACTGCGGATGGGCATAACGTGCGAGAAAAATTTTTTCCACGTCGCCAAAGCGCCGCGCAAACGCGATCAATTGCGGTTCGTTAAGCTGCTGTTGCGGGAAGCACACCACCGCATGCGTGTTGAAGGCCGCCTCGATGCGGCTGAACGTGGCGTCCGACAACGGCTGCGCGAGATCCACACCCTGAATCTCGGCGCCGATGACATCCGGAGACGGTACGATTTGCATGGCAGAAGTCCTGTTCCACGGGGTTTGCGGGGTGGTGGTTATTATAGGGGCTGGCGGCTTTACCTTACGGCGCCTCCATCGCGCAACCCCGCCCGCGACTGGCGGTCGCCGGTTTTGTGCGAAACTTGCGGTTAACGGCTGGCGAGCCTGGCCCGGTGAAACTTCATTTAATCAGCAGTATTCCTATGCGAGGACAACAAGCAATGAATGCAACGACGCAGCGCCGCGGCCCGCTGGCGCGATTTCGTGTGATCGATCTGACGCGTGTGCGCTCCGGCCCCACGTGCGTGCGCCAGCTTGCCGATTGGGGCGCGGATGTGATCAAGATCGAAACCCCGCCGGGACTTAACCTGCCCGATGCCTGGGGCGGTTCGCGCAACGGCGCGGATTTTCAGAACCTGCATCGCAACAAGCGCGGCTTCACGCTCAACCTCAAAGACGCCGATGGCCTGAAGATTTTTAAGCAGTTGGTCGAGCGCTCGGATGTGGTGGCCGAGAACTATCGCCCCGATGTGAAATTCCGTCTCGGCATCGATTATGAATCATTGAAGCAGGTGAACGCGAAAATTGTTCTCGCCAGTATTTCGGGCTTTGGTCAGGACGGTCCTTACGCCAAGCGCCCTGGTTTCGATCAGGTGACCCAGGGCATGGGTGGACTGATGGCGATTACCGGCGAGCCGGGCCGTGGCCCGATGCGCGCGGGCTGCGCGGTGTCGGATTCTGCGGCGGGCCTGTATTGCGCGCTGGGCGTACTGACCGCACTGCTTGAGCGTGAGGAATCCGGCGAGGGCCAGTGGGTGGAGGTGTCGCTGCTCAATGCGATGATTGCGCTGCTGGATTTTCAGGCGGCACGCTGGACCATAGATCACGAGGTGCCGGAACAGGCAGGCAATGATCATCCGACATCGATTCCCACCGGCGTGTTCCAGACCGCTGACGGTTACATGAACATCGCCGCCGGCGGCAACGAGATGTACGCACGGCTGTGCAGGGCGCTCGGCATTGAGCATCTGATCGACAAGCCCGATTACAAGGACAGCAAGGCGCGCTCAAAAAACCGCGTGGCGCTTAACAAAGCTTTGCAGCAAGCGATGATCAAGCACACCAGCGCCCATTGGTCGGTGCGTTTCGAAGCAGGCGGGGTGGCCGGCGGGCCGATTTACAAAATGGATGAAGTGTTCGCCGATCCGCAGGTGAAGCACAACGGTATGTCGGCGCCGATACATCATCCGCAGCTTGGCGATATCGGATTGGTGAATCAGCCGGTGCGCTTGTCACGCACGCCCAATGAGATACGCAGCGTCACACCGGATTGCGGCGCGCACACCGATGAAATTTTGCGTGAACTCGGGTATCAGGATGGGCAGATTGCGGATTTGAAAAAACGCTGCGTGGTGTAGAAAAAATGTAAGTATTTGTTTTAAAACAATAAATTATAAGGAGATCACCATGGCAAAAGGCTACTGGATCAACGTATTTCGTTCCATCAAAGACCCGGCGAAAGTCGAGGCGTACCGCGCGCTTGCGGGGCCGGCGATGCAGGCAGCGGGCGCAAAATTTCTGGTGCGCGGCATGCCCGCCAAGACCTACGAGCTGGGGCAGATGGAGCGCGTGGTGGTGATCGAATTCGACAGCGTTGAAAAAGCGATTGCCACGCACGATAGCCCCGGCTATCAGGCGGCACTGAAGGCGCTAGGCGATGGCGCGGATCGGGATTTGCGGATTGTCGAGGGCGCCTGACCCGGCATGCGGGTGCGCATGAGGAGCGGCCCGAGATGCGCAAGACGTAACCGGCGCGCACGAAAAGCTTCTGCTTTGTGTCCCGCCGCTCGTGCGGGCTGCGCGGCGAACGGCGGTTTGGTTCGCTTCAGCGCCTTCGACTTCAGCCCCCGCAGCTTCGCGCCGTTGCCGCCGATGATCGCGTCCTTCTGCGCGTGGGTGAGCTTGGCGCCGTTCACTAAATCCACTGGTTTGTAGTAGCCCATGTCGTACGGGTAATCGGTACCGATGACCACGCGGTTCGCCCCGCGTGCGAACGCGGGGCGATGAGCGCTGGTTGATCAATCGACCTTGATTCCGGCTTCGCGGACCACATTCCCCCAGCGCTGGATATCGGACTTCACCTGGGCCGAGAACTGCTCGCGCGTATTGCCGCAGAGCTCGAGCGCGAGCACGGCAATGCGCTCGCGCACGTCGGGCATCGCGAGCGCCCGCGTGATCTCGCCGTGCAGGCGCGTCAAGACCGCCGTCGGCGCCCCGGCCCGCGTGAAGAGTCCCAGGAACGTGTCGCCGCTCAGCCCCGTGATGCCGATCTCGCCGGTGGCCGGTATGTCCGGAAACGCGCTGATGCGCTTATCGGCGGTCACCGCGAGTCCGCGCAAGTGCCCAGCTTTCACCTGGACCGCGAAGCTCGCCGCCGCCGCGAAACCGATCGGCACCTGCCCGCTGATCATCGCCAGCACCTGCGGCCCCGCGCCGCCAAACGCCAAGGGGTCAGGTCTAGATTCGTAGCATTCATCTTGCATCCCTCACAATTCGCCCCACCGTTGTGAAGTGTATTCCAAAATGATCCGCGATCTGTTGATACGAATAAGCTCCGGTGTCGTGGGCCTGCGCGATGGCGGCATTGCGATCCGCCGCTGTTTTTTCGATTTGCTGTAGCGTCCCCGGTGGCGGGCGACGGTGTGCCACCGGGATTTGAACATCCTGCCGTTGATGTTTGGCGGCACGGCTCTGCATTTTCTCGACAAAGCGCTCATCCCCCAAGAACACCTGCCCCTTGAGTTGTTGCCAGGGAGACGGCGCCTTGACCCCCTCGGACACGAACTGCGCATAGCGCGTTTGCGCTACGTTGCGCCGTACAGTAAATTGCGCCAACAACCCGTCAACAGCTAGAAAGGTCTCTGCGGGCACCAATCCCATGCTTGCCCGATAACTGCTCCACCGCCAGTCGGCAGCCTTTTTGACCATCCCAGCGCGAACCGGGTTTAGCACCACATAGCGCGCCAATTCAAGCAGATAGGCGTCGTTGTCCACCAGGATGGCTTTGAAGCGCCCTTGAAACAAATGCCCGACACGCCCATGACGCCGGTTGCTCATCTGTGTAAAAACGCCGTTGAGATGGCGCATTCCCTTAGATAAGTTGCTATCAGGGGTCTGGATAAGCAAGTGGTAATGGTTATCCATGAGACACCAAGCATAGCAAAGCCAGTTGAATTGCCGTACAACCTGCCCGAGCGTTTGCAGGAAAGCGCGCCGGTCATCGTCGTCCTCGAAGATGGCTTCGCGCCTGTCGCCGCGCGAGGTGACGTGATACAGGGCATTAGGGAATTCAATACGAATGGGGCGTGACATAGCGACGACAGAATAACATGCCGCATGCTACTTTACTAGACCTGACCCCTTTGTGCTGGCGCTGATGTGATGCAGGCGCTGGTGAATTTTGCGGATGCGTGGTTTACCGACATGGTAGGCACTTTTGGCACCGCGGCGCTTGCGGGCTACGGTTTGGGGGTTCGCCTGGAGTTGCTGCAAATACCGGTGGTGTTTGCGATGGGTTCGGCGCCGGTGGTAATGGTAGGCACCTGCATCGGCGCCGGCGACGTGCAGCGCGCGCGGCGCATCGCCTGGTCGGGCGCCGCGCTGGCGGCAGGCGTCACTGGGAGTGTGGGGCTGGTGATGGCATTGTGGCCAGGCGTGTGGGCGGGAATGTTCAGCAGCGAAGCCGCGGTGCTGGATGCTGCCTACACCTATCTGCGCATTGCCGGCGGGTGTTACGCATTCTTCGGCGCGGGCATTGCGCTTTATTTTGCGTCGCAGGGCGCGGGCAAAATGCTGTGGCCGGTGCTGGCGGGCAGCGCGCGCTTTTTGATCGCAGTGATTGGCGGCTGGATGGTGTTGCGCTATTTTAACGGCACGCTGACCGGCTTGTTCGCGGTGATCGGCTTCGCCATGATCGCCTATGGCGTGGGTACGGTGGCGGCGGTCAAATGGGGAAATTGGCGCTAGAGCGAAATAACCGGGGCGATGCAGCACGGGCGCAGTGGCAAGCCCGGCGCGGCATATTTGCCGCGCATTTTGCGGACACGCACGGAAAGTCGTATGCTGATGCATGCAACGCAGTTCGCCGGGCGCCTCGATAATCCGCTCGCATAAGCTCAAACAGTCCGGCTGCACGGTAACCCCATAGCGCACTCAATGGAGAGGGTCATGAAGATAACGAAAAGCTTGTATTTAAGCGTCGCTGCGATCGCCGCCGCGGTGCTGCTGGCGGCGTGTCTGAGCACCCAGCAAGGCGACCGCAGCATTGGCGCCGCGGATCTCGGCGGCGTGGTCTCCGGAGCGAACGGTCCGGAAGCGGGCGTATGGGTGATCGCGGAGACAAGAGACCTACCCACAAAATTTGCCAAGGTCGTGGTCACCGACGAACATGGCCGTTATCTGATGCCCGAACTGCCCAAAGCAAATTACAGCGTATGGGTGCGCGGCTACGGGCTGGTGGATTCGCCGAAGGTCGCGGCCACGCCCGGCAAAACCCTCGATCTCACGGCGGTGATCGCACCGAGCGCGGCTGCGGCGGCCGAGTATTACCCGCCGATTTACTGGTTTTCCATGTTAAAGATTCCGGCACAGAGCGATTTCCCCGCGGGGCCGATGAAAAGTCAGCCGGAGTGGTTGAACCAGCTCAAAACCACCGGCTGCATGTCGTGTCATGCGATCGGCACCAAGGGCATGCGCACCATGCCCAAGGATTTCGCGCACATGAATTCATTTGACGCGTGGGCGCGGCGCATTGCCTCGGGACAGGCGATGACGCAGATGATCACCGTGACTAACCGCTTCGACCGTCAGCGCGTGCTGGGCAACTTTGCCGACTGGACCGACCGCATCGCCGCCGGCGAACTGCCGTTCGCCAAACCGGAGCGTCCGCAAGGCGTCGAGCGCAATATCGTGCTGAGTATATGGGACTGGAGCACGCCGACTGGTTATATGCACGACCTGATTGCGACGGACCGGCGCAATCCGCGCGTGAACGCCAACGGCAAGCTCTATGGCGCTCCCGAGGAGAGTACGGATTTCTTCCCGGTGCTCGATCCGACCACCCATGCCGCGAGCCAGGTCAAGCACCCGGTGCGCGATCCGAAGACGCCGTCCTCCGTGACCAACGCGATGTCGCCGTCGCCGTACTGGGGTCCCAAGCCGATCTGGGACAGCCAGACCAGCATCCACAATCAGATGATGGATGAAAAAGGACGGGTGTGGATGGCTGCGCGCGTGCGTCATCCGGACAACCCCGATTTCTGCAAGAAGGGATCGAACCATCCGTCGGCAAAAGTGTTCCCGTTGAACAGCGCTTCGCGGCACGCTTCCGTGTATGATCCTGCGAGCGGCAAGTTCACCCTGATCAGCACCTGCTTTCCGACGCACCACGTGATCCTGGCTGAGGACGCCAACAATACGCTGTGGTTCTCGAGCGGCGTTACCGGGCCGGGCGCCTTCGGCTGGATCAACCGCAAAATGTTCGAAGAGACCGGCGACGAAGTGAGCTCGCAAGGCTGGTCGCCGTTTGTTCTCGACACCAACGGCAATGGCAGGCGCGACGCGTATGTGGAACCGGATCAGCCGGCTGATGCGGCCAAGGACACACGCATAGCGGCGAACCTCTACAGCGTGGGCTACAACCCGCGAGACGGTTCGATCTGGGGAACCCAACTCGGCTATCCCGGGCGCGTGGTGCGCGTCGCGCCGGGTGCGGATCCGACACACACGTCGCTGACGGAGGTGTTCGAGCCGCCGTTCCCCGGCTACGGGCCGCGCGGCGGCGACATCGACCGCAATGGCGTGTTCTGGTCATCGCTTGCGAGCGGCCATCTTGGCAAGTTTGATCGCAGCCAGTGCAAGGGGCCGCTCAACGGGCCGAAAGCCACCGGCAAGCACTGCCCCGAGGGCTGGACGCTGTACCGCTTTCCCGGGCCGCAGTTCAGGGACGTGCAGGATGATGGCAGCGCCGAGGCGAGCTACTACACCTGGGTGGACCAGTTCAATACCTTCGGGCTGGGCGAAAATGTGCCGATCGCCACCGGCAACATGAGTGACTCGTACTTCGCGCTGGTCAACGGCAAGTGGGTCACAATCCGCGTTCCCTATCCCATGGGCTTCTTCGCCAAGTGGGCGGAAGGACGCATCGACGATCCCAGCGCCGGCTGGAAAGGGCGCTCGCTGTGGGCCACGGACTCAACCCGCACCGTGTTCCACAACGAAGGCGGCACGCAGAATCGGCCCAAGGTTTACAAAATGCAAATGCGTCCGGATCCACTGGCGCGGTGAGGCGTAAGCTTCCCGTTCTACCAGTACCGTAATCAAAGGAGCAATCCATGCCCGCAGCAAACTATTTGCCCGAAGTCCTCGAAACCACCGAAGCCGAACGCGTCGCCAGCGGCTTCGTTTTTACCGAAGGCCCGCTGTGGCATCCCGATGACTATTGGTATTTCGTCGACCTGCGCCCGAACCGGCTGCACCGTATCAAGCTCGGGCAAAAACCGGAACTGGTGCGTATTACCGAAGGCGGCAACGGCACCACCTTTGATTTGCAGGGCCGCCTGATCGTATGCGAGGGCGACGCCCGGCGTGTCACGCGCATGGACGCCGGCGGCAAGGTTGAAGCACTGGCGGACAACTACAAGGGGGGCCGCTTTAACCGCCCCAACGATGTGGTGTGCCACTCGAACGGCAGCATCTACTTTACCGATCCGGACAAACGTCGCCCCTATCACGAGCGCGAAATTCCCGGCCGTGACGGCGACAACAATTTGTGGGATGGCGCCGGCGTGTATTGCGTGGCCACCGACGGCAGCGTCCGCCGGCTCGCGAACTGTGAATATCCGAATGGCCTCGCCTTGTCTCCCGATGAACGCACGCTTTATGTGGCGAACACGCGCTCGTCAAAATACATCCATGCCATCAAACTCGACGCCGCCGGCAACATGACAGGGCGCAGCATATTCGCCGACCTGAACGAAGGCGCGGAACCGGGTATTCCCGACGGCTTGAAAGTCGATAGCATCGGCCGCGTGTATTGCACCGGGCCGGGTGGCATCTGGGTGATGACGCCCGACGGCAAGCGCGTGGGCATCATCAAATTTCCGGAGCAATCGGTGAATTTCGCGTTTGGAGGGGCGGATATGCGCACGTTGTTCTGTTGCGCGCACACGTCGGTGTACACGCTGCGCGTGAAGGTACCGGGCAATCCGCACCCCTGGTATAAGTTACACAAGTGAGTGCGGGGGCGGTGAGCGTTTACAGCATTTAACCTGCGCCAGCTAACCCTACTACGTCAGAGTGGTAAAAATGTCCGCACTCACACCGCCTGTCATTTCGCCGATCACCCAAAAACTCGCTGCCTACATTGCGGCAGCGCTACGCAAACCCCTGCCGCGTGAGGTCGTTGAGAAAACCAGGCATCACATACTCGACACTATCGCCGCGATGATATCCGGCAGCAAGCTGCCGCCGGGCAAGGCCGCGCTCGCCTACGTCAAGACGCTCGGCGGTGTGAAACAAGTCACTGTCGCCGGCTCGCGCCTGTTGACCACCACGGTAAACGCAGCGCTCGCCAACGCCATGATGGCGCACGCCGATGAAACCGATGATTCGCACGCACCATCGATGATGCATCCGGGCTGCGCCATTGTCTCAACGGCGCTGGCTTTCGGCGAGCTGCACCGGCGCGACGGCAACGCCTTGCTGCGCGCGGTGGCGCTGGGTTACGACGTGGGTGCGCGGCTGAATATGTCGCTGGGCGAATCTTCGTTTCGCAGAGTCGGGCATCTCACGCATTGCTTCGGCCCGACCTTTGGCGCCACCGCAACCAGTGCTGCACTGTGCGGCTTCAATGCCCGGCAGGTGCGTTACGCACTCGCCTACGCTGCACAGCAGGCGGGCGGTCTTTCAAGCTACGCGCGCGACACCGGTCACATCGAAAAAGCCTTTGATTTCGGCGGCATGCCGGCGCGCAACGGCGCAACGGCGGCCTCCATGGTAGCTGCGGGCTGCACCGCTACCGACGATATTTTGTTCGGCGAGCGCGGTTTTTACGCGGCCTACGATGAATCCGCGCGCACCGGCCGCGCGCCCGATCCGTCAATCCTGGTGCGTGAACTGGGCAGCACGTTTGAAATCATGCGCACCAACATCAAGCGCTGGACCGTCGGCTCGCCGATACAGGCGCCGCTGGATTCGCTGCTGGAACTGATACGCGAACATCACATCAAGGCCGCTGACGTGGAAAAACTGGTGGTGCGCGTCTCCGTCACCGGCGCCAACACCGTGGGCGATCGCGAGATGCCCGACATCTGCATGCAGCATATGTGCGCGGTAATGCTGCTCGATGGCATTGCGACCTTCGAATCCGCGCACGACGAGAAGCGCATGAAAAATTCCAAAGTGCTGGCAGTGCGCAAACGCATCGAACTCATTGGCGACGAAGAACTGCAAAAGAAGCTGCCGCAGCGTCAGGGCATCGTCGAAATCACCTTGCGCGACGGGCGCACCATGCGCCACCACACCGAGGCCGTGCGCGGCACCGCGGATAATCCTATGTCACGCGCAGAAGTCGATGAAAAGTGCTATCACCTGATGGCGCCAGTGCTGGGCGCGAAAAAATCGCGCGCGCTGTGCAATGCGATCTGGAATCTGCAAAAACTTGCCGATGTGCGCGGGTTGCGACCGCTGCTGCAATGCTGAGAACGAACCCTACATCACCACTTCGATCAAGTACGGTCCTCTTTGCGACATGGCATTGGTGAGCTGTTGGGTCAGCGCTTCGAGGTCATGCACCTGTGCGCTCGGCACACCCAGGCTTTTGGACAGCGCCGCGAAATCGATCGTCGGCCGATCCAGCGTCAGCATGTCGATGGCACGCGGGCCAGGATTGGCCGCACCGACACTGGCGAGCTGACTGTAAAGAATATTGTAGGAGCGGTTGGAGAAGATCATCACGCAGATATCGAGGCCTTCCCGCGCCATGGTCCACAACGATTGGATCGTATACATGGCGCTGCCATCGCCGATCATGGCAATCACTTTGCGATTGGGGCAGGCCACTGCCGCGCCGACGGCAACCGGTGTGCCGAAGCCGATCGAACCGCCCATGTTGTTCAGCCAATCGTGGGGTGGTGCACCCGCGCTGTAGGGAAAGAATCCACGGCCGGTGGTAACCGATTCGTCGACCACGATCGCACCCTCGGGCATGGTGGCGCCCAGCGCCTGGCCCAGACCTTCGAGTGTAAACTTGCCGGTCGGACGCGCGGGGCGGCCGCTTTGCACAACACCAACCGGTTTCTCGTTCAACGCGCCAAGCTCGGCAGCCAGCGCTTCAAGCGCCGCAAGCGGATCCCCGTCCACAGGGCACAGCGTCGTGGTCTCGCAGTCCGGCGGCGTCAGCACGCTGGGCTTGCCGGGGTAGGCGAAAAATGCAGCCGGCGGCTTGGCGCCGACCAGCACCATCTGCGTGACGCCGTTGAGCTGCTCCTGCGCGGTCTCGATCACGAAGTGCAGACGCAACGTCGCAACGCGTCCGGCGCCCCGTTCGATGCGTGCTGTGCCGCCTGCAGCCTGAACACGGCAACCGGTCTTGGCGGCGATCTTGCCTGCCAGTTCGAGGCCGCGCGCGCGCAATGCCCGGCCACCAAGAAAGAGCATGGCTGAGTTGCCTTGCTTCAGCGCCTTGGCCGCCGCAACGACCGCATCGTTGTGTGGTCCCGCCGGGGCTGGCGTGTCCGGCGTGTCCGCGACGCCGTCGGCTTCGCCCCATGCGGTGTCGGCCGGCAATATGAGCGTTGCGATCTGGCCCGGTGCGACACGCGCGGCCTGGATCGCGAGCGCGCCGTCGGCTGCAACCGTCTTTGCTGTCGGCGAGGTCTTCACCCAATGTGAGAACGGCCGCGCAATGCCTTCGATATCGGCCGTCAGCGGCGTGTCGTACTGGATGTGATAGAGCGCGTGTTCGCCCACGATATTCACGATGCCCGACCCTGCTTTTTTTGCGTTGTGCAGATTCGCCGCGGAATTGGCAAGACCAGGGCCGAGGTGCAACAGCGTTGAGGCGGGCCTATCCGTCATCCGGTAATAGCCGTCGGCTGCGCCGCTGCACACGCCCTCGAACAAGCCCAGCACGCAACGCATGCCTTCGACCCGGTCCAGCGCGCCGACGAAATGCATCTCCGATGTTCCGGGGTTGGCGAAGCACACCTCCACCCCGCCCTTCAACAACGTGCGAACCAGACTCTCTGCGCCGTTCATGGATGCCCCCTTTGGTAGTGATCCATCATTATACGGTGGTGTCATCGGCTCCAAGCCGGGCGCATCAGAACTGGTTTTTGAAAACGCGGATCCGGTTGACGTCAGCAGGAACCCGTGCATTCGCAGCACCGGACTTACGACGTGATGTGAACTGCCGCGGCGCACTACTGTTGCGGGATTTTGGCGTCCTTGATCACCTGCGCCCAGCGCGAAATCTCCGCGCGGATGAACTGCTCGAACTCCTCACGGCTGGTCGGCGCGGCTCCCATGACCAGTTCGTCCAGCCGCTGCCGGACATCAGGCATACTTGAACGGAACCTGACCGCCGATGGTGTCGGTGATCCCCTGTGCGCCGATCTTGTACGGGATATGCACGATTTCGATCTTCGCCACCAATTGCAGCAACTCCATCGACAACTGCGGCGAGGTGCCGACCAAACCCGCGGAGTAGCTCAGCTTGCCCGGGTGGGCTTTGGCATAGGCGATGAACTCCTTCATCGAGCATATCGGCACTGACGGATGCACGGTCAGAATGTTGGGCGTCATGCCGATACGCGTGACCGCTGCGAGATCGCGCAACTGATCGTATGGCATCTTCGCGAATAGCGACACTGCGATCCCGCTCGACGCGATATTGCACTGGACCAGCGTGTAGCCATCGGGCGTCGATTTGGCGACGAACGCTGTGCCGAGCACACCCGCGGCGCCCACCCGGTTATCGACGATGACCTGCTGGCCCCATAGCCGGGTGAGACGGTCGGCGAGTATACGGCCCACGATGTCGGGCGAGGCGCCCGCACCAAACGGAACGACATAACGTACCAGCTTATTCGGAAAACCTTGTGCCGATCCCGTCGCAGCGGTCTGCGCCCATGATGCGAGTGGGCATAGCCACAGCGCCGCGACTATTGAGAAAATCACCTATTGACGTGCCTGGATCACACAGCGCATCACATCTCCTCCTCCGGTCATAGACCGGTGTATGGGAAACTATGGTTGCTCGTTGCTCACTGCCCGCAATTTCTCTGGTAGTCCCGCAGGCCGCTCGACGTTCACGGTTTCGATCTTGCCCGGCACTGATACTTCCAGCGCTTCTTTGTCTTCTGACACGTAGATTTCGTTGTGGCGCAAGCCGCCAGGGACGAAGAAGGCGTCACCGGCGGTGAACGTCCCAACCGTGCCGTCCTCGAATTCAATGATCAGTTTTCCTTTCAGCACGTAGACGAACTGCATCTCGCAGATGTGGTAATGCCAGCCGGTGGGTTCGGTCATGCCGGCGATGGAACTGTTCTGATACGCGCGCATGCGCCCGCCGGTGGCGCCTTCGAGTCCGAGGTCGCGGTACTTGAAGAAGGGACGCCGCCCGGGCGAGAACGGCGTGGTACTGACAAAGGCCTTCAGCAGTTGCATGCCCTGCTGTTTGGTACTCGCTTCTGATTTCTCGCTGGTATCCATCGCACGAGGCTCCTGTTGAGTCGGATCGAAAGTGACGCCAGGATATTTTCATTACTGGGTCACGCGCTCGCAAGTTATCCCTCGCCCGGCCAACAGTCAACCCTGTGACGCGCGGTGAGTTTTCGCCGCTGACCACCGCGATTGGACAGCGCGTCGATCCTGGCGCATTATTATTACCTATCCATTTTTTCACCACCTCTGACAACACCAGAGGCGCCCACCGCGCGTGACGCCGTGCACTGCGGCAAAACAGGAGTCCAATCATGATCCAAGATGCTTTGAGTACGCTGTTACCCATTGCCGGCTGGTCGGCGGAACGCGCCAGTGCGGTCGAAATCAGCGGTGGCCTCGATCCGATTTTGCCGACGCCGTTTCGCATCGCCGAAACGGCTGCCGCGTCGCTGGCAGCGGTGGGCCTGGCTGTCAACGACCTTTGGGAATTGCGCACCGGGCGCCGCCAGGCAATTGCCATCGATACGCGCCAGGCGACCGCATCGCTACGCAGTGGCGCCTATTTGAATATGGAAGGCACGCCCGTGCCCAACGGGCGCCATTCGGTCATGGGCACCTATCCGGCAAAGCATGGCCGCTGGAGCTATCTGCACTGCAATTTTCCAAATCATCGCGCCGCCGTGCTCAAAGTGCTGGGCGTGCCTGAAGAGCGCGAGGCGGTGCGCGAGGCGGTGGCGCAGTGGGACGCGCTCGAACTCGAAGAGGCGATCATCGCCGCCCACGGCGCCGGGGGCATGGTGCGCACCATGGATGAGTGGGCGCTGCATCCGCAGGGGATCGCGATTGCCGCGCTGCCGCTGATGGAGATTGTGCGCATCGGCGACAGTGCGCCGGAACCGCTCCCTAGCGGTGAGCGGCCGTTGTCCGGAATCCGCGTGCTCGACCTGACGCGGGTCATTGCCGGGCCGACCTGCGCACGCACACTCGCAGAGCATGGCGCCGAGGTGCTGAAAATCACCGGCGCGCATCTGCCGAGTCTCGGCCGTCAGGAATACGACACCGGCCATGGCAAGCTTTCTGCGCAACTCGATTTGCGCGAGGCGAAAGACGTGGAGATTCTGCGCGGGCTCGCGCGCAAGGCGGATGTGTTTTCGCAAGGTTACCGTCCGGGGACGCTCGGCAGTCGCGGCTTCACGCCCGAGGCGCTGGCGCAAATGCGGCCGGGCATTGTGGTGGTTTCACTGTGTGCGTTCAGTCATGCCGGGCCGTGGGCATCGCGCCGCGGTTTCGACACCGTGGTGCAGACGGTCAGCGGCATCACCCATCGCCAGGGTGTCGTGTTCCCGGGCGCCGCACCCGGCCCGCAATTCTATCCGGTGTCGGCGATCGATTTTCTGACCGGCTACCTGATGGCGTTCGGTGCGATGGTGGCGCTTGCACGCCGCACGCGCGAGGGCGGCAGTTGGCTGGTGCGTATCTCGCTGGCGCAGGTGGGACGCTGGCTGGTGGAGCGCGGGCAGGTGCCGGAGGCCGAACGAAAGGATGTGCCGAAAGAATTCACGCCCGCGGAACTCGAACGCTGGTTGATGACCAGCAACACGCCAGTCGGCCGCTTGCGGCACCTCGCGCCAGTGCTGCGCCTGTCCGAAACACCGCCGCGATGGGATCGGCCTACTGTACCGTTGGGCTACCACCAGCCGGTGTGGCCGGCGTAGTCACGCATCACTTGGGCCGTAGCCCGGCATCGCGCACCACCTGCGATACGGTCTTCATTTATCCAGCCTACTGCTGCGGCACCTTCGCCTCGCGCACCACCCGCGCCCATTTGTCGGTTTCAACTTTGATGAACGCAGCGAACTGCTCCGGCGTCGAAGACGCGGTATCGACGCCGTGTTCGGCGAGGCGGCGCTGCGTGTCGGGAGCGCTTAACACCTTGCCCAGGTCTGCATTGAGTTTGGCAATGATGGGTTTGGGTGTGGCGGCCGGCGCGCACAGGCCGTACCATACCGTCACTTCGATGGGCACGCCCGCTTCGGTCATTGTCGGCACGTCCGGCAGGTGCATGCTGCGCTTGGACGAGGTCACGGCGAGCGCGCGCGTGCGTCCCGATTTCATCACCGCCAATTGCGATGACATGTTGTCGAACATCGACTGTATGTGGCCGCCCAGCAAATCGATCAGCGCGGGCCCGCTGCCCTTGTACGGCACATGCACAAAGTTGATGCCGGTGGTGAGGCGAAACAGTTCCATCGTCAGGTTCGGCGAACTGCCGGTGCCGGGAGAAGCGATAACGGTCTTGCCGTCGTTGGCCTTGATGTAGGCGATGAACTCACGCACCGATTTCACCGGCAGCGCGGGGTTCACCACCAGCACGTTGGGCGTGGTGCCGATGGTCGTGACCGGCGCGAAATCCTTGTAGTGGTCGTACGGCAGCTTCTTGTAGAGCGAGGGCGCAATACCATGCGACCAGATGCCGCAAAATAACACCGTGTAGCCATCTGCGGGCGCCTTGGCCACGATGTCGGTGCCGATGGTGCCGCCCGCGCCCGCGCGATTGTCTACTATCCATGTTTGCCCCAACATCTCGCTCATCTTCTGCGCAAGAATGCGCGCGCTGACATCCACGCCGCCGCCCGGCGCGAAGCCCGCCACAAAGCGTACCGGTTTGGTGGGGAATGCCTGTCCTGAGTTCGTCGAAGCGGTTTGCGCCTGCGCGGTGACGGTCTCGATTATCGTTAACGCGCTGGTAAGTATCAGCGCGATCATGCGCGATTTATATTTTGACATGCGTGTTCCTCCTGTAAGCGGCGGCGTGTGATCACCACCAACCGTCGAGCCGCATCATGCCACATTCAATGCCTGCAAAAAGTAAGTATCCCCCGGCACAACCGGGGGATACTTACTTTACCAAAAACATCACACCCCACACCACCACCGCCAATAGCACGGGCAGCCCGCACAGCAGCTTTTGGGCGCGCGATTCCCGCGCGCGCCACGCCATGATCAGCGCCACCAGCGACGCCACCAATGTGGTGGCGGCCAGCCCCAGCGTCCACACCATTATGGCGATGCCGTCGCCGATCGACGCCAAGCCCTCCAGCAGGGCGCTGATGAAATCTCATAGGCTGTTCACGGAATCCGCCGGTTTGCGCGGCGGATAAAGCCAGCGGTAAACATACAGCACCAGGGGCATCGCCAATGCGGCAATGATGCCGAGCCACAACGCTACCCGGCCCACCATTCGCGCAACCATGAATTCCCTTTCTGCATCAGCATACGCTGCGCCTGTGCCGGCGCGCACATGAGAACAGCTACAATCGCGGCCTATGTCCGATTCTCCAACGCCGCGCGCGGAAGCCGGCGAAGCACGCGACTCGCCAAAAAGTTTCGCCGCGCTGCGCCACCCGCAGTATCGCAGCTACTTCATCGTCAATGCACTGGCGATGATGGCGGACAACATCGAACATGTCATCAGCTATTGGGTGCTCTACGAGAAATTTCATTCGCCTACGCTCGCCGGCATCGCAATACTCACGCACTGGCTGCCGTTTTTGCTGTTCTCGGTGTATTCCGGCGCGCTCGCAGACCGCTACGACAACCGGCGCCTGATTCAGTTGGCGATGGTGCTCTACATGATCGCCTCGCTTGGCTGGGCGCTGTTGTTTTTGACCGACACCACGCAGCAGTGGCACGCAGTGGTGCTGCTCACCATCCACGGCATCGCCGGCGTGTTGTGGATACCGGCGAGCCAATTACTGATACACGATATCGTCGGCGGCAAAAACCTGCAAAGCGCGGTGCGGCTTAATGCCGCCAGCCGCCAGCTCGGCGTGCTGATGGGCCCGGCGGTGGGCGGTGCGCTGATGCTGATTTTCGGCGCGGCGGCCGGACTGCTGATTAACGTGCTGATCTATCTGCCGCTGATCGTGTGGCTGGGTAAAACAACGCACGGCCAGCGCCAGCCGCAAGCGGCGGATACACCGGTGGGCGCGCCGCGCAGGGGAGGGCTCGCCGATACGCTGGCAACGCTGCGCATGGCGCAGGGCAACCGCATTTTGATCAGCATGATCGCGCTCGCGGGCGTGTCGTCGTTTTTTGTCGGCAACGCGTTTCAGGCGCAGATGCCGGAATTCGCGCACGATCTGGGCACCGAGAAAGCCGAGTTCTCCTACAGCGTGCTGCTCGCCGCCAACGCCGGCGGCGCCTTCATCGGCGGCATGATCCTCGAAGCACGCTCACTGCTGCAGGCGAACGCGCGCACCGCCATCATACTCACCATCCTGTGGTGCATCGCCATCGCCGGCTTCGCGATGACCGACAATTACCCGCTCGCCGTGGTGCTGATGTTCGTTGCCGGCTTTCTGAATCTGACCTTCAATTCGATGGCGCAAACACTGGTGCAAGTGCATGCACCACCGCAACTGCGCGGCCGCATGATCGGCCTCTACAACATGTCGAACAACGGCCTGCGTGCATTCAGCGGATTGACCGTCGGCCTGCTGGGTGCTGCGATCGGCATCCACTGGTCGCTGGCGCTTAGCGCATTGGCGCTGCTGATGATCGCGAGTATTTTGCTGGCGTTTGCGATGCGCACGCCAGATTGATTTGTCGCAGATACT
>CAMBCF010000097.1 GCA_945864585.1 Bordetella parapertussis | reverse complement strand
ATCGCCAGCAGTATCTCGACACCCGCAGCGCCCCCGCCCACCACCGCAATGGACCGCACATCACCCGCACGCCCGCGAGCAACGAGCACTTCCCACGCCGCGAGAAAACCGGCTACCGGCTTCACCGCAATCGCGTGTTCGGCGACACCCGGCACGCCTTGCGCGATCGGCACGGAACCCACATTGAAGGATGCCACGTCGTAATCCTGCGTGCTGCCATCGCTCAGTGTCAACACGCGCCGTGCCGCGTCCAGCGTGCGCGCGGTGGCCAGCACCAGTCGCGCGCCGGCATAGGCAGCCAGGGGCTGTAAGTCAATATGGCATTGCGTGTAGGTGTAGTGCCCCGCCACCAGCCCGGGCAACATGCCGGAATACGGTGTATGGCGGTCGGGACTGACCAGCGTAACGTCGGCGTCTTGCAGCCGGCGCAGGCCGAATTGGCGCAGCACTTCCAAATGTGCATGGCCGCCGCCGATGAGGACGAGCTTTTTCATGGGAGTGCAAAACACCTGCGGAAAACGGATAATCCGTCATTCTATATACAGGAGCCGCCATGCGCCGCGTCACATTGACACAATATCTGGTCGAACAGCAACGCAGCAAAGGCGTCGTTTCGGCGGAACTGCGCCTGCTGATCGAGGTGGTTGCGCGCGCGTGCAAGTCGATCAGCAACGCCATCAGCAAAGGTGCGCTGGCCGGCGTGCTGGGCGGCGCCGGCACCGACAACGTGCAGGGTGAGGCGCAGAAAAAGCTCGACGTGATCGCCAACGATGTGCTGGTGGAAGCCAACGAATGGGGCGGCCATCTCGCCGCGATGGCCTCTGAAGAAATGGATTTGCCGTTGTCGATTCCGCACCGTTATCCGAAGGGAGAGTATCTGCTGGTGTACGATCCGCTCGACGGCTCGTCGAATATTGATGTCAATGTGTCGGTGGGCACGATTTTCTCGGTGCTGCGTTGCCCCGAGGGCGTGAAAGACCCGGATGAAAAAGCGTTTCTGCAGCCGGGCGCCAAACAAGTGGCGGCGGGGTTCGCGGTCTACGGTCCGGCGACACTGCTGGTGCTCACCGTCGGCAATGGCACGGTCGGCTTCACGCTGGATCGCGACATGGGCAGCTGGGTCATGACGCAGGAGAAAATCGAAATTCCCGCCGACACGCAGGAGTTCGCCATCAATATGTCGAACATGCGCAACTGGACGCCGCCCATCAAACGCTACATCAACGAATGCCTCGAAGGCAAAAACGGCCCGCGCGGCAAGGATTTCAACATGCGCTGGGTGGCGTCGATGGTGGCGGACGTGTACCGCGTGCTGTCACGCGGCGGCATTTTCATGTATCCGGTCGACGCCAAACACATCGAAGGCCGTTTGCGGCTGCTCTACGAAGCCAATCCCATGTCATTCATCGTCGAGCAGGCCGGCGGCGCCGCCATCAACGGCCCGCAGCGCATCATGGATGTGCAGCCTTACAAGTTGCATCAGCGTCAGGGTGTGATATTGGGGTCGAAGAACGAGGTGGAGTTGGTGGGGCGCTACTACACGGAGAAATAATACTTCAAAATACGCCAGCCATGTCCGCCTCGCAATTTCCACCGCTGCAAAGCAAGCCCTCGACCAAGCATTACACCAATTGCAGTGCAAAAATGACCGGGTATTCGCTGCCGGGTCATTACGACAGCACGGTAAATATCGATGTGTGCATGCATTGCAGCGCCATCTGGTTTGATCAGTTCGAGAGCATGCAGCTCTCGCCCGACGGCACGGTAGCGTTGTTTCAGTTGATCCATCAGCGCGGCGGCACGGCAACCAGCGTGTCCGCCAAATTCAGCGAAGGACTGCGTTGCGTGACCTGCGGCGATGGCATGAAGCTCACCAACGATCAGGTCAAGGGCACGCGGTTTTCGTATCAGGCTTGCCGCAAGGGCCATGGCCGGCTCATCACGTTTTACAATTTTCTGGCGGAAAAACACTTCGTTCGCGAGTTGACCAAAGCCGAGCGCGCCAGGCTCGCGGCAACAGTGGCGCAAATACGCTGCGCCGGCTGCGGCGCGGCGGTGAATATCGGCAATGTCGATGCCTGCGAATATTGCCGCGCGCCGGTGTCGGTGTTCGACCGCGACGCTGCAAAAAAAGCCATCGTTCACTATTTGCAGGAGCGGCAAAAATCCGCTCCTGCTCAAACCAGCGAGCGCCGCGAATCCGCTCGCAGTAGCGGGGCACAGTGGAGTTCGTATGATCGCGCGGATCTGGGCACTGACATTTTGTTTGCACTCGGCCGCGCGGCCACGCGCGGACTTTGTCCGGCCGGACGCGTCGCCGGTGCCGGCGCAGCGGGCGCCGCTACCGAGGTATTCGCGGACAGTAGCCTCGCCGCCGGTGGGTTGCCCGATGCCACCTCTGCGCTGTTTGGCGCAGACCTCGCAGCGGGCGCGAGTGGCGCCGTTGCCCATGTGGCGAGCGCTGCGAGTGCAGCGCTGGCCACCAGTCTTGGTGGCTTGATGAGCGATGCGCTGCCCAGCGCCACCGATGCGTTGTTTGGCGCGGTGTCCGACAGCGCGGGCGACGCTGCGGGCGATATTGCCTCTGTCGCAGGCGAAGGCGTAGTTGATCTGGCCGCCGATGGCATCGGCAGTCTGCTCGGCGCTTTATTCAGTTAAAAACAATGGCGCCCCGTGCGGGTTATAAACCAACCAAAGTAAAACCTTATGCATATCGAAGTCATCTGCACCGGCGACGAGGTTCTCACCGGAAAAATCGTCAACAGCAACTTCAGTTACATCAGCCAGAAGCTCGAAGACTTCGGCCTTTCACTGACTTGGGAAACCACCGTGGGCGATGACCGCGACAGCCTGTTGCTCGCGTTTCAACTCGCCGGCCAGCGTGCCGATGCGGTAATCGTCAACGGCGGACTCGGCCCCACGGTGGATGATCTGTCGCAGGAAATCGCCGCCAGGGCCGCGGGCGTTGAACTCGCGCTGAGCAAGGAATGGTTCGCGACGATGGAAGCGTATTTCACCAAACGCGCGCGCGTGATGCCGCCCAACAATAAAAAACAGGCCATGCTGCCGGCGGGCGCGGAGGTGCTGGATAATCCTATCGGCACCGCCTGCGGCTTCGCGGTGACTATCGGCAAAGCACGTTTTTATTTCACCCCTGGCGTACCGCGTGAATTGCGCCGCATGCTTGAAGAGCAAATCATTCCGCGCCTGCTCGCCAAAGCCGGCAAACAGACGGCGGTTTTATTAAAGCGCTTTCACTCCTACGGCATCGGCGAATCGCACGCGGATACCCTGCTCGCAGGGGTGGAAGCGCTGGTGCCCGACGGCAGTGTGAAACTGGGCTTCAGAGCGCATTACCCGCAGCTGGAAACCAAGCTCACCGCGCGCGGCGCCGACATCGACGATATTCGCCGCAAGCTGGCGCCGGTGGAAAGCGAAGTGCGCAAACGCTTTGGCAACTTTATTCTGGCCGAAGATGACCGCACACTCGAAGGCGTGGTGCTGGCCGAACTCGCAAACCGCAACGGCACGCTGACGATAGTGGAGTCATTCACCAGCGGACAAATTGCTGCGCGCATTGCGCATCTGCCGGGCGCGGAAAAAATCGTGCGCCGCGGGATAGTGGCGCGCGAACTGTCCGAGGTGTGCGCCGCGACCGGCGTGAAAGAGGTGCCTGCTGCCATCACCAAGGAAACCGCCGAGGCGGTGGCGCTCTCTGCGCTGGCGCATACCAATGCCACGCACGCGCTGGTGGTGCTGATTGATCTGGATGAAGGCGCGGATCGCATTGAGTTCGCTGGCACCGTGTGCCTTGCTATAGCAACCGTCAACAATGTCCAATCACGCCGCAGCCGCATCGTCGGTGGCCGCGATTGGGTGCGTCTGGGCGCGGTGGAAATGGGGCTGGATTGTCTGCGCCGCTATTTGCAGGGGCTGCCGGTTAACGAGCGCATTGATTTTGAGAAGGTGGAGTGAACTGAAGGCAAAGGCACAGCAGCCGGTTGGTGTAAGACTGGTGCCTGACAACCGACGAAGCAAATACCCACCTCGAGGAGCCACCCGTGATCACGCCCAAAGTCCGCCCGCCAAACGCAATGGAATCGGTTGTCCAAAGAAGCGTTTGGCTTCGGCTAACTCGTCAAAACTGAACACACGGTCAATCACAGGTTTGATGTCGCCGTTGTCGAAGGCCGGGTAAAGCACATCCATGACGCCGCGCATTGCCCGCACACGTTGCGCGGACGTGAGCGGCGCAGTGGAAATGCCGATGACGTGCAAACGCCGTGCAACGCTTCGAGGTCGAGTTCGGTTTTCATTTGACCATCGAACATCGGGGCCAGCCGTTGCATGAACTCCATCGGCGACATCACGATGTGGGTGATGCCGTTGCGCCAGGGCGTTTTGAGTTTGCGTCCCCATTTAACGAGGCTCATTACTCGGCCCTGATGTTCCTCTCGCGGATTACCCGCCTCCACTTCTCCAACTCGCTCTTCAGATAGTCCGTGTACTCGTTCGGGGAGTTGGCGATAGGATCTAACC
Organism: Bordetella parapertussis; assembly: GCA_945864585.1. Lineage (GTDB taxonomy): Bacteria > Pseudomonadota > Gammaproteobacteria > Burkholderiales > SG8-41 > UBA5216. The sequence continues at coordinate 13,056 of CAMBCF010000097.1, read as the reverse complement.
CACCCTTCTCAAAACGCTGTCGGATCCCGGGATCCGACAGCGTGGCTCGAAGCTTGTTATTGAGCAGCCCGACGATCGCCGCTGGCGTGGCCTTGGGCGCGAGCAGGCCGTGCCACGCCATGAACTCAAACCCAGGCAGCCCCGACTCGGCTACCGGTGGTACTCCCGGCAGCGCGGAAGAAGGCTTCAAGCTGCTGACGCCAATCGGGCGCAGCCGCTTCGCCCCGACCATGTGAGCGGTCTGCGAGACGTTGGAGAAGGCGATGGGCACCTCGCCGGACACTACCGCGGCGAGCGACGGGCCGCCGCCCTTGTAATGAATCGGCACGAGGGCAGTCTTGCCAAGCATGTTGAATAGCTCGCCGGTGATGTGGGAATTGGTGCCGATGCCCGCTGAGGCGTAGTTGAGTTCTCCCGGGCGCGAATTGGCCAGTGCAATGAGCTCCTTCACCGATCGAACCGGGAGCGACGGGTGCACCGAGATGGCCATCGGAACCGTGGACAGCAGCGAGATCGGCGCGAAGTCATTCAAAGGATCGTAGCCGGCGCTCTTGTATAAGATTGCGCTCGTGATGAACGGAATCGTGTGCAGAAGCAGCGTGTAGCCATCGGGCACGCTGCGCGCGACGACCCCTGTTCCGATCGTCCCTGATGCGCCGCTGCGGTTGTCGATGACAAGGTGCTGCCCAAGTATCTCCGAGAACTTGTCGACGATCGCGCGCGCATTGAAGTCTAAGCTGCCCCCCGGCGGAAACGGCACGATCACGCGTATCGGCCTCGACGGATAGGAATCCGTCTGCCCGAACCCGGAACCGGGCATAGCGGTGACAGCCAGCACGGCGGCAGCAAACAAACCGAACCGGATAGAAATACGGCGGATATCTTCCATGGCTCTCCTCCTTATTCGTTGTCGCGCGCTAGCGGGCAGGTCTGAACGCAGTATCCACCCAAAAGCCCCTCCGCGTCACTCATCACCGCGGCTCTGACTAAGCGGTAGGAATTTTGACATGCGCTTGTTTGATGAGGAAGGTGTTGATGGCGCGGTGGATGTACAGAACTTTTGCATGTCTTTTCCTTTGCATTCCCCGTGCGTCCAGTGGCAGCATCACTCCACCTTGATCCCCACTTCCCTGATGATCTTGGCCCAGGTGCCGAATTCGCGCTTGATGAAAGCGGCAAAATCCTCCGGCGTGTTCGCCACCGGTTCGGCGCCCAGTGTAATGATGCGATCACGCACTTCGGGAATCGCCGCCGACCTGGCAATGGCCTGATACAAGCGATCAATCGCCGCGCGCGGCGTGCCTGCGGGTACCAACGCACCGTTCCATTCGTTCGCTTCAAATCCCGGCACCGCGGATTCGGCGATGCTCGGCACTTCGGGCAGCGCCACACTGCGCTTGAGACTGGTCACGCCGAGCGCGCGCAGTTTGCCAGTTTTGAAATGTTGCAGCGAAGACGGAATCGTAGCGAACAGCAGCCCCGTTTCGCCGGAAAGCAGCGCAATCACCGCCGGCCCGCCGCCCTTGTACGGCACGTGCGTCATCTTGATGCCGGTCATGGAGCTAAAGCGCTCGGTGGCCAGATGATTGGCGCTGACGTTGCCTGCCGACGCGTAATTCATCACGCCCGGCTGGACCTTGGCTAAAGCAATCAATTCCTTAACCGATTTCGCCGGCACCGACGGATGCACCGACAACACCAGCGTGACTATCGACATCAGCGACACGGGCAGCAAATCCTTTTCCGAATCGAAGGGCATTTTTTTGATCAGACTCGGATTCGCGCAAAACGTGAGATTGGCGATGCCGACAGTGTGGCCATCGGGCTGCGATTTCGCCGCGATGTCAAGGCCGATGGTGGATGAACCGCCGGGACGATTTTCAACAATCACTTGTTGGCCAAGAATTTCGCTCATACGCGGCGCGAGTATGCGCATCACTACATCGGTGGAGCCGCCCGGTGCGTAGGGCACAATGGCGCGGATGGCACGCGTCGGAAAGTTTTGCCCGATGGCGGCGCCGGCACAGATCACACATCCAGAGACCACTACTGCTATTGGTGTTAATTGCATTTTTAAATTTTTCGTGATTCTTAATGTGGCGGCAAGTATCGGGCACAGCGCACGGCAGCGCAACTCCCAGCCCTTGTAAAGCCTGCACCGGACTTGATCCGGGGCAGGCTCTGCAACAGCTTCAGACTATGCTTTAATGCGGCCTGCTTCCGTTTACTATACCTACACTAGGAGTTTTTGCATGAGCAGTCCCGTCAAAATGGGCATCGTCGGCCTCGGCCGCTGGGCCAAAGTGCTGACCCGAGCGGTATCCGGCAAATCGGACAAATTGCAAATTGTTGCTGGTTACAGCCGCTCGCTGGATAAGCGCAACGAATTCACCAATGAATTCGGCGTGGCGGAGGCGCCTGACATGCAGAGTATGCTGTCCAACCCGGAGATCAAGGGCGTGATACTAACCGTGCCCAATGAACAACATCTGCCGCTGGCAGAACAAGTCGCTCAGGCCGGCAAGCATGTCTACACCGAAAAGCCCATCGCGCAAACGCTTGCAGACGGCCTCAAAATCGAGGCCCTCGAAGCGCAGTACGGCATCACCGTCACCGTCGGCCACAGCGCACGGCTGATGGCGGGCATACGCCTCATCAAGGCGCATATCGACCGCGGCGAACTCGGCCGAGTGGCGTTCCTGGAAGCGAATTTCTCCAATGAACGCGCGCTCGAACTCACGCCCAGTACCTGGCGCTGGTACAAGGATCGCGCGCCCGGCGGCAATCTGTCGCAATTGTGCATACATATGTTTGACGTGCTGCATCTGCTCGGCGGTCCGGTGACGGAAGTGTCGTCCATGTCATCGAAGCTCTCGCCGGTAGGCGCCGAAGTCGATGACCAGTCGATGACCACCATCCGTTTCGCCGATGGCAAACTCGGCTATGTGGGCTCAAGCTGGACTTCGCCCGGCATTTTCAGCGTGCGCGTGTTCGGCTCGAAGGGCCTGATGCATTACGAAATCGACTTCGGCACCTGGGACACGCCGCATCTCTTGCACAAAGCATCGGTACTCTACATCCAGCGCGGCAAGGACGGCTGGGCGAAGCGCGAGGAAATCAAAGTCCCGGAGAGCGATATGTTCCGCGCTGAACTTGAAATGTTTGCCGACAGCTGCGTCAGCGGCAAGCCCGGCGAACTCACCGCCCACAATGGCAATGTGGCGGTGGCAATGGTGTATGCGGCATTGCGCTCTATCGAGCAACAGGGGCGCACGGTAAAAATCGCCGATATTGTGAGTGAAACCCGCAACGCACTCGAAATTGGAGTCGGAAAATGAGCATGCTGCCCACTCGTTATTTCATCGATCTCACGCAACCGGAAATCGCTGCGCAGTTCAGAAAAAACCCGCTGGTGATTCTACCGGCGGGCAGCGTCGAGCAACACGGCCCGCATCTGCCGACCGGCACCGACATCTATGCCGCCAATGTCATCGGCCACGCGGTGGCTGAGCGCATGGACGGCCTGGTGCTGCCCGGCGGCCCGCTCGGCGTGACGCCGATGCACATGCCGTTCGAAGGCACCATCACCCTGTCGCCCGAGACCTACCAGCGCGTAGTCGTGGAAACCTGCGCATCCACCGCCAAGCACGGCGCGAAGTACTGCCTGGTTCTCAACTGGCACGAGGGCAATATTCCGTCGCTCGCCATCGCCTCCGAAAAACTGCATCGCGATGTCGGCATGAGCGTGATCGTGGTGCAGGCGTGTTATGTCGCCGCCGAACTGTACGGCCACGACTGCGGCGGCCTCACCCACGGCGGCGAAATCGAAGCGCTGGCGGTGCTGGCGTATCAGCCTGACCTGGTGCATCTGGACCGCATCGACTATTCGTCCGATCACTCGCACGGCCGCAAGTGGGACAGGCTGCGCCGCACGCGCAGCTACCAACCCGTGCTGCGCGACATCAAAACCATTGCCGAGACCGGCTGGTACGGCTCGCCCGAACACGCCACCGCTGCCAAGGGACTGAAGATGCTGAACGACATCGCCGACGCCATCGCCAAGGAATGCACAGACATCTTTCAGATGCTGGATGAGGCACAAGGCGGCACGGCGGAGATCAAGCATCTGAAGATTGCGTCGTAGGGTGGGCAAAGCGCAGCGTGCCCACGAGACTCACGTAACAAACCACGAACACTGGCGGTTGTCCGCGTGGGCACAAAGAACGTGCCCACCCTACAACGGCTCATCTTGCAACAACACAAACGGAGTGTATTTTGGGTAAAAATGGACTAGGCATAGCCGTCATCGGCTCCGGCCGTATCGGCACCTTGCGTGCGCGGCTGGCGGGCATGCACCCGTCGGTAAAATTTCTTGCGGTGTCGGATATTGACCCAGCCAAGGCGCAAGCGCTGGCGGAATTGTCCGGCGCACATTTCCATAGCAGCGACAACAATGCCGTCATCGAGCACCCGGAGGTAGACGCCGTGTTCGTCTCCACACCCGAGAGCATGCACGGCGCGCCGATCAAACGCGCACTCGAACTGGGCAAACCGGTGCTGTGCGAAAAACCCATCGCGCTCACGCTCAAAGACGCCGACGACATCATGGAAACGCTGGCGAAAACCGGCGGCACGCTGCGCTTTGGCTACAGCCGCCGCTACAAGGAATGTTTTCTGCGTGCCAAAGAGCAAATGGTGCAGGGCCGCCTCGGCACCGTCATCAGTGGCCTCGCGCGCGTCTACAACTCGCGCGCGCAAACGTTTCAGATTTTGAAGCGCGATCCGCATGCCACACCGGTGCTAGACGTGCTCACCTACTACATCGACCTGATGTGCTGGTTTCTCGAGGGCAACCGGCCCGCCGAAGTAGTCGCGCGCGGGCAGCACGGCATATTCAAAGCGGCGGGCTACGATTGTCACGACGCCACCTGGGCCATTGTCACCTTTGCCGACGGCGCGGTGCTCAATTTCGGCATCAGCTATTCACTGCCGGCGCAGTTTCCAACGCAAGGGCAATCCGACCGCGTTGAACTGCTCGGCACCGAAGGCACCATGCTGATCGACGACGATCACAAAGAGCATCTGCTGTTCACCGAGCAGGGCGTGCCGCATCCCTATGTGCCCGGCCACAAACTCAATATGGCGTTCCTCGGCAGCAATTCCGCGGGCGATTGGGCGATGGGCAATTTCTGGGGCTCGCTCGGCAACGAAACCCGCGCCTGGCTCGATCATCTGGTCACCGGCGCACCGATCTGCCACACCACGCCGGCGCAGGCGCGCATCAACCTCGAAACGACGATTGCGATAGAGCGCTCGGTGGCGACAGGACAGGCGATACGCCTACCGCTGGAAACGTAAAATATTCATATAAAACAAATAGTTACGATACAATCACTATGGTAGAGTACGCTATGCGCGCGAGCAGTTACACACCCAACATGACCTGTCGTGCGCATGGCGCACGCTACAAGATCTATGTCGCTGATTGCGCCGGGAATAATCCCGCCAGCGCTTCGGCGATTTTTTTCAATACCTCAGGATCGGGTACCGGCAATCGCAGATAGCTGCGTCCGGTTTTCTCGTCGACTTCCACAAGCCGTGCCGCCATGGTACCTGCGGTAGCGGTGCTGCCGCCACCATTTGTTGCGGCAATTTGCGTGAGAAAGTTCAGCCCCGCGTTAATCAAATTACCCAGGGCCTCACTGGCCTCATTTGCCACCGCGCTGGCGGGTGCGACTGGCGCCTCGGTTGCGTTAATCTGCGTTTCCGCCGCTTCAGCTTCAGTCTCGACCACGGTTGCAGGCTCCTGCATTTCAGGTGTACCGGTCTTTCCGGAAACTTTTTCCACCCCTTCCATGAAGCGCGACAGCCGCGTACCGCCGAGGGAAACTTCGGTGCTGCCGCCGTCCAGCACGCCCGCGAACAGCGCGCGCTTGAATCCCAGTATCGACAGCATGCCTTCCTCGATCGTACCCTGCGCGACAAAATTCACCACTTGCACGCTGCGCTGCTGACCCATGCGATGCACGCGCGCAATGCGCTGCTCCAGCACCGCCGGATTCCACGGCAAATCCATGTTCACCACCGTGGCCGCGTGCTGAAGATTCAGTCCGACACCACCGGCGTCGGTTGAAAGGAACACACGGCACTTGGGGTCATTGCGAAACTGTTCGATCAGCGCACGGCGCTTTTCGGCGGGGACACTGCCGTTGAACATCACATAGCCCACCCTGCGTTGCTCCAAGCGCCGCACGCTCACCTCATGCATGCCTATCCATTGGCTAAACACCACGGCCTTGGCTGCATCATCCTCGAACAAATCGTCCAGCACTGCCATCAATTCATCGGCCTTGACGCCGTGATCGGTCTCGTGATCGAGCAGCCAGGTGCTGTCACACGACATGCGCATGTTCTGCAGCGCGCAGGTGAGGCGCCGCTGGTCAGCATCGGACAAAAACTTGTAGCGCCGCCACCTGGCGACGATTTTCACCACGATCTCGCGATTCTCCTCGTGTATCCGTGCCTGCGGCTCGGTCATCGGCACGAAGATATTCTTGTCGATGCGCGCGGGCAATTGCTTGAGCACTTCGGATTTGCGGCGGCGGATCATCACCGGTGCGAGCGTGCGCGCAATGGCATCGAGCTTCTGGTAGCCGATCACGCGCCCGGCTTCGTCGCGTTGTTGATGCTCGTGCAGCAAACGCCAAGTGGGACCGAGGCGATGTTGATCCACGTACTGCACAATCGAGATCAGTTCCTCCAGCCGGTTTTCCAGTGGCGTACCAGTGAGCACGAACGCATACGGACTCGAAATGCGTTTGAGCGTGCGCGCCGCGCGTGTATTCCAGTTTTTGATGCGTTGCGCTTCATCGGCAATCACCAGGTCCGGCGACCAGCGCGACACCTCTTCCAAATCGCGCGCGAGCGTGTCGTAGGAGGCAATTTTCCACATCGCTGTTTCGGCGTACTGGTGCTTGCGGTTGATGAGGCCGCCGGAGATGACCAGCGCCTTGCGCCCGGTGAAGCGCGCCAATTCCAGCTCCCACTGATGCTTGAGCGAGGTGGGGCACACCACCAGCACGCGCTCGATGCCCGCGTACGCGGTCAGAATCTCAGCGGCGGCAATCGCCTGCACCGTCTTGCCCAGCCCCATGTCGTCGCCGAGCAGGCAGCGCCCCGCGCGCGCGGCAAACAGCGCGCCTTCGCGCTGGTAGGGATGCAGCGGTTCCTTCAGCAGGCGGGAAAACGCCGCGCTGTCCGCGCCGCGTGGAAAAACCTTCTCAATCAGGCTGTGCAGTTTTTGCTGGTCACGAACGCCAGCCATGAAATTCAGCGCGTCGTCGTAGACGCGCAACTCGTGCTGGTGGCGCGCTTCTGCGAGAAATCCATCCAGTTCCGCCATGCGCTCCTGCGGCAACACCCAGCCGGCGCGCGCGTCGAATACCCCGCGCGCCGCCGCCAGCAACGGCGCCGGGCATTCGGCGCCGGGGCGAAAGTGCAACGCGCGGCGCGCCCCGTAGCGCAGATAAATTTCGCTATACGGCGGATGAAAACCGCCGGCGAATGCCGCGCGCGCACCGCGCTTGCGTTGCAGTTTAGCCAGCATGAACTCGACATGCTTACAGGTGCCCAGATCATTGGTGGAAAAATCCGGGCACGAGCAGAAATTCTCTCCCGGCTGCACGCCGCGTATGGCCACGCGGTAGCGCCCGCCGCTGGCCGGATTGATCGCGCGATATTCAGAGAATACCGGTTCTGTTCCGAGATTTTCGAACTTGAAATCCTGATCGCGCCCGAATTGCCGGCGCAAGGTGCGCTGCCACGCATCCGCCTCCATATCCGGCGGCGCATGCATGCGCGACAACCGGGGTTCTGTTTGCGATGACTTCTTGCTAGACGCGCGGGGTTTGTTCTGCATGGCTTAGGCTTTCACGGGCGATGGGAGACTTGGGGACACGCGATCTGATGGACAGACCGCGCGTGCCCGCAAGTGTAGCGCAACCTCACCACGCGACAGCAAAGGCGATGAACGCGCCGATGATCTGCCGGTATCTTGCCAACTGGCGTGTGCCAGTATTCCCTTCTTTTGGGAAGGCTAAAACTTCATACTCGAGCGCTTTACCACTTCCGCCCACTTCCTGATTTCCGCGCTGATAAACGCAGCAAATTCCGAAGGCGTGCTTCCAATAATATCTGCCCCTTCACTTACGAAGCGCTCTTTCACATCTGATGAGGCCAGAGCTTTGATGACCTCGGCGTGTAAACGCGTAATGGTAGCGGACGGCGTCTTCGCCGGGACCAGGAAACCATGCCATTGCAGGGCTTCGTAATCTTTGGCCCCCGCCTCGTGCAAGGTGGGTATGTCAGGCAGCACCGTCGATCGTTTGAGAGACGATACGGCGAGGCCGCGCACCTTGCCGCTTTTGATGTGCGCCGTCACCACAGTAGGCGTCAGCATCGACATCTGCACTTCGCCGCTCAGTAACGCAACAGTGGCCGGGGCATTGCCCTTGTAGAAGATGCCGCGGATATCCACATTCGTGCTGAGCTTGAGCAGTTCCACTTGCAAGCCCAAGCTGCCGCTACTGAAAGTCAGCGCACCGGGCCTGGCTTTGGCCAGCGCCAGCAAATCCTTGACGTTGCGTACAGGCAAGGAGGGATGCACCGCGAGGATCCATGGGATGCGGTCGGTCAGTGAAACCGGCGCAAGATCGCGCTCGGGAATGAAGGCGGGTTTGGGCGGGACCACCTGAGTCTGGACAATAAAGTTATTTGACCATAGTAATGTGTGCCCGTCCGCTGCAGCGCGCACCACGGCTTCGGTGCCGATGTTGCCGCTTGCGCCGGGGCGATTTTCCACGATCACTGTCCTGCCGAAAGCGGCGGCAAGCCGTTGGCCGATGATTCGGGCCTGCAAGTCAGAGCCGCCACCAGCGGATGTCGGAACAATGATCGTGATGTTGCGGGACGGGAAATCCTGCGCATGGGCGGTGGCGCGGATTAGGCCCGAAGCGCCAGCCGCTAGCAACGCTATGCCAAGCACTCCGACAGGAATAGTCACAAGTCGCATGGCCAACTTCCCTGGAATATGACAGACCGATGTCTCAGCATTCTACTCCAGGCTGATGGCACAGCATCGTGCGCAGACCCGCGATTTACGCTTGCAGATCAAACGCCGGCGCCACCCGCTCATAGGGAATTTTCGCCGCCACATTCAGCGCCTCCACGGTCGCCGCATCCTGCGCCTCGAACAGGCACGAGCAACAGCCGCTGTCGGGCACAAAGGCCGAACGCAGGTAGCGAATCTGCCGGCCTTCGCGGCTGAATTTGTCGGCAGTTGCTATGGCGCTTTTTTGCGCGGCAGCGAGTTGATCCATGGTGATACCTTTGAGCGAACGTTCGGTGACAAAGACTTGCATGATGTTCTCCAGTGGTTGATTGAGGGGTGACGCGAAGCCAGTGTAGGCGTGCGGGTCCGGCAGAAGAAGCCGGGTAGGCGTTATCGATCCATAATTGCTGCGATCAATTTAAGGCGGTAGCATGGGGGCGCCATGGAACTGCAACAGATACGTTACTTCCTTGCTATCTGTGAACACGGCGGCTTCTCGCGCGCGGCGCAGGATTGTGGCGTCTCGCAGCCGGCGCTGACCACTGCGGTCAAGCGGCTCGAGCAGGAAGTGGGTGGCGATCTGTTTCACCGCGAGGGGCGGCGCCTGGTGCTGTCGGAACTGGGGCGTCTGGTCAAGCCGCATCTGGAGAAACTGTTCACGGAAAAAGACGCGGTAATGGCGGTCGCGCGCAACTTCCGCCTGCTGCGTGCCACGCCGCTGCGCATCGGCGTGATACCCACCATAGGCCCCGCGCGCGTGTCGCGCTGCCTTGCGCTGTTTCGCACGGCGCATCCCGGTATTGACGTCGCGATCAGCGAAGCGCCACTCGAAGGCTTGCTGCACCGGATCGAGGACAACGAACTCGACCTCGCACTCGCCGTCGCACCCCAGGGCCTGCCGGATGCATTTCGCAGCGAATGCCTCTATAAGGAAAACTACGTGGTTGCCTTCCCTCCGGGACATCGCTTCGAGACGGCACAGACGGTGCGGCTTGACGATGTTAGCGGCGGAGCCTACGTAGACCGTCTGTCATGTGAATTTCGCGATCAGGTGATGGCGCTATGCAAGGCGCGCAAGATCGAGCTCTACGCAAACTTCCGCAGCGAGCGCGAGGAATGGGTGCAGAACATGGTGCAGGCCGGACTCGGCTTCGCGTTCATGCCCGAATACTCCGTGACCCTGCCGGGAGTGCTGTCGCGCCCGCTGATCGATCCCGCGGTGCAACGCGACGTGCTCGCAGTGGAAGTGCGCGGCCGCGCACGGTCGCCCGCTGCAAAGCTATTCATCGAAAGCGTGCTGCGCGACGGGGCGGGCGGCAAACCGCGCCGCTAAGGCATGCATGAGCTGACCGTGCGCACAGCGTACGCTACGAACACCGGCGCCGCCGTGCCGTAGAATTGAATCTGCATAATCCGTTTGGAGATCAAAATATGCCGACCCATGACCACGCCGGTTATCCTGTCACCGGCGCTAGTCCCCAAGCCGTGGAGATGCTACAAACCGCACTGCACGAACTGCGCTGCTATTTCCGCGACCCGGTCGCGACCGTAAACGCGGCGCTTGCCGAGGCGCCGGACATGGTGATGGGCCATGTGCTGCACGCGTATCTGCATCTGTTGCGTACCGAACCTGCGGCGCTACCCGTGGCACGGCAATCGTACGGGTGCGTGGCAAAACTGTCCGCAACAGCCCGCGCGAGTCTCCATGTGGAGGCCGTACGTCTGCTCACTCAAGGCCGCTGGCGTGACGCGGGGCGCACGCTCGAAGACATCGCTATCGATTACCCGCGCGATGCACTCGCACTGCAAATCGGCCACCAGATCGATTTTTTCACGGGTGATTCGCGCATGCTGCGCGACTGCATTGCGCGCGCATTGCCGGCGTGGAGCAACGGCATGCCGGGCTATCATGCGGTGATCGGTATGTACGCGTTCGGCCTCGAAGAAACAGGCAATTACACGGAGGCCGAAGTGCATGGCCGGCGCGGTGTCGAACTGGAACCGCACGACGGCTGGTCACAGCACGCGGTCGCGCACGTGATGGAAATGCAGAATCGTCAGCGCGATGGCATCGCGTAGATGCGCGCCAATCCAAGCGCATGGTCACACCAAAGTTTTTTCGCGGTGCATAACTGGTGGCATCTCGCGCTCTACCATCTCGACCTCGGTGAAATCGACGAAGTGCTGGCGCTTTACGATGACCCCATCTATGGCAAAAAATCCTGCGTGATACTCGACATGCTCGATGCGTCTGCCCTGCTGTGGCGCTTGACGCTGCGCGGGGTGGATGTGGGCAACCGCTGGCAAGCGATCGCCGACAACTGGACACCGGTGGCGGCCGCCGGAAACTATGCCTTCAACGACCTGCACGCGGTGATGGCGTTTGCCGGCGCGGGGCGCGCCGGCGCCGCCGCTGCCGTGCTGCAGGCACAAACTTTGGCGATGGAACAGCCCGGCGATAACGCAGCGTTCCTGCGCGAAGCCGGCCACGCGGCGACAATGGCGATCAAGGCCTTCGGTGAAGGCAATTTCACCGAGACTATGCGCCTGCTGCGTCCGATACGCAGCACCGCGCACCGCTGCAGCGGCAGCCACGCGCAGCGCGACGTGATCGATCTCAAATTGATCGAAGCCGCATTGCGCGGCGGCGAAACGCAGCTCGCCACAGCGCTTGCGGCGGAGCGTGTAGCGGCAAAGCCCGCGAGCATATCTGCGGCGCAGCTTGCAACACGCGCCAAGTCACTCCATAAGGCGAAACCAGCGTCCTTGGTGTAGCATGGTTGAATTGGTCGTGCGCACGGCGCACGCTACACTATTGTTGAATCCTCAATCCAAATTTCATATGAATACGCAATCCATACGATTCGGCCATTTTGGAGTCAATTGTTTCGACATCACGCGCATGGAAAATTTCTACACGCAGGTGATGGGCATGGTGGTGGCGGATCGCGGCTACGTGCCGCCGCCCGGCGACCGCCACATCGTATTCATGACGCTTGATCCGGGTGAGCATCACCAGTTCATCCTCTGCTCCGGGCGCACCGAGGGCAAGATCGAGCAAGGCCCGTTTCGCGGCGGCGGACGCGGATCGGCGATCAATCAGATTTCGTTTCACTGCGCGAGTCTCGCCGACATGCGCCGCGCGCAGGCGCGGCTGGCCGTCGCGGGATGCAACGACGGCACGCCCATCAATCACGGTAACGCGTGGTCGATTTACATCCGCGATATCGAAGGCAATCCGCTGGAACTCTACGTGGACAGCCCATGGTACACGCCGCAGCCTTGTGGTGAAGCGCTTGATCTGTCGCTGAGCGATGAAGAAATTTTCCGTCAGACTGAAGCGATGTGCCGCGCGCGTCCCAACTTCGAGCACGCGGAACCGTGGCGGGCGCGGCTGGCTGAAAAAATTCAGACCTCGCTGCATGAAATCAGCGGTCGCTGAGCGTGCTGCGCAGGGGTGTAACTCAAACTGATGTCTAAGAACGGGAGTTTATATAGATCAAAGAAACTCCTTCCCCTTCAGGGCTAATCTATGCACACATCTTTTTTCAGGGGTCTTAGCCTGAATGTTGCACAAATAAAATGATCTCAAGCGTTTGACGGCATATGGAATTGAAATCACAGCATTTCAGAACGACAAGCGCAGTCTACCTTACCCATTAAGTCGGAAGGCGGCGGCATGTTAGGCGGTGATTGGGAGGGATGGGTGGTCTATTCTCGACTGACCGGACGTGTCCGGGCTAAGGAGAGAACAACAATTTGGCCGGCTTGGGCACAAACAGACGCTTGGTCACGGTTTGCAACAACTGTTTGACGGGACAAGATGTCGGCAAATGCAAGATCACGCGGTCTTTGAACTGCCGGACCTGAACGGCGATCTTGAACAACTTTGTAATGACCGTTGAGGGCTGAGCGTTGGCCAGTTCCGTATGCTGCAGCGCCTGGGT
>CAMBCF010000096.1 GCA_945864585.1 Bordetella parapertussis | reverse complement strand
GACGGAGCGTCCTTGGATTTCCGCGGCTCTCTTCACGAGGGTGTGTGTATCCGGACTCAATCGGGCTTCGACGCGGGCGGTTTTGGCCATTATTTTGTTCCTTTGATTTAGTGCTATATTGTACGTTATATCACCGTACAATTTCAATGGGAATATCGCTAAGAGCCCTGCGGGAGGTGAATCGTTAAATCAGGCCGAGATCAGCGCCTTTTCAAGATGTTCCGCCACAGTTTGCCGATCCAAGCACTTCGCCAAAAGTTTAAAAATTTCGACCGCTACCGGTAGGGGTTTATTCGCAAAAATGAGATTAGAGTTTTCAAACTGGGATGAAATATATACATAATTTCAATGCATTGCATTCCATTGTAAACCATGATGGGGTGCAGGTATGCAACGTATTCAAGGACGCACGCAGAAATTTCCGCCTACGCCGGATCAAGGCCAGCTTTCCGTGAGCGTCGAAACCATGCGCGTGTGCTGATCCCCGCATGCGCGATGACACACCAAGCATCCACGACAATTTGTTGACGCTTACATTTTGATTAGCGCTTGGCTCATTCTGGCCGCAACTGCATTGGCGCTATGCGCCCGCAAATTCACACCCACAAAGACACGGATGCACGCTGGACTGCGGCCGCCGGAGCGAAGATGCTGGAATGCAGATAGGCGCAGATATCTGGGTGCTCCACGCCTTTCAGAAAAAATCCACCCAAGGGATCAAGAACCCGAAGCGCGAGATTGACCTCGTGCATGATCGGGTGAAGCGACTAAAAGAGGTATTACTATGACAGTGAAAGCAATTGAAGTCGTCCGGGGAAGTGGCAACGTTTTCGCGGACTTTGGCTATCCGAACGCAGCGGGCGAACAGTTGAAAGCGCTGCTTGCGGCGCAAATCATCAACGTGCTCGATCGCGACGCGATCACCGTGCGCCAAGCTGGAGAACATACCGGCATTGCCGCGGCTGATTTTTCACGTATCCGCCAAGTGAAGCTTGACCGCTTCACTATTGATCGGCTGATAACCATTCTGGAACGCCTTGATCAGCGCGTCGAAGTGAAATTAAAGGTAAGGCCGATCACCCGCGCGGCGCAGCCCGTTATGGCTTAACGCAATGACGATTTAATGTGTATGTGAGGGGGCGCAATGAACACAAACATCGCAATAGGTATCCGTGCTGATAGTCGTGGGCGGCGTCTTGATGTTCCTTGGGCTGCGATAGTCGAAGGGATTCGCGGTCCAGGCCAACGTAGTGTCGATAGCTGTCGGCGGTAACAATAGACCAGGGATTTCATCACAGCTCGTCGTAACAACCATGCGTGGCGGCCGTGCGTCCGCCATCCACCACAATGTTGGCGCCACTCACGAACGACGCCGCATCTGACGCCAGGAACAGCACCACCGGCGCCACATCCTGCGGCGTGCCCTGGCGGCCCAGAGGCGTGACCGCCAATCTGGATTTGTCTACCGGCGTCACGGCGATAGTGCTATTGCCCAAGCCTCGTGCGTCGTTTTCTCGAATGTCTGCCGGATCGGATCACGCCCCGCCACGTTAAACAGGATGTCTACTTTGGCGAGTATTTTTTCGCAGGCGTTCGCTACGGCCTGCACCTGAGCTGCATCTGTTACATCGGCATAAAAATACGGTAGCTCAACCTCATCCATGCGCAGCAGGCGCGCCTCTTTCATTTCTGCGTTGTCGTCGATGCAAATCACCTGGGCGCCTTCGCGCGCGAACATCAGCGCCGCTGCGTGACCAAGACCCCAAGCGTCGCCTGCAATCAAAGCTGTCTTTCCTTTGAAATTCATCGTAATTCCTTTTTATAAAGAACAGTGGGAGCTTGGCTTATGAATAGCTTGGAAATAAGCTGATATTCAAGTCATTAAAAAGGGAGACGTTGTGCTGTGGCTGATAGGGCACATACAGTATTCTGATCAGCATGGCCTTCCGCATTTCAACATGTACCGTGGTTATTATGTTCCTGAAATCGAAACCTTCACTGCTACCGATACCGGAAATGATGCCAGGTAGAGATAGCGTCAGCATTAACGCTTGCACCCTACCCGTTACGATCCCTCTGCATGATGTTTTTAACAATGCTGCAAGACAAACCTGCCGCCGTTAGCGGCATCACCACTCGCCTCTTCGACACACCCGCTGACCCTCGCGATTTCGCCCCCGCGCTGATGCGCGTGCGTGAGAATCCACCGTCACCCTTTGCGGGCTGGATGCTCAAAGTGCTGCTGCTGCTGTTTACCTGTCTGCTGGCATGGGCGGCATTGAGCAAGCTCGATATTGTCGCGGTGGCTACAGGTAAGCTAGTGCCGCGGACCTATCTGCGCATTGTGCAGCCCTTCGAACAAGGCATCGTCAAGGAAATCCTCGTGCGTGAGGGTGAAGCGGTGCGCGCAGGGCAGGTGTTATTACGCATGGACCCGCTGTTGACCGATGCCGACCGGCGCGTGGTCGAAAACGACTTGAAACTCAAACAATTGGGTTTGCGGCGCATCGATGCGGAAATGAGCAGCGCGGCCATTCTTCGCCGCAATGATGACGCCCCCAACTTGCTGGCGCAAGTCGAAGCCCAGTACCGCGCACGGCGCCAGGCTTATCAGGACGCAGTCGACAGCGAGCGTGCATCGTTGGCCAAGGCGCGGCAGGATTTGAAAGCGGCGGTGGAAGTTGAAGCGAAGCTCAAGCAGACTGTGCCTATCTACAAGGAAACCGCGGACGGCTGGAGCAAACTTGCGCGGGAAGGATTTGCCGGCAAGCTGATGGCGCAGGAACGGGTGCGGCAGCATATCGAAAACGAACAGGGCCTCAAAGCGCAAACCGAAAACGTCGCCAGCCTGCGCGCAACCATCGAGCAGGCAGGCAAGCGTCTTGCGCAAATCACCTCCAACTACCGTCAGCAGTTGCAGAACGAGCGCGTGGAAATGGCGCTGCAAGTACACAAGCTGCAGGAGGAATTGGGCAAGCACCAGCATCGCACCGGCCTGATGGAACTTAAGGCGCCACAGGCCGGCATCGTCAAGGATTTGGCTACGCACACCGTGGGTACCGTCGCGGCACCCGGCACCATACTGATGACGCTGGTGCCGGGCAATGAACCGCTGGTGGAGGAGGTGTGGGTAAGCAACGACGACGTGGGTTTTGTGCGTCAGGCCCAGCCGGTGAAACTGAAGCTGATGACCTTTCAATTCCAGAAATACGGCATGATCGAAGGCACAGTGCGGCAGGTCAGCGCCGACGCCAGTGAAAGTCAGGCCGCGACAATGGCGCCGGTGGAGATCGGGCGCTGCCGCTGACCTACAAGACCATCGTGGAAATGAAGGGGCAGGAACTGGTCGCGCAAGGCGTCAGCTACACACTCGCGCCGGGCATGCAGGTGGCAGGAGAAATCCACCTCGGCACACGCACGGTGCTCGAATACCTGTTGTCACCGGTGACCAAGGCGTTTCATGGGGGGGGGCGGGAGCGCTGAGGTTGCGATCCAAAGTGTGAGAGCATGTAGCCCGGAAGAAGGCCATGGTTTTTCATGGCCGTATTCCGGGGAAGTGTGGGTGGATAAACTCGCGTGCTGTCGATGCGCGGTGCTTCTTCCCGGAATACGTCCTGCGGACTCCTTCCGAGCTACGGGAGATATGTGCATACAAAGATCATAGCAACCTGCGCAGCGCTGGCAGCGTGCGTCGCAACGGCAAACGCGCAGGAGAAATCCATCGCCGACAGTTATCCGTCGAGGACGATCCGCTTCATCGTGCCGTACGCGCCGGGCGGGCCGACCGATATTCTGGCGCGGCTGCTGGGGCAAAAGTTTACCGAACGCTGGGGCCAGCCGGTAGTGGTGGATAACCGCGCGGGCGCCAATGGCGCGATAGGCGCGGAAATGCTGTCTAAATCGCCGGCGGATGGTTCGGTGCTGTTTCTGGGTAATACCAGCATTCTGACCATCAATCCGGCGGTTTACCGGCGCTTGCCGTACGACGTTGATCGGCATTTTCAGGCGGTCAATCTGACAGTAGCTGCGCCGCTTATCCTGGTGGTGCATCCGTCAACGGGTGTGAAAACGGTGCGTGACATGGTGGCGCTGGCCAAAGCGCCCAGCGCGGGTTTGACCTTTGCTTCGTCAGGCACGGGCGGCGTGTCGCACATGTCCGGTGAATTGATGAAAGTCATGGCGAAGATTGAACTCGTTCACGTGCCTTACAAAGGAGCGGCGCCGGCGGCGCTGAATGTGATTACCGGCGAGTGCGCGTTGACGTTCACCAGCACGGTATCGGTGATGCCGCATGTCAAGTCTGGTCGGTTGCGCGGTGTGGCGGTGACCACGCCCAAGCGCGACGCGTTGCTGCCGGATATTCCCGCAATCGCAGAAACCCTGCCCGGTTACGACGTGAGCCCGTGGTACGGCGTGCTGGTTCCGGCAGGCACACCGATGCCCATCGTGAACAAGCTGCACGCGGAAATTTCCCGCATCGTGCAAGCGCCCGAGCTGATACAGCGCATGGCTGCCGATGGCGGCACCGTGGTCAATCACGGCCCCGATGAGTTCGCAAAAATAATTCTGGCCGAGCGTGCCAAGTGGGCGCGCGTGGTGAAGCTGACTGGGTTCAAGGCGGAATAGGGCGTGAAGAGTGAAGGGTGAAGAGTGAAATTGATTTATTCGCCGTGCAGCAATTGCAGAATAACCGCGCCATAACGCTCGAGTTTTTTTGCACCTATACCTGAAATTCCTGAGAGCGCATCCAGCGTTTTCGGATTGGCAGAGGCGATACCGGCCAGTGTGCTGTCGTGAAAAATCACAAACGCGGGCACTGACTGCGACTGCGCTTCAACATAGCGCCAGTCTTTGAGTTTGTTCAGCAGTGTCGCATTGGGTTGCGCGCCACTGCCACTGCCGGCCGCAGCACGGCGCGTTTTCGTCTTTTTTTCCTTGACTGCAATCACACGACGCATCTCCACGCGCACTTCGCCCTTCAACACCGCGCGGCTGGCATCGGTGAGTTGCAGCGAGCCATAGGCTTCGTGATCGGGACGCGCGTAACTGAGCGCCACCAGTTGGCGGAATACATTGCGCCACAGAGCCTCATCCAGATCGGCGCCGATGCCGAACACCGCGAGCTGGTCGTGATGCCACTGCGTCACGCGCTCGGTGGCGCGGCCACGCAGCACGTCAATCAGATGCAGCGCGCCGAAGCGCTGCCCGGTGCGGTATATGCACGACAGCGCTTTGCGCGCGGCGTCGGTGGCGTCCCAGGTTTGCGGCGGCTCCACGCAGTTATCGCAATTGCCGCAGGGTGTGCTTGATTCGCCAAAGTAATCGAGCAGACGCACGCGGCGGCAGCCGGCGCTTTCGCACAGGCCGAGCAGCGCATCGAGTTTGGTCAACAGCACGCGCTTGAAAGCCTCGCCGCCTTCGGACATATCGATCATGCGCCGCTGCTGCACCACGTCCCCCAGGCCGTAGGCCATCCACGCGTCGGCAGGCTCGCCATCGCGCCCGGCGCGGCCGGTTTCCTGATAGTAGCCTTCGATGCTCTTGGGCAAATCCAGATGCGCGACAAAGCGCACGTCGGGCTTGTCGATGCCCATGCCGAACGCAATGGTGGCGACGACGACAACACCGTCCTCCTGCTGGAAGCGTGCCTGATGTTTTGCGCGCGCAGCAGTGTCCATGCCTGCGTGATACGGCAGCGCGCGTATGCCTTGCGTCGCCAGCCAGACCGCGGTTTCATCCACTTTTTTGCGTGACAGGCAATACACGATGCCCGCATCACCGGCATGATCTTCACGCATGAAGCGCAGCAGTTGCGCGCGTGCATCCTGCTTGTCGACGATGGTGTAGCGAATGTTGGGACGGTCGAAGCTGGAGACGAAGATGCGCGCTTCTTCCAGCTTGAGCCGGACAATAATTTCGCCGCGCGTCTGCGGGTCGGCGGTGGCGGTGAGCGCGATGCGCGGCACCTCGGGAAACTGCTCGTGCAGCACCGACAGTTGCAGATACTCCGGGCGGAAATCATGGCCCCATTGCGATACACAATGGGCTTCGTCGATGGCGAAAAGTGCGATTTTCGATTCTGAAAGTAGATCCAGCATGCGTGGCATCATCAACCGCTCGGGCGCCACATACAGCAGATCGAGTTCGCCGCCGCGCAGCGCACGTTCAACCGCGTTGGCTTCGCGGCCGTCAAGCGTGGAATTCAAAAACGCCGCGCGCACGCCGAGTTGTTTGAGTGCCGCCACCTGGTCCTGCATCAGTGCAATCAGCGGCGACACCACCAGCGCGGTACCGTCGCGCAGTAACGCAGGCAATTGGTAGCACAGCGATTTTCCGCCACCGGTGGGCATCAACACCAGCGCATCGCCGCCGCTGGCGACATGCGTGACGATCTCCTGCTGCGCGCCGCGAAACGCGGGGTGGCCGAAGACCGTGGTAAGTAACTGCAGGGCGCGCGGGTCGCCTTGAGCGATCATGCAGCTATACGTGGCGTGGGCGGCGGCCGTAACGCCGCTACACCATCCACATCGGCAGCCGCAATCGTGGTGGGTATCAGCTTGATAATTTCCATAATTTCGTTTTAAAACAGATAGTTACGTTCTGCCGCCACCATCGGCGCTATACGGCGGGCAGGCGCTGATGGCGATGCGTTCTTCACTCGCCGGATCATTCACCAGGCGGCAGGTGTTGTCAAAAATCATCGTCGGATGATCCTTGGCATCATACGGTTTCCACTGCGGCAGGTCGCGGTGATTCGGGTCGCCGCTGCGCATGAACGCATGCCACGCATCCATCATGCGCTCTTGCAGCGGGTAGCGATCGGCGCCGGTGCCGGTAAGTCCGGCGGCGATATCGACGTTGCCAAACGAAAACGGAATGCAAATCGTGTGCGGCGATTTGAGCAGGCCGTCGAGTACCAGCGATTTCCAAGTGAACAGATAATGCCATGACGGCGCCTTGCCCTGCGCAGCTTTCAACTCGGATGCGCGGATGCCATTGCGGCGATACTGATGATCGGTGCTGATCGCCACCCACAAATCACCCGGCGATGCGCGTGGCCGCGACTCGCCATACAAATCCATTAACGCCTTGGCCTGGGCATCGTCAACGCCGACAAAACCTTGGACGCGCTCCAGCACTTGCGTGCGGTCATACGAAAAATTCTGCAGCGCCTGCGAATACGGAAACGTCATTTCGGTTTCGCAGGAGCCGATCATCAGCGGTACGTGGGTCGAAAGCGCCGGTGCGGCGGGATCGAACGGATGCACTTTCAGTGAGCGTCCATCCACCACCGGGCGGTAGTTATCCACCCGCCCCGCAGCGGCCACCGCCCTGGGCATGGCTTGCAGCAGGTTTGCAGCGGGCACATCCAGCAGCGCACTGACTTTGCTGCTGTCCAAACCGAGTTGCGCCAGCAGGTGATGCGTGTTGCGCGCGGCGGCCTCGGGCGCCGCCATGCGCAGCAGCGACGAGGCGCTTTGGATTATCGCTTTGTGAAACAGCCCCTGCGCTTCGGGCATGGCTATCAGCACCGCCACCTTGGAGGCGCCGCCGGATTGGCCGGATATGCTCACGTTGCCGGGGTCGCCGCCAAAGTTGGCGATGTTTTGCCGCACCCATTGCAGCGCCTGAATCACATCCAGCAGCCCCACGTTGCCGGCGTCGGCGTAACGCGCGTCGCCGGATTCGGCGAGCGACAAATGTCCAAACAGATTGAGCCGGTGATTCAGCGTCACCAGCACTACATCGCCGCGCCTGGCGAAGTTGTGGCCGTCGAGTCCGGGCGCGCTGCTGGCGCCACTGACAAAGCCGCCGCCGTGGATGTACACCAGCACCGGGCGCCTGGCGTTGTCATTCACCGCGGGCGTGAATACGTTGATGACGAGGCAATCTTCACTGTAGGCGCGTGTATCGCGTATCCACGCCAGATGCGGCTCTTTGGCAGGGCGTTCGTTTTGCGGCGCGCGCGGACCGTACTCGAGCGCATCGCGCACCCCGACCCATGCCTGCACGGGCTGCGGCGGCAGCCAGCGGTTTTTGCCGTCTGTATTGGCGCCGTAGGGCATGCCTTTGAAGCTATGGATGCCCGCTTGTGTTGCGCCGCGAACTTTGCCCGATGTGGTTTCCACGATGGGGCTGGATTCCGCTTGAGCAAATAGTGGTATTGCGCTTGCAGTCATGAGACCTCCGAATTCCGTGGCGCAACTTTACCACTGTCCGGCGATGCAAGCGTGCGCGAGATTTGGCCCAGGACTCTGCCGCGTGTTATTGTTGAGGCGCTGAATCAGGCTTTCGCGACAGTGGTGCGAGATACAACGCTTTACCAATGAAAGGACTCATTATGCCCAAAGCAATCTGGAACAATACCGTCATCGCCGAAACAGAGGTTTTTGATACCGTCGAGAACAACATTTATTTTCCGCCGGCGGCCTTGCGCATGGCGAATTTTCAACCCAGCGCGACCCAGACCACATGCGGCTGGAAAGGTGTGGCGAATTATTACGATGTGGTGGTTGACGGCAAGGTGAACAAGGATGCAGCCTGGTATTACGCCGACCCCAAGCCAGAGGCAATGAACATCAAAGGTCACGTCGCATTCTGGAAAGGCGTGAGCGTTGAACCGTAGGGCGCAATGCTCCGCTTCAAGTGCGCCCTACACAATTCCCTCCATCAGTTGCACCTCCACCAGCGCGCCCGCCGCAACATTGCCCTGATCCGTCGGCAAAATGATGAAGCAGTTGGATTCCGACATCGAACGCAAAATGCCGGAGCCTTGTTCGCCAGTGACGCGCACGCTCCATGCGCCCGCGCCATCCTGCGACAAAATACCGCGCTGAAACTCGGTGCGTCCGGGCGCTTTTTTCAATACTGAAGTGCAGGGCACTTTGAAGGTGGGCAGCGGCGGCACCGGGTTTTGCCCGGCGAGCACGAGCAGCGCGTCGCGCACGAATTGGTAGAACGTGACCATCACCGACACCGGGTTGCCGGGCAGTCCGAAGAAATGCGCGCCACCGATTTTGCCGTAGGCCAAGGGGCGGCCGGGCTTCATGGCGATTTTCCAGAACAGCACTTCGCCGAGTTTGTTGAGCATGTCTTTGACGAAATCGGCTTCGCCCACTGATACGCCGCCGCTGGTGATCACTACGTCGGCGTTGGCCGCTGCGGTGGCGAACGCTGCTTCGATCAACGCCGGGTCATCGCGCACCACGCCCATGTCGAGCACTTCGCAATTCAGCCGCGTCAACATGCCGTGGATAGTGTAGCGGTTGCTGTCGAAGATCTGGCCTGCGCCGGGCACTGCGCCGATGGACACCAGTTCGTCGCCGGTGGAGAAGAACGCGACACGCAACTTGCGAAACACCGTAACTTCGCCGATGCCGAGCGACGATACCAGACCGATTTCGGCGGGACGCAGAGGCAGACCGCGTTTTAATGCGACCTGACCGGTGGCGATGTCTTCGCCGGCGCGGCGCAGGTTCTGGTTAAGGCGGTTGCCGCGGCCGATAGTGACTTTTCCGTCTTTAGTTTGAGCGTGTTCCTGCATCACGATGGTGTCGGCTTCCGGCGGCATGACGGCGCCGGTCATGATGCGCACCGCTTCACCCGCTGGCATTTTGCCCGCGAACGGTTTGCCGGCGAATGATGAACCTGCCACTTTGAGCGTAACTTCACCGTCCGCTTTCAAATCGGCAAAGCGCACAGCAAAACCATCCATTGCGGAGTTGTCGTGCGCGGGCACGTTGATGGGCGAGATCACGTCTTCTGCCAGCACGCGACCGAGTGCAGATCGCATAGGCACGCGCTCGGTGGCGGTCAGGGGTTTGAGAAAGCGCGCAATCAGCGCACGCGCTTTATCCACTGGCATGGAGTTGGGATCGTAATCGTCGGCGCAACTGGCATCGCGCAGGGTGGGGGAGGGTAGGGTCATATGGGTGTGTAAGAATTTATCAAGGATTGAGCAGATGAACGTACAGGCACGAATTCTATCCCACAGCCTTCCGCGACTTGCATGGCCGTTACAGAAGTGCCGTTTTCGGGATCAAAGGGGGGCATACAGGCATTTATGATTATCGTGCAGTGCAGCAGAAAATTCTAGTTGAAAAGACTGGCGAATATGTTAGCGTACGCCTGTCCATTCTGTGGGCGATGCGCAAGTAGAGCAGTAACACGATAATGCGCATTGCCAGTGATCAATCGATTCAGAAAATTCAGTGTGCAGGTGGACCACGCTTCAGCAGCACGCAGGCCTTGAGGGGGGCCAGCAGTTGCTCCTCTTTCGGTGTTGAAACGCATTTTTTCCAGGAGGAGCGCCCCATGGACATGAAAGTTTCCCGTCGACAGTTTTTCAGGATATCCGCCGGTGGCATGGCGACGTCCAGCCTTGCGCTGATGGGCTACGCGCCCAGCGCGGTTGCCGATGTGCGTAGCTTCAAACTCTCGCGCACCACGGAGCATCGCAGCATCTGCCCGTATTGCTCGGTGAGTTGCGGCATGATCATGTACACCCTGGGCGACAAGTCGAAGAACATCAAGCCCGTGATCATGCACGTCGAGGGCGATCCCGATCACCCGGTGAATCGCGGTACGCTGTGTCCCAAAGGCGCCGGCGTGCTCGACATGATCCACAGCCCCAACCGTGTGAAATTCCCGCAAGTGCGCGCCCCTGGCTCCGACGAGTGGAAACGTATTTCGTGGGACGAAGCGATCACGCGCATCGCCAAGCATATGAAGGATGACCGCGACAAGAATTTTATCGAGAAAAACACCGCGGGCACTACCGTCAACCGCTGGCCCACACTGGGTTTTCTGGCCTCCAGCGCTGCCTCCAATGAATCCGGCTATATCAGCGTAAAGACGATGCGCGGGATGGGGGTCGTCGCCCTCGACACGCAGGCACGAATATGACACGCGCCGACGGTCACCAGTCTGGGACCAACGTTCGGTAGAGGTGCAATGACCAATGGCTGGGTCGATATCAAGAACACCGACCTGGTTTTGATTATGGGTGGCAATGCGGCGGAAGCTCACCCCTGTGGATTCAAATGGGTGACCGAGGCGATGCAGCATCGCAAGGCGAAGCTGATCGTGGTCGATCCCCGTTTCACACGCTCGGCAGCGGTGGCCGATACCTACGCGCCGGTGCGCGTGGGTACTGACATCGCATTCCTCGGTGGCGTAATCAATTATCTGTTGACCAACAACAAGATACACACGGAGTACGTCAAGGCCTACACTGACGCCACCTTCATGACCAAGGAAGGCTACAACTTCGACAACGGCTTTTTCAGCGGTTACAACGCCGAAAAACGCGTTTACGACAAGGCCACCTGGGGCTATGAACTCGGCAAGGACGGCTTTGTTGTCGTTGACGACAAGATGGAGGATCCGCGCTGTGTATTCCAGCAATTGAAGAAGCATTATTCGCGCTACACGCCGGAGCTGGTGAGCAACATCACCGGCACGCCAAAAGATGCCTTCCTCAAAATTGCCGCGCAGATGGGCGAGACTTCTGCGCCCAACAAGGTGATGACGATACTGTATGCGCTGGGCTGGACACAGCACACGGTGGGCTCGCAGAACATACGTACCATGGCGATGATTCAATTGCTGCTCGGCAATATAGGCCGTCCGGGCGGCGGAGTGAATGCGCTGCGCGGGCACGCCAATGTGCAGGGCATCACCGACATGTGTTTGTATTCGGATGTGCTGCCGGGGTACCTGGGGGCGCCGCTGGATCGCGACACTACGCGTGAGGAATATCTGAAACGGCTCAGCGGCAAGCCATTGCGTCCAAATCAGATGACGTTCACGCAGAATTTCCCCAAATGGCACACCAGCCAGCAGAAGGCATGGTGGGGTGACGCGGCCAACAAGGACAATGATTTTGCGTTTGATTATTTGCCCAAAAAAGACGCCGCCTACGATGTGCTGCATATGTTCGAGTTGATGCACCAGGGCAAGATGGGCGGGTTCGTCTGCCAGGGCTTTAATCCGCTGGCGGCGCTGCCGAACAAGAAAAAAATATCCGCGGCGATGGCCAAGCTCAAATACCTGGTGGTGGCGGATCCGCTGGAAACCGAAACCTCCGAGTTCTGGAAGAATTTCGGGCCACTGAATGATGTGGATCCAAAGCAGATTCAGACCGAGGTATTCCGCCTGCCGACTACCACGTTTGCCGAGGAAACAGGCTCGTTCACCAACTCCAGCCGCTGGCTGCAATGGAAAGAAAAAGCCGCGGACGCGCCGGGCGAAGGCAAGCCGGATTCGGAAATCATGGCGCGCATCTTTGTGAAGATACGCGACATGTACCGCAAGGACGGCGGCAAGGCGCCCGATCCAATACTCAAGCTGAGCTGGCCGTATCAAAACGCAGACGCGCCCAATCCCGGCGAAATTATGCGTGAATTCTCGGGGCGCGCGCTGGTCGATTTGATGTCGCCGATAGACCCCAAGAACCCGAAGGAACCGCAGAAAGTGGTGGTTCCCGCAGGGCAACTTGCGAGCTTCGCGCAACTGCGCGACGACGGCAGCACCGCTTGCGGCAACTGGTTGTATTGTGGATCGTGGTCGGCGGCGGGCAATCTGACGGCGCGGCGTGACAATTCCGATCCCAGCGGCTTGGGCGTGTATCCGAACTGGGGTTATTCGTGGCCGGCCAATCGCCGGATTCTGTATAACCGTGCTGCGGCCGATCCGGCGGGTAAACACTGGGACGCGTCACGCAAGTACATGTCGTGGGATGGCACGAGGTGGTCCGGGGTGGACGTGCCGGATATGCGTCCGAACGCCGCGCCCGAAGAAAATGTCGGCCCGTTCATCATGAACCCGGAAGGTGTGGCGCGCTTGCACGCCATCGGCATGGCGGAAGGCCCGTTCCCGGAACACTACGAGCCGTTCGAGACGCCGGTCGCCACCAACCTGATGAACACCAATCCCAAGGCCATCAGCAATCCGGCGGCGCGGGTGTACAAGGGCGATATGGAGACGTTCGGCAAGGCGTCGGAGTTCCCGTATGCGGCCACCACCTACCGTCTGACGGAGCATCAGCATTTCTGGACCAAGCATGCGCGCTCCAACGCAATCACGCAGCCTTCGCCGTTTGTCGAAATCGGCGAAGATCTGGCTAAGGAAAAAGGCTTCAAGAACGGCCAGATGGTCAAGGTGAAATCCAATCGCGGTGAAGTGAAGGCGGCGGTGGTGGTGACCAAGCGCATCAAGGGCTGGGATGTGAATGGCAAGAAGGTGCATATGGTGGGTATCCCCATACACTGGGGATTCAAGGGGGTGACGCAAAACGGCTATCTGGCCAATGCGCTAACGCCTTATGTCGGCGACGCGAATTCCCAGACGCCGGAGTACAAAGCGTTCCTCGTCAACATCGAAAAAGCCTAAGGGGAAGCGATCATGCCATCACTGCAATCTCTGGATATCTCGTTGCGTTCGGCAACCACCACCCCCTCGCCGAGCATACGCCACACCACCGAAGTCGCCAAACTGATCGACGAATCAAAGTGCATCGGTTGCAAAGCGTGCCAGGTCGCCTGCATGAGCTGGAACGATCTGCGAGACGATGTCGGCACCAATGTCGGCGTTTACGACAACCCGTCCGATCTCACGCCGAGCTCGTGGACGCTGATGCGCTTTTTCGAGGTGGAAGTCGAAAAGGACAAACTGGAGTGGCTGATCCGCAAAGATGGCTGCATGCATTGCGCGGAACCCGGTTGTCTGCAAGCATGCCCATCGCCGGGCGCCATTGTCAAATACGCCAACGGTATTGTCGATTTCATTTCCGAAAACTGCATCGGCTGCGGTTACTGCATCACGGGTTGCCCGTTCAATGTGCCACGCATTTCCAAGGTGGATAACAAGGCCTACAAATGCTCATTGTGCTCGGATCGTGTCGCGGTGGGGCAGGCGCCGGCGTGTGTGAAAACCTGTCCGACCGGCGCCATCAGCTTTGGCAGCAAAGAGGATATGAGCATCTACGCCCAAAAGCGCGCCGGTGAACTGCGCGAACGCGGTCACAAGGGTGCGGGCGTGTATGACCCGAAAGGCGTGGGCGGCACGCATGTGATGTACGTGCTGAAACACGCCGACCGTCCGGAACTGGTGGGACTGCCCAAAGACCCGTCGGTAAGCACCATGGTCGCACTGTGGAAGGGCGTCACCAAGCCCGTTGCCACCGCGCTGATAGGCATGGCGGCGTTTGCAGGCTTCCTGCATTACGTGATGGTTGGTCCGAAAGAAGTTGAGGAAGACAATGCGAAGGAGGAAGCATGAGCGATCCTAAGTTTGTAGAACGCTACACCCCGAAAGAGCGGGGCAACCACTGGATAGTGGCAATCTGCTTTATCCTCGCCGCGTTGTCCGGGCTGGCACTGTTTCATCCGTCGCTGTTCTTTTTTTCCAGCTTGTTTGGCGGCGGGCCGTGGGCGCGCATACTGCACCCCTTCATCGGCGTGGTGATGTTCGTGTTTTTCTGCATCACCATGGTGCGCTTCTGGAAACTGAATCGCATGACCGATGCCGACCGCATCTGGATGAAACAAGTCAAGGAGGTGATGATGAACCGCGAAAAAGATTTGCCGGAAGTCGGCAAATACAATGCGGGTCAGAAATACATGTTCTGGCTGATGGTCATTTGCATGTGGCTGCTGCTGGTATCGGGCCTGGTGATGTGGCGGCCGTATTTCGCCGGCGCGTTCCCGATCGACATCAACCGCATCGCGGTAGTGCTGCATGCGCTGTCGGCCGTAGTGCTGATCATTGGCATCATCGTGCATATCTATGCGGCAATCTGGGTCAAGGGTTCATTGCGCGCGATGATCCGCGGCAATGTCAGCGCTGCGTGGGCCAAGCACCATCATCCCGGCTGGTATCGCGAGGTCAGTGGCAAGTGAGCGGCGACGGCAAATAGCGGAAGAGTTAATGTCGCGAGCGCCCATACGTATAGTTCCTCAGGGCGAAATAGCCGGTGGCTTGAAAGAGCCGCCGGCTTTTCGTTTGCCGGACGCGGCGAGTGTTTTCTCTGATCGCGGTGCGCGCTTCGAGGCTTTGGCCGCGCAAGGCAGGGGCGAGACTGCGTTTTTGCGTTTGATGGCGCAACTTGCCAGAGCGCAACAGAAGGCATTGAATGACTATCCCCCACCAGCAATGCCAGAGCGCCAGCATCTTGAGCGCTGCCGCACGCACGGCTTGCCGCCGTTAGGCACCGATACGTCCCTGGATGCAGCATGGCGTGGGGCGTTAACAACCATCACGCAACACCTGCGCGCCGATGTTCCTGGTACCGTGCAAAGCGTACTTGCCGGGCTTGAAAAGATGGATGCCGCCACGCTCGACACACAAGCGAGCCGCCTGTTGCGTCTGGATTACCCGGCATTAGACGCTGCCATCGTGCCGTTTCTGGGCGCAGCCCTGCAGGTGCACTGGGTGAAGCGCGCAAGCGCATTGGGTGAAGGCGAAATCAGAAAACTGGATGTGCCGAACCTGTGCCCGGTATGCGGCTCGCCGCCGCTCGCCAGCGTGTTGCGCATCGACGCGCCGGTGCCTGGAACGCGCTATCTGCATTGTGTGCTGTGCGCGACCGACTGGCATATCAGTCGCGGCTTTTGCAGTCAGTGCGAGGTGCAGGGAGAACTTGCTTACTATCACGTTGAAAGCGGCAACGATGCTGTGCGCGGCGAAGCCTGCGACGAATGCAAGGGCTATATCAAATCGTTCAATCAGGAAAAAGACCCGCAGGCCGACCCGGTGGCTGATGATCTGGCAAGCCTGCCGCTGGATATACTGATGGATGAGTCGGGCTACCAGCGTGCAAGCCCCAATTTTTTCTTCGTGCCGGGGCAGGGCTGAGGCGTTGGAATGATCGTAGTGCGCGGTTGCGAATTCCCCGAAGACCGCCACTATCACGCCGATTACAATGTGTGGGTGCAACGCGGGGCGGAGGGTGTGGTGACCCTGGGTGCGACTGCATACGGCGTGGCGCTGGCGATTGAATTTTTTGCGTTTACACCCAAGGCCGTGGGAACCCGGCTTGATGCGGGGCGCGCTGTCGGTCTGCTGGAGTTGTCGAAAACCGTTGTATCTGTGCGTACCCCGGTAGCGGGAACCTTGATCGAAGTGAATTTGGCGGCAGTCGCCAGGCCTACGTTGATCAGCGAAGATCCCTATGGCGCGGGTTGGCTGGTGCGGCTTTCGTTTAACGCGGACTTAGATATTGGCGACGGCCTGTTGTCGGGCGCGGCGGTGGCGCCTGCCTTCGAACAGGAGATGATGCTGGAAAATTTTGCAGGCCCACCGACAGCATGAAAACGCATTTGGCGATTTTGTTGTGGGCAGCGGAGCCCGCACAGCCGCATCTGTGTGCAACACCGTTTTTTCACGCGGCCGCCGCCGCCGCCATGGATGCCGAAGTCGAAATCTATTTCACTAGCCGTTCGGTCAAGCTGCTCGCCAAAGGCGTCGCGGCGTCGCTACCTACCGGGCCGCGCCAACGAGAAACCGTGTATGCGTTCATGCAGCGTGCGTCTGAACACGGGGCGAAGTTTTTTGCCTGCAGCCATGCGATGGAGGAACATGGTGTAGCCGAGGCGGATTTCATACCGGAAGTAACCGGTGTGGCAGGTGCGGCGGTCTACATGCAGCGTTGCCTCGACCCGCAATGGTCTGCAATAACCTATTGATTTTATTAATGTTTTGTGAACTGTGAATGACATTTCCGCGGCCTTGAGTGAGGCGTTCCGGCTTATCGCCGGCGCCGACGCGCAGCTTGCGCAGATCGTGTGGCTGAGCGTCCGCGTGAGTCTGGCCGCGGTAGTTATCGCAGCAATCGTAGCGCTGCCGCTGGGTGCGCTGCTGGCGATTACGCGTTTTCCCGGTCGACAAGCAGTGGTCGCGATACTCAATGCACTGATGGGATTACCGCCGGTGGTGGTGGGGCTGCTGATCTATTTGATGCTGTCGCGCGCCGGGCCGCTGGGCGACTTCGGTTTGTTGTTCACGCCCACCGCGATGATTATTGCGCAGGCGGTGCTGATTACGCCGATAGTCGCTGCGCTGTCGCGGCAAGTGATCGAAGATGCCTGGCGCGAATACGAAGAACAACTGCGTTCTCTCGGTGCAAACACGGTTACTGCTGCGCGAACGCTATTGTGGGACACACGCTTTGCGTTAATGACCGTGGTGCTGGCGGGATTCGGTCGTGCCGCGGCGGAAGTAGGGGCAGTGATGATCGTCGGCGGCAATATCGATGGCGTTACACGCGTGATGACGACTGCGATTGCGCTGGAAACCAGCAAAGGCGATTTGCCGCTGGCGCTGGGATTGGGCATGGTGCTGGTGGCGATCATCATCGGCGTGAATTTGCTGGCGCACGGGGTCAAGTTGACCGCGCAGCGTTATCACGGCTGACCCGTAATGCTGCCATTGACCTTGGAGAATCTGTGTTTTTCCGCGAGCGGACGCGAGATCATCACGTCGATTTCGTGTGAGATCAAAGCCGCAACGCGCACCATGATTCTGGGGCCGAATGGCGCGGGGAAAAGTGTCTTGATGCGGCTGTGTCACGGCTTGCTCAAGCCGACTGCAGGGCGTGTCACGTGGCGCAATGATGGTGTTACACGCCGCGCGCGCGGACAAGCGATGGTGTTCCAACGGCCGGTAATGCTGCGCCGCTCGGCGATTGCCAATGTGATTTACGCACT
>CAMBCF010000095.1 GCA_945864585.1 Bordetella parapertussis | reverse complement strand
GAAACAGGCGCTGAAACTCCGGCAGCGAGCGCGGAAACGGCAAATCGCCTCGCTCAAGCACATCGATCGCCACGGTAGCCCCAGGTTGATAACGTTGCTCAACATACTACCGGTAGTGACTGTGTGTGACAACCCGATAAGCACGGTTCATACCTTTATTTATGCAGAACCAAAGGAAACAAGATATTTTCCTTTAGGTCGTCCTTAATAAAGTCTGGAAGTACAATTACAGCTCACTTAACTAAGGAGATTTATATGTCTGTAATTGCCAAGCTTAAACTTGTATCCAGCAAGCGCGACCGCACCACTAGCCCTATCGTAGTTCGCAGAACGAAACTACACGCCAAACTAAACGAACAGCTTGAACTAGCTACTGCACAACGAGAAGGCAGAATATACGCACCAAAGCGTATTAAGACTGTGACTAATGCAGACGGTAATCGCGTTAGCGTAGAGTCCATCAAGCGTGTCAAAGAGTGGTTTTGGACTTCCGCAGGAAATAAGATAAACCTGAGTGTCCGCTACGGCAGCAAGACATTGGAATTAGCCAAAGGTAAGAACGCAATTGAGCTCGCCACAAGCGACGAACTTATCGCCACACTGTCACAACTTAAAGAAGCCGTATTAGCTGGTGAATTAGACGACGCAATTAGCGTTGCAAGCGACAAACTACGCGCTGGATTTGGCAAGTGAGACGCTAAGTTATTCGCAGTAGCAGAGTACTTATAAATACAGCATGAACATGTATTTTGCTACTGTGCGTCTAAAAGGAATTTCTGAAAATACTGCCGTCTATGCTGACAGCACCCTACATGCACGACTTATATTGGAGTTTCAGTTCGGTATTGGCAGCGTCATTATTGCACCTGCGCTGACTAAGCAGAGCAACGAACATTACCAGAGCCTGGACGAAGTGGTCGCAACAATCAAACCAATCAAGCCTCTTACACCGCAACAGTCACGCATCGACACACTTAAGCGACAGAAAGATTTAGCCAGTAAGAGCCTTAAATCTGAACGTAATAGACAGCGTATTGACAAAGCACAGCAACAAATTCGCGCAGTAACCTCTAATACAATATTACCGTAACTGCTACTTCGGCACCAACAATCCATCCTTGTACTCAAACTGTGGAAGCGCATTAGTAATCATCTTCGCTTCCGTAGTGTGATAGTAAGTTTTCTCTATCTCTCCAGTACTAGTTCCACAAGTTTCAGCCACTTGCGTCGGTGATGCACCCTTATTAACCATATCTGTAATGAAGTAGTGCCTGAAGCTGTATGGAACCAAATTCCGCGTATCTCTGTTTTCAATTTCGCATAAGTCTAATATTGCGCCGAAGTGATATAGAATTACCCGCGGTGTTATCGGTTTCGTTCCGTTTAAACTAAAGATTAGTGTTTCGCCGAATGCTCCTACTTTTTTTCCGTCTTTTTTCGACTTTGAATACCTAGCGTATTGGAAGTTATACAAGTCTGCGAAGTATTCTAAGTCTCTTACAACAAAGACTCTTGTCTTGCGTACCTTACTTGTCATGCCCCTTATCGATAGCTTAACTAGACTGTGAGTTTCGCCTTCTTCCTCACCTTTAATCTGCTTTTCAAGCCACTCAATGTCCGACCAAGTAAGCTGTAATTGCTCCCCTCTACGCAAACCAGTGATAATAAAAATCAAAAGGTAGTAAGCGGCTAGAATTTTATTCACGTTTCCATAAAGACTTAAGTCTCGCCTAGCCTCTACTATGTAACCCTCTAGTGCAGTCTTAATTTCCCTAATTTCTTCGTCAGTAAATATATTACGCCGATTCCGTTCGTCTCCTGTATCTATCTTTGGTAGTTTCTTAAAGTCGAATCCGTCAATGTACGTTTCGCTTCTTTTGTATAGCCAAGACATCATTGCGTTGACTGTGCTTTGTTCATTTAGAACCGTAGTACGACTAATTGGACTACGCTTATTTTTCTTCGTTCGGCTGTGATAGTAGTTCTCACAGTCAGTACGTTCCAACTCCTTAAGCTTAAAGTCTCGACCCTTGAAGTTTAGCCAATGCTCGAGGTGAGTTTTTACTGTAGCTAAGCGACCTTTGACAATTAATCCCGCCTCCATGTCCTTAGTGCGTTGGGTCAGATATGCCTCAACGCCTTGCTTAGTAGTCTTCGAAAAGTAAGTCTTACCCGCTAATTGTTGCGCCATTAGCTCGTGGTAATACTTCTTAGCTTTGTCTATTGCTGTGTCTCTATTGCGTGTTCTAAGACTGAAGCGTGCGTACTTCTTTTCCTTAGTCAGCCACATACGCATTTGCCAATATTCACCCCTTTGCGACACTACTGCGTCGTCGTAAATAGGTATTTCATTGGCTTTAAATGAGTGTTTTTTGAGAGACATACGGGCTTAGTGTTACCTACGAAATGGAGTAGTTACACCTTTGTGTAACATTTCGTGTAACTATAATTCCTAAACCCAATAAAAACAAGACTTTGTTTTTATTGTGCCACTTTTGTGTAACTTAGTTATCGTTTAAAAACAATTACTTAGCTAACAAAAACTACTCCCACTCTATCGTTGCAGGCGGCTTGCTAGATATATCGTAGACCACGCGGTTGATGCCGCGCACTTCGTTGATGATGCGGTTCGACACTTTTGCCAGCAGGCTGTGCGGCAGTTCGGCGACGTGAGCGGTCATGAAGTCGGTGGTTTGCACGGCGCGTAGCGATACTACGTGCTCGTAAGTTCGGCCATCGCCCATTACGCCCACGGATTTAACCGGGATGAACACCGCGAACGCCTGCGCGGTCTTGTCGTACCAGCTTTTGCCATCGGCATCGTTGGTGGCGCGCAGTTCTTCGATAAAAATCGCATCGGCACGGCGCAGCAGGTCGGTGAATTCGGCTTTGACTTCGCCGAGTATGCGCACACCCAGGCCGGGGCCGGGAAACGGATGGCGAAACACCATATCGCGTGGCAGGCCCAGCGCCAAACCCAAATCGCGCACTTCGTCTTTGAACAGCTCGCGCAGCGGTTCCAGCAGTTTGAGGTGCAGCGTGTCGGGCAGGCCGCCGACGTTGTGGTGCGACTTGATGTTGTGCGCTTGGCTTGACTTTGCCCCCGCGGATTCAATGACATCAGGGTAGATGGTGCCTTGCGCCAGCCACCTGGCCTGGGGCAGCTTCGCGGATTCGCGCTGGAACACTTCGACAAACTCGCGGCCGATGATTTTACGTTTTTGCTCCGGGTCGGTCACGCCTTTGAGGTGACCTAAAAACTGCTCGCGGGCATC
Organism: Bordetella parapertussis; assembly: GCA_945864585.1. Lineage (GTDB taxonomy): Bacteria > Pseudomonadota > Gammaproteobacteria > Burkholderiales > SG8-41 > UBA5216. The sequence continues at coordinate 14,450 of CAMBCF010000095.1, read as the reverse complement.
AACGTGGATCACTTTGACGCCGAGGTTTTTTGCAAACGTTTCCATCACCTGCCCGGCTTCGTTAAGCCGCAGTAAGCCGTTGTCCACAAACACACAGGTGAGCTGTTTGCCTATGGCCTTGTGAATCAGCGCCGCCGCCACTGACGAATCGACGCCGCCGGACAGCCCCAAAATGACTTCGTCGCCGCCCACATCCGCACGTATGCGCGCGACCACTTCATCAACATAATTGGGCATCTTCCAGTCGCCCGCCAGACCACAAATACCAAGCACAAAGCGTTCGAGTATCGCCTTACCCTGCGTGGTGTGCGTTACTTCGGGGTGAAACTGCACGCCGTAAAATTTGCGCGCCTCATCCGCCATGCCGGCAATCGGGCACGCCGCGTTGCCGGCAATCACCTTGAAGCCGTCGGGCAGCACTTCCACCTTGTCGCCGTGGCTCATCCACACATCCAGCAATCCGTGCCCTTCAGAATTTGCGCGATCCTGAATATCTCTGAACAACGCCGAATGGCCGCGCGCGCGCACTTCGGCGTAACCGAATTCGCGCACTTTACCGGCGCTGACTTTGCCACCCAATTGCTCAGCCATCGCCTGCATGCCGTAACAAATGCCCAGCACCGGCACACCCAACTTCCACACCACATCCGGCGCGCGCGGCGTATCACCTTCCCACACCGAATTCGGGCCGCCTGAAAGGATCACTCCACTGGGATTGAACTCGCGTACAAACGCTTCTTCAATATCGAAAGGATGCAGCTCGCAATACACTTTGGCTTCGCGCACGCGGCGTGCGATCAGCTGCGAATACTGAGCGCCGAAATCGAGGATGAGGATTTTTTGGTGCATGTGTAAATCGGTGAACAAGTGAACAGGTGAACGGGTGAACGGGTGAACGGGCGACCCCACAGCGCGGGGTTTACTCGTTCACTCGTTCACCCGTTCACTTATTCACGCCTTTGCGTTCTTACTCTACCCTGTAATTAGGCGCTTCCTTGGTCATCTGCACGTCATGCACGTGCGATTCGCGGATGCCTGCCGCGGTGATTTCAACGAACTGCGCCTTGCGGCGCAACTCATCGATGGTGGCGCAGCCTACGTAACCCATGCTTGCGCGCAAGCCGCCCATCAACTGATGAATCAGCGGCACCAGCCCGCCCTTGTACGGCACGCGCCCTTCGACGCCTTCGGGCACGAGTTTTTCGGTATCGAGTTCGTCAACTTCCTGGAAATATCGATCGGCCGAGCCTTGCTGCATCGCGCCCAGCGAACCCATGCCGCGATAGGCTTTGTACGAGCGTCCCTGAAAAAGCTCGATTTCACCGGGCGATTCTTCGGTGCCGCCGAACAGGCTGCCGATCATCACCGCATACCCCCCTGCGGCAAGCGCTTTGGCGATGTCGCCCGAGTAACGTATACCGCCGTCGGCGATCAATGGGATATCGGTGCGGGCCAGCGCTCTGGCCACATTGTCAATCGCCGATATCTGCGGCACGCCCACGCCGGCAACAATACGCGTGGTGCATATCGAACCGGGGCCGATGCCCACTTTTACGCCGTCCGCGCCGTTGTCCGCCAGCGCTTTCGCCGCCTCGGCAGTGGCGATATTGCCGCCGATCACCTGCGTGCGCGGATAAGTGCGCTTGACCCATTTCACGCGCTTGAGCACACCCAATGAATGCCCGTGCGCGGTGTCCACCACGATCACATCCACGCCGGCATCGATCAACGATTCGACGCGCTCTTCGGTGCCCTCGCCGACGCCCACCGCCGCGCCCACGCGCAGGCGTCCGAGCTTGTCTTTGCTGGCATTCGGATGTTCGGACGATTTCAGAATATCTTTCACCGTCACCAGTCCGCGCAGCTCGAAATTTTTGCCCACCACCAGCACGCGCTCCAGCCGGTGCTTGTGCATCAGGGCTTTGGCTTCGTCGCGGCTGGCGCCTTCTTTCACCGTCACCAGCTTCTCGCGCGGCGTCATGATGTTTTTAACCGGCTGATCGAGATTGGTCTCGAAGCGCAGGTCGCGATTGGTCACAATGCCCACCACGCGCCCGTTGGTGCTAACTACCGGCAGGCCGGAAATTTTGTGCTGGCGCGTAATCTGCAGCACGTCACGCACGGTCATCACCGGGGTTACCGTGTAGGGGTCTTTGACAATGCCGCTTTCAAAGCGTTTGACGCGCGTGACTTCCGCCGCCTGCGCCGCGGGCGACATGTTTTTGTGGATGATGCCAATGCCGCCTTCCTGCGCGATGGCAATCGCCAGCCGCGACTCGGTTACCGTGTCCATCGCGGCAGACACCACCGGAATATTCAGGTTGATGGTGCGCGTCAGTCGCGTGGTGAGACTGACTTCGCGCGGCAGTATGGCGGAGTGGGCGGGAACCAGCAGTACATCATCGAAGGTAAGGGCTTTTTGGACCACGCGCATCATCTGATCCTTCGCAAAGCGGGAATTATACGCAAACTGCACCAGCGGCGCGTAAACCGTAATGGGCGTATAGCGTTAATCGATTGACTCCATTGAATAAATTGAATATTTTTCCATCGTCACCCGGATCTCACACGCGATTCACATGCCACATTGAGGCGACTATGAAAATTGTAAACGTATTCACCAGCCTGGCAGGACTGTTGCTGGCTGCCACCGCCATCACCGCACCGGCGCAAATTCTGAAGTGCGTGGGCAAGGACGGCAAAATCGAATTCGCAAGCTCTTGCCCCAGCGGCACCAAGCAGCAAAACACGGGAGTCGCCAACAAGCCAGCGGCTGCGGCCACTGCCACCAAAGCAGACGACAAAGGCGCCGCCAAGGACAAGGCAGCGCCCAAATCACTCGCTGACCGCGACGCGGAATTCCGCAAACGCCAGATCGATCAAAAAGAAGCTGAAACCAAGGCCGCGCAAAAAGCCACCGATGAGGCGGACCGCAAGCGTGCCTGCGAGTCGGCACAGGCGAGTCTGATTGCGCTCAGGAGCCGGCAACGCATGATGCGCACGGACCCCAAAACCGGTGAACGCTCCATGTACGATGACGCCGACTATCAGCGCGAACTGCCGATCACCGAACGTCTGGCGGCGGAGAACTGTAAGCCTTGAGTAGCTGTAGCCAGCAGATTGATGCAGGCGCTGTGGAAATAGCAGCACCCTTATTTATGTTTTAGATTGACGCGCCGCCGCCGCGCCTCTTTAGGCTCAATTAGCAATGGCCGGTAAATTTCCACGCGATCCCCGGCGTGCAGCAGCGCATCCCTCGCCACGATTTTTCCGAACACACCCACGCGCGCTGTTGCAAGATCAAGCGCCGGGTAGCGTGCGAGCAGCCCGGATTGCGCTAGCGCCTGTTCAACCGTGGCGCCCGCGCAAACGCGCAAACGCACCATGATTTGCGCCGCGGGCAGCGCGTAGACCACTTCAACCTCGAATTCAGCGCCCGCCATAAACCTTCTCGGCGCGCTTCACAAACGCCTCCACCAGGGTATTGGCGATGTGACTGAACACCGGCCCCACCAGCGCTCCCAGAACGCGGTTTGAAAACTCGTACGCCAGATTGAATTCGATCTTGCAGCCTTTGCCGCCGAGGTCTTGGAAGCGCCAGCGGCCGTTCAGCGCGCGAAACGGGCCGTCGATCAATTTCAGGACGACTTCGTGCGGCGGTGTGTTGCGGTTTTCCGTGGAAAAACTTTGCTTCACACCGCGAAAACCCACGTTGAGCGTCGCGCGCAATAGGTTGCCGTCGCGCATTAACACCGTGCTGCCGGTACACCACGGCAAAAATTCCGGGTAACGCTCGACATCATCCACCAGACCGAACATCTGTTCGGGCGCAAATACAACGATCACGGTTTTGGACACTTCGGGCACGGTAAATTACGCTGGCGCACTGGTAGAATGGGCCTATGAGTATCGTCGAAAACAAAAAAGCCTTCCACGACTATTTCGTCGAACAGCGCTTCGAGGCCGGCATGGTGCTTGAAGGCTGGGAAGTGAAAGCCATCCGTGCGGGTCGCGCCCAGTTGAAAGAGGCGTACGTGATTGTACAGGGCGACGCCTTGCATCTGATCGGCGCGCATATCAGCCCCTTGCTTACAGCCTCCACGCACGTGCACCCCGATCCCACACGCACGCGCAAGCTGCTGCTGCACGCCGAAGAAATCAAAAGACTCATCGGCAGCGTGGTACGCGCCGGCTATACGCTGATACCGATCAACCTGCACTACACGCGCGGGCGCGTGAAACTCGAAATCGGCCTTGCCAAAGGCAAAAAGCAGCACGATAAACGCCAGGACGAAAAAGAAAAAGACTGGAAACGCGAGCAGCAGCGGTTGATACGCAGCAAGACTTAAATTAATGTGTTGGATCGGCGCAATAGGGACAAGGGAACACTTGAAGCGAAGCATTGCGCCCTACGCGCGCTTCATTCCGCCGCCGATATCTTGCTGTCGCGCACGACCTTGCCCCAGAATTCCATTTCAGTTTCAATGAAACGTATCGGTTTGGCAGGCCAGTTCTGCGCCGCCGCACCTGAGCAAAGCAGGATGAAAATTACCGCCGCACAGCATTTCGCAATCATGGCTATTGCTTATAACAAGTCAGGCGCGCTCACGGCTTCGCGAGTATGTCCTTCAGCCCGCGCATCGCCAGCGAATAGCCAAAAATGCCGAATCCCACAATCACGCCGCGCGCAACCTTGGCCACATCGGATTGTCCGCCGCGCCGCGCCGGATTCGATATGTGCAACTCAATCGTCGGGAATTTCACCTGCGTCAGCGCCGCACACAAAGCGCGATAGCCTGAGCTGAAACCCGCTGGGTTGATAATGCACGCCTCCACCCCGCTGTCTTGCGCGGCATACAGCTTGTTGATGACTTCGCCTTCGATATTCGAGTGGAAAATATCCACCTCAAAGCCGTGCTCGGCGGCGTATTTGCGGATGTGTTCATCATACTGCGGCAACAGCATCGGGCCGAACACATCCAACTGCACCTTGCCGCGCATGTTCATACCTGCGCCATGGATCACCAGTAGTTTGGGCATTGCTTCACCTCGCTATAAAATAGAAGAATATCACCATAGTGAACATCACAGTAAGCGCATATTACTATCTCGAAAAAATACTTTGCCACAAATTTACACAGATGAACACAGATTAAAATCAACACCACCGATACCGGTCTTATCTGTGTTCATCTGTGAAATCTGTGGCTAAAAGTTTTTGACTTTCATTCCATCCCCAAGGCACATCGCCATGCAAACCAACCGCGTCAAAAAAATCATCCGCGAAGGCGGCCTGGCACTCGGCACTTACGTCGGCGGCATCGCCGATCCGCAGATTGTCGAGATCATCGGACACGCCGGTTTCGACGCCGCGTTCATCGACATGGAGCACACCAGCTTCGATCTGCGCGACGTGCAACTGATGGTGATGGCGGCCGAGCGCATGGGCATTTCGCCGATCGTGCGCCCGCCTGGGTTTGACCCTGCGTTTTTGCTGCGCCTGCTCGACATGGGCGTGCAGGGTTTGCAGATTCCGCACATCAGCAATGTCGAAGCCGCGCGCGCGGCGGTGCAGGCGGTGCGTTACCCGCCGCTGGGCGATCGCGGCATGGCGGGCGCCTCGCGCGCCAACGACTACGGCAAGGTGCCGATGCTGGAGCACCTCGCACAATCCAACCGCGAAATCACGCTGGCGCTGATGATCGAAGACCAGCAGGCTCTGGATCAGCTTGAAGACATCGCCAAGGTCGAGGGCGTGGATCTGATTGTGGTGGGCCCCTCGGATATGTCGCGCACGCTGGGCGTCACCGGCACGCCGAACCATCCGAAGTTACTCGCCGTCATCGAGCGCCTGCAAAAGGCACTCAAGAACGGCGCCGGTGCGAAACTCGCGCTGCCGATCAACCACCCCGCACTGCCGCGTAACGCGGGCGAACTCAAGGCTATGGGCTGCGCCTACGCCAATTGCGCACCGTCGCCGGAAGTGCGCCTGATGAAATCGTTACAGGCGCAGGCCGACGAAATGCGCAAGCTGTTGGGGTAGTTGATCGGGACGGATCGACGGCGCATTTTGTGCATCGTGTCGAGCGACAATACGTTCAATGCAGCGCCAAATTTGCACGCACAAACGCAGGATCAAAAATCTTGTCTGCCATCACCTGACAACGCTTCATCAGCCGCTGTTCATGCGGCGCGTAATCGGGCAACGCGTTGTGCAGCGTGCCGATGTGATCCCACACCAGCACGTCGCCCACCGTCCACTGATGGCGATACTGATACTTGGGCTGCAATTGATGCTCGAACAATACATTCAACATGCGCTCGCTATCGAAATCATTTAACTCATTGATTTTGATGGTGTTGTTATACGACATGTCGGTGTGCCAGTCCTGCCCTGCATCAGGCAGCCCGATGAGCTTGCCGTTTTCGACCACATTCGACAGCACGCTGATATCCGGAAAGCCCGGCTCGTGCATACCGCTCAGCCCCGTTTGCAAGCCCCCAAAGCGCGCGGAAAAATCGCGCAGATTCTGCGGGCTGATGGATTGCTGTTTGAAGCACAGCACGCCATAACGCCCCAGGGATTCAAGCACTGCCGCAAAATCTGGCGCGCTCAGCGGTTGCGTAAGGTTTGCACCGTGTACCGCCGCGCCCAGCACAGGAGATATCGGCTCAAAAGTCAGCATAATGCCCCTCCACAGGGTAAATTCTCAACCGCGCAGCGCCGACAGATCCAGATGCCGGTTGAAAAACGCCGGCGCCGATTGCAGGAACGCATCCATTTGCGCGTTGCTCCAGCCACCGAACATGCCGTTCAAACGAAATTTGTGTTCAATCTCCGCGCGGCTGAGCGGCTCCTGTGCGCCGCCGCGAATGTGGCCCTGACGTTCTTCAGCCACGCTGCCGTCTTTGAGCGTCATGCGCACGTGCCCGGTATAGGCCTTGGGGTAGGGATTGTTCGGATCAACCACATAGCGCACTTTGGATGACAGCGCGAGGATGCGTTCATCGCGCACCGTCTGCTCGGAGAACGCCGCCAGTCCCGCACCGCCGGTGATGAACGCCACTGCAATGTTGAAAGGCGCACTGAATTTGGCTGCGTAATCGTTCGCCGGCCGCTGCTTCGAGGGCAACGGATCCCACAGCCGATGCACATAGCCTTCGGCGGTTTCGCACAGAATGTCGGTCACGTCTTCGGCCTTGATGCCGCGCTCACTTAAGCGTTTCGCCAAACGCAGCGCGCAATCGACATACGGCTGATTCATGGTGCCAGTGGCGTACGGTTTAAAAGTGATCACATCGGTGTACCACTGCTGGCCAAAACCCTCGGTCAACACACTGTAATCACCATCCGCATTGCGCGCGAACGCATAGTAAAAACCATGCGTGCCCTCGAACACGGTGCGCGGCCCCAGAAAACCCTGCTGCCCGAAGCGCGCGGCTTGTATGCCTATCTTCGCCGCCCAGCCCGCATGCAGGCGTTTGGTCCACGCGCCTTCTGCCAGATATTCGATAATGCCGGCCGCCATGCTGCCGGCGATGCCCAGCGCATCCACGGTCTGCTTGCGGTTCAGGCCCAGCGTCACGCTCACGGCCAGCGTCGCCGCCATCGCGCCCAGCACGCCGGTGGGATGAAAGCCCGACTTGTGTATCGCCTTGGGAATCACCATCGACAGCCGGCACAGCGTTTCAATGCCCACCACCATGCCCTTGAATGCGGCCTTGCCGTCGCAGCCGAAGCGTTCGCACGCAGCGAGCACCGCCGGCATGATGACCGCGCTCGAATGCACCGGGCCGCCTTCAAAGGTGTCATCGAAATCTTCGCCGTGCGCCGCGCAGCCGTTGATCATCGCCGCGGTTTCAGGCGAGTACGTGGCTTTGTGACCGATGGCCGTGGCCGGACCGCCGCTATCGACCCCGGCCAGCAGCGCCTTGATGTAATCGGTGTTGCGTGCGGCCACGCACAGGCCTACCACATCGATCAACAATTCTTCGACGCGTGTGCGTACCGCGGCGGGAATTGCGTTGACGTCGAGGGCAAGCGCTTGATCGGCAATGCGTTCGGCGATGGAGAGGGTAACGGGTGTGGCATTCATGATTCAGTGTATCCAGGAAAATTCCGCTCTAAAACTCATAGCCCGCCGCGGCTAGCATCGGCTTGGCGGCTGGCGACGTCAGACGTGAAATAAAATCTCTGGCCTCGGCACTGTGCCTGCTGCCTGCCACACAGCCCGCCGAATATGTCGCCTTGGCCTGAAATGCGTCGGGCAATGGCGCCACAAAAGTGACGCCCGTGAGCGGCAGTATCTCGGTATTTTGCGTAATGCCCAACGCCTTGGCATCGCCCTCGGCGGCGAGCCAGTTCATTGCAGCGTTGCCATTCGGAAAATATTTCAGCCGCGCTTTTACCGCATCGGCAATGCCAAGCTTTTCCACACACGCCATCACGATTTTTCCTGCCGTCGCCACTGCCGGATCGGGAATCGCAATCACACTCGCCGCAAGCAGCGTGGCGCGCAGGCTGTCGGCATCGGCAACGTCGGGTTTGACTGTACCCGCGCGCACGGCAACACCGGTGCCCACTTTCCCCAGATCGAAGCGCTCTGCCGCTACAAACCCCGACGCTATCAGTTCGTCGATCATGGTATTGGTCAGCGCTATCACGTCTACCGGCACGCCGCCATTGCCACTCAAGGCCCGGGCTTTCATCGCGCCCACCGCGCCGAACGCCGCGGCAACGCCATTGCCCGTGTCACGCTGGTATTCCGCGATTATGTTTTGCACTACAGACTGCGCCGCACCTGCGCTTAAAATACTCAATAAAATCATATATTTATAATACATCTACCATGGCTGCTATCGCTTCACCCATCTCGCGCGTGGACGCCTTGCCACCCATATCCGCGGTCAGAACTTTGCCCGCCTTAACCACGTTTTCAGTCGCGCGCTCCATCAGGTTCGCCGCCAGCAACGCGGCGGGCAGTGTGTGCTTGTGTCCCAGCCACGCCAACAGCATCTGCCCTGACATAATCATCGCGTAGGGGTTCGCGATGCCCTTGCCCGCGATATCCGGCGCAGAGCCATGCGTGGCTTGCGCCATAGCACGCTGTGGCCCCGCCGATAAACCCGGGGCCAAACCCAGCCCGCCGACCAGCGCCGAAGCCGCATCGGAGAGGATGTCGCCAAAAGTGTTGGTGGTGACGATCACATCAAATTGTTGCGGCTTCATGATCAGTTTGGCGGCCATGGTATCGACCAGCACTTCGTTGAACGCGACATCAGGATATTGCTGAGCCACTTTACGGCATTCCTCGGCGAACATGCCGCACGCCAGTTTGAACACGGTATCTTTATGCACGGCGGTAACGATTTTGCGTGTGCGCGTGCGCGCAATTTCGAACGCCGCGCGCGCTACCTTTTCGGATCCGGCGCGCGTGATCACGCGTATGCCTATGGTCATATCAGGCGTGGGCCGGAATTCCCCATATCCCATATACACATTGCGATCCGGCGGAAAGCCTTCGTTGTTTTCGCGCACCAGTATGAGATCGACATCCTGGTAAAGGCACGGTATGCCGGGATACGATTTCGACGGACGGATATTCGCAAACAGATCGTAGTGGCGACGCAGGATCGGATGCGGATTGATTGAATTCGGATTGTTCTTCGGGTACGCCTGATGACCAATCGGCCCCAGCACCCAGCCGTCGAGCGTGTCCAGTTTATCCAGCGTGCCCGGCGGCAGGGTGTTGCCGAGTTCATCGAACGCCTTGCGTCCGATGGGCACCGCGTGCCACTCGATGGCAAGACTGGCTTTCGCCGCCGCAGCGCGCATGATTTTGATCGTCTCCGGCACAACTTCCAGGCCGATATCGTCGCCTTCCAGAATGCCTATGTTGAGTGGTCGATTCATGAGCGTGAATCTTATCACGATGCCACGCGGCGCCCGGTGGGGACAAAGTTGCGTCAGCGTTACAATAAGTGCATGAAACCCCTGCACACCGCGCGCCACGTCACCGAAGCGCACCTGATACGCGGGTTTCTCGAATCGCAGGGTGTGAATGCCGTGGTGCGCGGCGAATTTCTCAGTGGCGGTATCGGCGAACTGCCGCTTGATTTATGCAAAGTGTGGGTGATTGAGGATCGCGAATTCGCGCGCGCCGATGATCTGCTGCGCCAGTATTTGCAAGGCGATGCCGCGCGCGCGTATGCCCATGAACACTGGCACTGTGCGCCCTGCAATGAAAATCTCGAAGGCCAGTTCACCGCCTGCTGGAAGTGCGGTAGCGTGCGGCCCGGGTAAGACGCAGCGGCCAATCTCCATGCGGCGAAATTCTAATTCTATAGAATACGGATTACGCGTGCTGGCCGCACTATTGTGGTCGCCGTCGCAGTAGCGCATACCATTGCCCCTGATCAAACCACCGGATATTTTGTGATCCGATTTAGCGTTTTCCCCAAAGACAACCCGCGCCAGGCGACGCGCCTGCGGCGTTACTTTTTCGCGGTGGTAACCTCACTCATCGTGCTGGTTTTCATGAGCGCTGTGCATATCTTCGGCTACATGGAACTGCGCGGTTTGCAGTGGTGCGCGGCAGGCATGGTGACTGGTTTTGTGGTGTTTTATGTGCTGCTGCGCAGCGACCTCAACCTGCGCTTTCGCGACCCTAACCTCAGCGGCCCGCAGATGATCACGGCGTTTTTGGTGACCACGCTTGCGGCCTATTTCACCCAACACGAAGCGCGCGGCGTTTTTCTGCCAGTGCTGTTGTTGATTATTTACTTTGGCGTCTACAGCCTTGTACCCTCGCGCATGCTGATCCTCGCGCTCACCGCCGCATCCAGCTACGGTCTCATGATTCTGATGCTGTATCTGAATCGGCCCAGCACCCTTGATCTGAAGCTTGAGTTTCTGCACTGGTGGATACTTACCGTGGTGCTGCTGTGGTTCGCCATGATGAGCGGCCACCTCAGCCGCCTAAGAAACGGACTGGAGCAACGCAAAGAGTCGGTCGAAGCTTTGCTCGACCGTGACGAACTCACCGGCGGGGGCAATCGCCTCTACCTCACGCACATGCTGGAGTAGGAAAAAAGCCGCGCCGACCGCAGCAGCGCCAAATTCCGCCTCGCAATGCTGGACCTGGATTTCTTCAAGCGCGTCAACGACACCTACGGCCATCAGGCCGGCAACAAAGTCCTGATCGCTTTCGCGCAAGTCGCGCAGCAAAGCCAAGTCGAATGGACGCAACCGGGTGGAGACCGATACCGAAGCGCGGTGAGACCTACGTCGCTACATCACCAGCTCCACCAGATAAGGCCCGTGCCGCTCCAGCCCGCGCTTGAACTGCACCGCCAGTTCATCCAGATTTGTCGCGCGCCCCGCTTCAACGCCGAACCCTTTGGCGATGCTCACCCAGTCGAGATTGGGATTACCTAGCGTCAGCATGCTGGTGGCGTTAGGCCCCGGCACGCCGGCGCCCACGTTGCCGAGTTCGGCCAGCAGAATTTTGTAGGCGCGATTGGCGAAAATGACGACGGTGACGTCGAGGTTTTCGCGCGCCATGGTCCACAGCGCCTGCTGCGTATAGAGGGCGCTGCCGTCGCCGATCAGTGCAATCACCTTGCGTCCGGGTGCAGCAACCGCTGCGCCCACGGCTGCGCCCATCGCCCAGCCAATCGAGCCACCCATGATGCTGAGCCAGTCGTGCGGGCGCGCGCCCATGGTGGCGCTGGTAAAGTTACGTCCGCTGGTGATGGCTTCATCCATTACGATGGCATTCTCCGGCATCACGACATTGAGCAAGGCGCCGAGTCCTTCGAGTGTGATGTTGCCGGTGGGCAGCGCATTGCCGTAGCTCGGCGCATTGGTGAGCGGCGCCGCGTCGCGCGCGCCCAGTTCGTCTGCCAGCGCCGCCAACGCGCCTTCGAGGTCGGCCTCCGCGCCCGCGACCTTGATCACTTCGCAGCCTTCGGGCACCAGCACGCTGGGCTTGCCGGGATAGGCAAAAAACGACACCGGCGTCTTCGATCCGACCAGCACCAGCTGGCGCGTGTCTTTCAACGCTGCCAGTGCGCTGTCCACTAAAAATGGCAGCTGCCCTACCGGCACGCGCCCCGCGCCGCGCTCAATGCGCGCATTACCGGATTCGCTCATCAGGCCACAACCGGTTTTGGCGGCTATGCGTCCCGCCAGTTCCAGAGCTTTGCCGCACACCGCGGCGTTACCCAAAAACAGCATCGCCGACCTGCCGTTTTTCAGCGCCCGCACGCCGCCGGCAATGGCCTCTTTTGACACGGCTTCGCGCGGCGCGGGATCCGCGACCTGCGCCGGGCCGTCCGCCTCGCCCCACGCGGTATCGGCCGGCAGGATCAATGTCGCAATCTGTCCCGGCGCAGTGCGCGCAGCCTGCACCGCCAGCGCGCCGTCGGCGGCGATGGTTTTCGAGGAATGAGACGTTTTCACCCAGTCCGACATCGGACGCGCCACGCCTTCAATATCCGCGGTGAGCGGCGCATCGTATTTGATGTGATAACCCGCGTGTTCGCCAACGATATTGACGATGCCGGAGCGCGCTTTTTTCGCGTTATGCAAATTGGCGAGACCGTTGCCCAAACCCGGCCCCAGATGCAGCAGCGTCGCCGCCGGTTTGCCTGACATGCGGTAATAGCCATCCGCCGCACCGGTAACGACGCCTTCGAACAATCCCAAAATGCAGCGCACACCTTCAACGCGATCGAGCGCAGACACAAAATGCATTTCGGATGTGCCGGGATTGGCAAAACAAACATTCACATCGCCGTTGAGCAACGTGCGCACCAGACTCTCAGCACCATTCATTTATTTTCCCTTAAAAACAATAAGTTACAATACTACCGGCACCAGCTGACGCGCCCGCGCAGCGCCTGACATTCGGCTGACTTGCGTTGTGCGGGCGTGACTACTCTGACGGTGGTGTCGGACTGCACTTTCTTCCAGGTATCACTCCACGATTTGTGCGCGCCGCTTTGATCGCGGCCTTTCAACTCTTTCGCCGACCACAGGCCCTGGGTGTTAAAGCTGAACACCGGCGTGAGATCGCCGCGCTGCGAACCCGGCAATACATTCGGATTGATGTTATCCAGAATCATCGGATCGCCGTCAAGCGTCGGATAATAGGCGAGCACCATATGCGCGCCGCTGAATGCGCCTTGCCGATAGGTGGCATACACAATGCGCAGTTTGTCGTCAGGCACACCCAAGGCACGCAACGCGTAATATTTCGCAATAGCGAAGTCCTCGCAATCACCGCCGTCATTGGCCAGAAACTCCAGCGGCTTGGCCCAGTAATCTTCCTGACACCACATCACCGGATCGCAATAAAACGGCGTCTCCGCCACAAAATCGTTGACTACTTTCAGTTTAAGCGCATCTTCAAGGCTGCGATTTTTAGGCGACTCGATCATGCCTTTCCAGGCAGTGAGGCGGCGCTGAATCACGCGCTTCTCAGTGTCGCTTTGCCCGACAGTATCCATCAGTCGCTGAATCTCGGCCTCATCCACGCGCGCAAGATCAGCCGCCGGCAGCGCGCTGATAAAAACCACGCCCAGCATAAACACCAGTGATCGTAGGTAGCGCGGCATAGCTCTCCCGCCGTGGATTTATACTGCTGCGAAGTTTACCGCTAATCCGCCCGCGCCCCCGAAGCCTTGACCACCTTCTCCCACTTGGCATTCTCCGCTTTCAGAAACGCGCTGAACGCATCAGGCGTGTTGCCGATGGGGTCAGCGCCCAGCCCGGCGTAACGTTCTTTGACATCCGCCGCGCCCAGGGCTTTGACGGTTTCGGCATGCACGCGCGCCAAACGCTGTTGCGGCAATTGCGCCGGCGCGAACAGGCCAAACCACAGGTCGGCATCGTAACCGGGTATGCCGGCTTCGATAATCGTCGGCACCTCGGGCAACACCGGCGTGCGTTTTTTGCCGGAAATGCCCAGCGCACGCACGCGGCCCTGCTTGATAAAATTCAGCGCCACCACCGGCACATCAAACAAGATATGAATCTGTCCGGAAATCATGTCGGGATACACCAGCGCCGTGCCCTTGTACGGCACATGCACAATGTTGATGCCCGCCAGCAGCTTCAACAGTTCACCCGAAAGATGAAACTGCGTGCCCACTCCCGATGAACCGTAATTCAGTTTGCCCGGCTGCGCTTTGGCCAGCGCAATCAAATCCTTGAGCGTAGCCGCCTGCACCTGCGAGGCCACCATCATCACATTGGGCGAAGTCGCCACCTGCGTCACTGCGGTGAAATCCGTCAAGGGCTCGTACGGACGCTTCGCGTAAAGGTGCGGGCCGATGGCGTGGGTGCTGGTGGTGCCTAGCACCAGCGTGTAACCATCCGGCGCAGCGTTGGCGGCAATGCGCGAACCAATAGTGCCGCCCGCGCCCGGACGATTATCGACTATCAC
>CAMBCF010000094.1 GCA_945864585.1 Bordetella parapertussis | reverse complement strand
TCACCCCCTCACCCCCTCACCCCCTCACCCCCTCACCCCCTCACCCCCTCACCCCCTCACCCCTTCACCCCTTCACCCGTTCACCCGTTCACCCGTTCACCCTTCACCCCTTCACCCGTTCACCCGTTCACCCGTTCACCCTTCACCCGTTCACCCGTTCACCCTTCACCCTTCACCGCCTGCACTCACCCCTCACCGCCTTCACAGGTTAAAATCTGCGCATGGATGTGCAAACTTACATGCAGGGTGTGGGGCGGCAGGCGCGTGCCGCATCGCGGCTGATTGCCAGGGCCGACACCGCCACCAAGAACAAGGCGTTAACCGTGACGGCGCAGGCTATCGAGCGTGCATCGCAGGCGTTGATCAACGCCAACGCGCGCGATGTCGCCGCAGCACGCCACAAGAAACTCGACGATGCCGCTATCGACCGGCTGATACTGACGCCTGAAACCGTCGCCACGATGGCGGACGGCCTGGTGCAAATCGCCAAGCTGCCCGATCCTGTCGGCGAAATCAGCGGGCTCAAGTATCGCCCGTCAGGCATACAAGTGGGGCAGATGCGGGTGCCGCTGGGTGTGGTCGGCATTATTTATGAGTCGCGCCCTAACGTAACCGCGGATGCCGCCGGACTGTGTCTGAAATCCGGCAACGCCGCGATCCTGCGCGGCGGCTCGGAGGCGATTCATTCCAATCAGGCGATTGCCGTGTGTGTGCATCAAGGACTCGCCGCGGCGGGTTTGCCTGAAACCGTGGTACAGGTGATAGAAACCACCGACCGCGCGGCAGTCGGCGAACTCATCACCATGCAGGATTATGTGGATGTGATCGTGCCACGCGGCGGCAAAGGCCTGATCGAACGGCTGATGCGCGAAACACGCATCCCCATGATCAAGCATCTGCACGGTGTATGCCACGTCTATATCGATGACAAAGCGGATATCGACAAAGCGATCCGCATCGCCGATAACGCCAAGACGCAGCGGCTGGGCACCTGCAACACCCTCGAGACGCTGCTGGTGGCGCGCGGCATCGCGCGCAAAATTCTGCCGCCGCTGTGCAAAATTTACCTCGATAAAGGCATTGAGTTGCGCGGCGACGAGGCGGCGTGCGAAATTTTACGCTCGGCCTTCCCCTCGGTGGCGCCGCAAATGAATCCGGCGCGCGAAGAAGACTGGTACACCGAATATCTGGCGGCGATCCTTGCTGTGCGCGTGGTCGATGATCTAGACCAGGCGATCGAGCATATCGCCACCTACGGCTCGCAGCATACCGACGCCATCGTCACCGAAGACCTCAGCCGCGCGCGGCGCTTTATCTCTGAAGTCGATTCGAGTTCAGTGATGGTGAATGCATCGACGCGCTTCGCCGATGGCTACGAGTACGGTCTGGGCGCGGAAATCGGCATCTCCACCGACAAGCTGCATGCGCGCGGGCCGGTGGGACTGGAAGGCTTGACCTCGCTCAAGTACGTGGTGTTCGGCGACGGGCACATCAGAAAATAACCAAAAGTTGAAACCGGCCGTTGCTGTGGAACACGATGGTAACCATTGGTTTTTAATGGACTTTTAATGCCGAAACTGATCGAAGTTAAAGTCCCCGCTATCGGCGACTTCAAAAATATTCCGGTCATCGAAGTACTGGTAAAGCCGGGCGATGTGGTGCAGCCCGAAGACCCACTGGTCACGCTGGAATCCGACAAAGCCACGCTCGATGTGCCCGCACCCGTTGCCGGCATCGTGAAGGAACTCAAGGCAAAGATTGGCGATAAGGTATCGCAAGGTTCGTTGATTCTGATGCTGGAGGTTGCAGAAGTGGGTGCGGATGCCGCGTCGGAATCCGCGCCCGCCGCCGCACTAAGTCCTAAGTCCTCAGTCCCCAGTCCTGCCCCTTCACCCCGCACCCCCGGCGAGCAAAATGCCGACCTGCACGCCGAAGTGCTGGTGCTCGGCGCCGGCCCCGGCGGTTACACGGCCGCGTTTCGCGCCGCTGATCTGGGTAAACAAGTGGTGCTGGTCGAACGCTATCCGACACTCGGCGGCGTGTGTTTGAACGTGGGTTGCATACCCTCCAAAGCGCTGCTGCACATTGCAAAGGTAATTACCGAAGCCGATGAAGCCGCGCACGCCGGCATCACTTTCGGCAAGCCCGCCATCGATATCGGCAAGCTGCGCGCTTGGAAATCCGGCGTCGTCGGTAAGCTCACCAAAGGTTTGTCGGGGCTGGCGAAGCAACGCAAGGTGCTGGTGATTACCGGGCGCGGCGCATTTGCATCAGCCAACACGCTCAGGGTGGAAACCACCGAGGGCATCAAAACCATCGCCTTTGACAACTGCATCATCGCCGCCGGTTCGTCGGTGGCTCGTATTCCCGGCTTTCCCGATGACGACAAGCGCATCATCGATTCCACCGGCGCGCTGGAGCTTGCCGAAATTCCCAAACGCCTGCTGGTGATCGGCGGCGACATCATCGGCCTGGAAATGGCGGCCGTCTACGACGCGCTCGGCAGCAAAATAACGGTGGTGGAATTGATGGACGCGCTGATTCCCGGCGCGGATCAGGACATCGTGAAAGTGCTGCAAAAACGCATCACCAAGCGTTATGAAAAAATTCTTTTAAAAACCAAAGTTTCCAAAATTGAAGCCCGCAAAGAAGGCCTGTTGGTTACCTTCGACGCATCAGGAGCTCAAAGCAGCGACACCTTCGACGCGATTTTGATGGCAGTGGGCCGCCGTCCCAACGGTCGCGATATCAACGCCGATGCGGCGGGCGTCGCGGTCGATGAACGGGGGTTCATTCCAGTCGATAAACAAATGCGCAGCAACGTGCCGCATATTTTCGCCATCGGCGACATCTGCGGCGAACCGATGCTCGCGCACAAGGCCACGCACGAAGCAAAAATTGCCGCCGAAGTGATCGCCGGCCATAAAGCATTTTTCGATGCGCGCACCATACCGTCGGTGGCCTACACCGATCCCGAAATCGCGTGGATGGGGCTTACTGAAACGCAGGCCAAGGCACAAGGCGTCGAGTTCGACAAGGCGGTATTTCCGTGGGCGGCGAGCGGCCGTGCGTTAGCGAGCGGACGCGACGAGGGCATGACCAAGGTCTTGTTCGACAAAAGCACCCGCCGCGTGCTGGGTGCGGCCATCGTCGGCGTCAATGCCGGTGAGCTCATCGCTGAAGCCGTACTGGCGTTGGAGATGGGCGCCGACGCGGCGGACCTGTGTCTCACCATCCATCCGCATCCGACCTTGTCGGAAACGCTGGCGTTCGCCGCCGAAATCGCCGAGGGATCGATTACCGATCTTTACCTGTCGCGCGTGCCCCGCGTGCCACCTCAACCGAAAAAATAAGTGCGCGAGCCTCAGCCATCCCGCATCGCTGATTCCAGCGTCAATCAGCAGCAGGCGCTACACCTCAGACGCTTTCTGATGGCGTCGGCGACGTATGCGTTGGTGATCGCGTTAATCGCCAGCGGTGTCATGCTCGACATGTGGCGCGTGGGCCTGCTGGTGAATTACGCCCTGGTGGCGACCGCCGCCAGTCTGATTTTCTATTGCATCATTCGCAGCGGGCTCAATCTGAAACTGGCGGAGCCCAGCCTGGCCACCGCGCAAATTGTAACTGCCATCGTGGCCCTGATGTATGCCGCCTACTTCGCAGACCCGGCGCGCGGCGTGGTATTGCTGTGGGTGCAGATGATTTTTCTGTTTGCGGTGTTCCGTTTGCGCTCAAACCGGATGTTACCGCTCGCTACGCTGACCTGGGTCGCCTACGGCGCGGTGGTCGGCCTGCTGTTGCGCCACCACGGCAGTGTTAATTCAGCCCATGAAATTTTTTAGTGGGTGGTGCCGGGCGTGGCGCTGATCTGGTTTACCTTGATGAGCGGATACGTCAACGACCGGCGCGCAAAATTGCAGCGCAACGAGATTTTCTATCACTCGCTGCTGGAAACGGCGCGCGATGCGATTGTGATCGTGGGCCCGACCGGCCTCATCGAGTACGTGAATCCGGCGGTGCAGGCCGTTTTTGGACGCACGCCGCAAGAACTCGACGGCATGGCGCTCACCCGTTTGCTGTCGGCCGCAGCGCCCTCGGCGCAGGCGACCGCGTTTCAGCAGTACATCGACGGCGGGCAGGCCACACGCGATTGGAACGCCGCCGAGATTACCTTCACGCACGGTGATGGCAGCTCGTTCCCGGCGGAGGTGTCGGTGGACGAAATGTTGGTGGACGAACGCCGCGCCTGCCTGATGTTCATACGCAACATCGCGGCGCGCAAGCAGGCTGAACACGCGCTGATCAGCGCGCGCATTTCGGCCGAGGCCGCCAACCACGCCAAGACGCAGTTTCTCGCCAATATGACGCACGAAATGCGCACGCCCATGAACGGCATCATTGGCATGGCCGACATTCTGCGTCGGGAACCCCTGGGCGACACCGCGCGTGGCTACGTCGAAAAAATGCACCGCTCGGGACGCGTCCTGCTCGGCGTGGTCAACGACGTGCTGGAGTTCTCAAAAATCGAATCCGGGCAACTCGACATGGAGCGCGTGGTGTTCGAGTTGCCGCGGGTGGTTCAGGATGTTTACGACCTCTACGCCGAATCCGCACACGCCAAAAATATCGAATTGAAGTGGGACGTGCCGCGCACGCTGCCGCAATTTGTTTTTGGCGACCCTTCGCGGCTGCGGCAAATATTGTCGAATTTGGTGTCGAATGCCGTCAAGTTCACCGACCGCGGCCATATTGATTTGCGCGCCGCGGCCGAAGCCAATGACCAGGTGCGCTTTGAAATTCTCGACACCAGCATCGGCATTCCAACGGACAAACAGCAAGTTATTTTCGATGCCTTTATGCAAGCCGACGGCTCGACCACGCGGCGTTTCGGCGGCACCGGTCTGGGTTTGACGATCAGCCGGCAAATGGTGCGGCTGATGGGTGGTGAAATGGGCATGAGCAGTGAACCCGGCGCCGGCTCCCGCTTCTGGTTCACCGTTCAGTTACCGCGCTCGGCGCAGCGGCAGGCGGCGCCGGTCAGCGGTGCTGACGAAACCAAAGACCGCTTTTCCGGCAAGCGCATACTGCTGGTCGAAGAAGACGAAAGCAATGCCGAAATCGCCACGGTTTTGCTCGAGGGGCTGGGCGTGGCGGTCACGCGCGCCGCCAACGGCGCACTGGCGGTGGCGGCGTTTCGCGCAAGGCCATTCGACCTGGTGTTCATGGACTGCCAGATGCCGATCATGGACGGGCTGGAAGCCACGCGCCAGATACGCATGCTCGAGCGCGCGGACGGAACATGGCGGCGCACGTCCATCGCGGCGCTCACCGCACATGCATTTGCCGGCTATCGTGAGGAATGCCTGGCAGCGGATATGGATGATTTCATGACCAAACCCGTCAGCACCAAGGATTTTGTGGAAATGCTCAACCGCTGGCTCGGCAATAAAAACTCAAATCAACAAAACCCCGCCTGAGCTCATCCGGCGTCTTTGGCTTTTATATGAAACTAGCGCTTGAAGGCATCAATATACTCGACCTTACCCATGCGCTCGCGGGGCCCTATTGCACCACCATGCTCGCCGACCACGGCGCGCACGTGATCAAACTCGAAGCCTTTGGCGCGGGCGATATTGCACGCAGCTGGGGCACGCCCCTGCCTGGCGGTGAAACCGCCTACTTCGTGAGCCTGCACCGCAACAAAAAAGGCATCGAGATTGATCTGAAGCACGCGCGCGGCAAGGAAATATTTTTCGATCTGGTCGAGCGCTGCGATGTCGTGATCGAGAATTTTCGTGTCGGCACACTGGAGAAACTCGGGCTCGATTACGCGCACGCCCGCGAGCGCAATCCCGGCATCATTTACTGCTCGATTTCGGGCTTTGGCCAGAGCGGGCCTTATCGCGAGCGCGCCGCGCTCGATCTGATTTTGCAGGCGGAAAGCGGCATGATCAGCGTCACCGGTGAACCCGGTGGACGCGGCGTGCGCGCGGGCGTATCCATCGCCGACCTCACCGCCGGCCTGAATGCGGCATTCGGTGTCATGGCGGCGCTGCGGGTCAAGGAAAAAACCGGACGCGGACAGCAGGTGGATGTGTCGATGATGGAAGGCCAGATGTCATTGCTGCATTCGATCATCGGCAGTTATCTTGTCGACAGCAAGATGCCGGGCCCGATGGGCACAGCCTATACGGCGTTGACGCCGTACCAGACATTTCGCAGCCAAACCCACGACTTCGCGCTGGCGGTGGGCAGCGAAAAACTGTGGAAAACCTTCTGCCCCGCGATTGGCCATCCCGAACTTACCGACGACCCGCGCTACGCCAACAACCGCGCGCGCATGGAAAATCGCGACACACTGATACCCGCGCTGCAGGAAATATTCATGACGCGCACATTCGCGCAATGGGAAAAGACATTGCTCGGCAGCGGCATCCCGTTCGGCGCCTTGAACAATATCGCGCAGGTGATCGAGCATCCGCAAGTGAAGGCGCGCCGCTCGCTGATCGAAATCGATCACCCGAAAGTCGGCCGCGCCAGAGTGGTGGGGCCGGTGGCGAAATTATCCGAGACACCGGCGTCGATCCGTACACCATCACCGTCTCTCGGCGAGCATACCGAGGAAATTCTGCGCGATTTTCTGAAAATGCCGCCCGCCGCCATCGCCGAACTGCAGGCGGCAGGCGTCATCCGGAAAAATCAGGACTGAGGACTTAGGCGTGAGGACTGAGTGAGCGCAGTGGCGGGGATGCTCAGTCCTAAGTCCTCAGTCCTCAGCCCTCAGCCCTCAGCCCTCAGTCCTGAATTTAACGGTGCGTGAAAAACGCAGCGCGAGTTGCAGCAGTTCATCCCACACATCACCTTTAGCAAGGCCCTTGGCCATGCGATCAATAGCCGCCGCGTGGCGCAGCCCCTGGCGGATTTGCCGCAGGTTGAAACGGCGCAGATTTTGCTGCATCAACGCTTGATGCGCGGCACCCCACACCCGCGCCTCGCGCCACAACTGAGCGGACGGACGGTCTGCGGCGGAGGCGGCGAGCGCCCGGCCGATGGTACGAATTTCCTCGGCCACCGCCCACAATGCCAGTGGCGACGCCGCGCCTTCGCCTTTTAATCCGTCGAGCGTGCGTGAGATGCGCAGCGGGTCGCCTTCGAGCATCACCTCGCCGAGGTTGAACACATCGTAGCGCGCAACATCCAGCACGGCGTCGCGCACTTGTTCAAACGCAATGCGCCCCGGCGGAAACAACAGCGCCAGTTTTTGCACTTCCTGAAACGCCGCCAGCAGATTGCCTTCGACGCGTTCCGTGATGAAGGCCAGCGCTTCGGCGTCGGCATCCTGTCCCTGCGCGCGCAGGCGCGCGGCCAGCCACTGCGGCAGCGCTTTGCGCGTCACCACTTTGGATTCGACCATCACACCGGCGCGCGTCAGCGCTTCGAACCAGCCGGTTTTTTGCGCACGCCAGTCGATTTCCGGCAGATAAATCAGCGTGACGGTGTCCACCGGCAGCGCTTCGCACAAGGTCTGCAGCGCTGCGCCGCCCTCGGTGCCGGGCTTGCCGTTGGGTATGCGCAACTCCAGCAATTTTCGCGTGGCGAACAGCGACTGCGATCCTGCGGCCATCAACAGTTGCGGCCACTTGAAGCCGGATTCGACCGTCAGCACTTCGCGTTCGACGTAGCCTTGGGCGCGCGCCTTGGCGCGTATGCCGTCAGTGGCTTCCAGCGACAGCAGGGGTTCGCCGCCGAACACGGTGTAAAGCGGCTTTAGCTCACGCGTAAGCTGTTGCGCCAGCTGCTCGGTGGCAATGCGCATGCACGCCGCTAGCGCACGACCGGCGCCGCGGCCTGCAGTTGCCGCAGCAACTGGCTAACCGCATCGGATTGCATATCGCGGTAAAGCAGGGCTTCTTCGGATTCTTTGGACAGCGTATCCGTATCGTTGGTCGACAGATCACGATGCAGCGCAATCTGCGTCAGCGGACGCAGTTCGCGGTTGCTGGTGTCGGTCAAGCGGTAAATCACGCGGTAGTTCAACTGAAACTCACGCACGCGCCCACCGCCCGACAGCGATAGTATGGATTTCTCACGGATTTCATTGACCACATGCAATGTCGCCTGCGCCTCGCGCGCGGAATCAACCACACGGGTCTGGGTGCCGGTGGTGAGCGTGCGCCGGAACTCGGTGGCGAAGCGGGATGTTCCAGGCGCCGCCACATGCAGAGTTTGGTACGGCAGGGTAGCGGCACCGCGCAATTGAAAGCCGCAGGCCGCAAGCAGCAGCGCTGTCGCTATAAGCAATAGGGGATAGCGAATCATGGCGGCTATTTTATTCCCATTCGAGGCGCGAGACGACCGCGGTTGAGCTGAGCCGGGCGTATTGTAACCATCTGTTTTTGTTGATATTTTTATACAACTACATTGACCAGTCGGCGGGGCACCACGACGATTTTTTTAACCGGCTGGCCGCCGAGGACGCGCTGGATTTCAGGATCGCCAAGCACGCTTGCTTCGATGGTTTGCTGGTTCGCTTCGCGTGGCACGCGCACGCTGCCGCGTTTTTTGCCGTTGACCTGCACCACCAGTTCGATTTCATCCTGCACCAGCGCGTCGGGATCGGGCTCCGGCCAGGTTGCGGTGAGGATGTCTTCACCGTAACCGAGATCGCGCCACAGTTGGTGCGCGATATGCGGTGTCATTGGCGACAGCAGGCGCAACAGCAGCGACAACCCTTCGCGCACCACGGCTTGCCGCAGGCTTGCGTTCGCATTACTTTTTTGCGCGGATTCCAGCGCATTCAATATTTTCATGCCGGCGGATGCGACGGTGTTGAATTGGTGGCGCGCAATATCGTAATTGGCCTGTTTTAACACCGCGTGAATTTCACGTCGTGTCGCGGCCAGATCGCCGGGCAGCTTACCGCGCAACTGCGCGCCATCGGGCGCAGGGATCAAGGGCATGCTGTTTTGCGCCGCCTCGTGTGCAAACGCCCACACGCGCCGCAAAAACCGCGCGCTGCCCTCGACACCGCTGTCCGACCATTCAAGTGTTTGCTCCGGCGGCGACGTGAACATCATGAAAAAGCGCGCAATGTCGGCGCCGTATTCTTCCATCAGCGCCTGCGGATCCACACCGTTATTCCTGGATTTTGACATGGTGCCGATGCCGCTGGATTCGACGCGCTGTCCGTCGCTGCGCAGCACTGCGCCGCTGCGGTTGCCCTTGTCATCGGTCTGAATATCGATGTCTGCCGGATTGTAGTAAACCAGGCGGCCGCTCTCCGGCTTGCGGAAAAAAATTTCGTTCAGCACCATGCCTTGCGTGAGCAGGCGCGAGAACGGCTCGTCGATAGTGACCAGGCCCAGGTCACGCATGACTTTGGTCCAGAAACGCGAATACAGCAGATGCAGAATCGCATGCTCAATACCGCCGATGTATTGATCCACCGGCAGCCAGTAGCGCGCCCGCTCATCCACCATTGCGGCGCTCTGATCCGCACAGGCAAACCGCGCGTAGTACCACGACGAGTCCACAAACGTATCCATGGTGTCGGTTTCGCGCCGCGCCGGTTTGCCGCATTGGGGGCAGGCAACATTGACGAAATCCGCGCGCTTGTTGAGCGGATTGCCGGTACCATCGGGCACGCAGTCTTCGGGCAGCAGCACCGGCAAATCCTTGTCCGGCACCGGCACATCGCCGCACACAGCGCAGTAAATCAGCGGTATCGGCGTGCCCCAGTAGCGCTGGCGCGAAATGCCCCAATCGCGCAGTCGGTATAACACCTGCTTCTCGCCCACGCCTTTTGCATGCAAATCGGCGGCAATGGCATCCACCGCCGCGGCATACGCCAGGTTATTGTATTTTCCGGAATTTATGCAAACGCCGTGTTCCTTGTCCGCGTACCATTCCTGCCACGCGTCGGTGCTGAAGGTTTTGCCGGGGACATCAATCACCTGCTTGATCGGCAACCCGTACTGTTTGGCAAAATGGAAATCGCGCTCATCGTGCGCGGGCACCGCCATCACCGCACCTTCGCCGTAGCTCATCAGCACGTAGTTGCCGACCCACACCTCGGTTTTTTCGCCGGTCAGCGGATGCCCGACAAAGATGCCCGTCGGCATGCCTTTCTTGTCCATGGTTGCCATGTCGGCTTCCATCACGCTGCCGCGCTTGCATTCATCGACGAATGCGGCGACT
Organism: Bordetella parapertussis; assembly: GCA_945864585.1. Classification (GTDB taxonomy): domain Bacteria; phylum Pseudomonadota; class Gammaproteobacteria; order Burkholderiales; family SG8-41; genus UBA5216. Next base: position 7,561 of record CAMBCF010000094.1, on the reverse strand, counting down.
TTGGGGTTGTTGCTTGCGGCGAGTGTTGCCAGCGGATGTTCCGCCGCCACTGCAACAAACGTCACGCCCATGATGGTGTCGGCGCGGGTGGTGAAGACCCACAGCTTTTCTGATCTGCCGCTCGGCGCGGCTCCCTCACCCCCGGCCGGCTCCGCCCCCCTCGCTACGCTCTCCCCGAAGGGGGAGAGGAGATTATGGCTGCTGCTTGTCGCAGCAGGTATCTCGTAGGGGAACGCAAAGCGCACACCGTAGCTCTTGCCGATCCAGTTCGCCTGCATGGTGCGCACGCGCTCGGGCCAGTTCGTCAGGGTGTCGAGCGCGCTGAGCAATTCGTCGGCGTATTTCGTGATCGCCATGTAGTACATGGGAATCTCGCGCTTTTCGACTGCGGCGCCGGTGCGCCAGCCCTTGCCGTCGATCACCTGTTCGTTGGCCAGCACGGTTTGGTCAAGCGGATCCCAATTCACCGTGCCGGTTTTTTTGTAGACCAGTCCTTTTTCCAGCATGCGCAGGAACAGCCATTGATTCCAGCGGTAATACTCCGGCCTGCAGGTAGCAAGCTCACGCCTCCAGTCGATGGCAAAGCCCAGCGACTGCAACTGCTTTTTCATGTAGGCGATGTTGTCGTAGGTCCATTTTGCCGGTGGCACACCGTTGGCCATGGCCGCGTTTTCGGCGGGCAGACCAAACGCGTCCCAGCCCATCGGCTGCATCACGTTAAAGCCCTTCATGCGGTGGTAGCGCGCAAGCACGTCGCCTATGGTGTAATTGCGCACATGGCCCATGTGCAGCTTGCCCGAGGGATACGGGAACATCGACAAGCAGTAGTATTTGGGCTTGCCGGTTGCATCGGATTCGACGGCGTGGAAAGCCCGGGTGTTTTCCCAATACGCCTGAGCGTCGCGTTCAATCACCGACGGATTATATTTTTGCTGCATGGCGCGAGAGAATGGGCGTGAAGTAAGGTACGATTATACCTGTAAGCGTGCGGTCACAATTGCCGACCCAGAGGCATTGCCACAGCAAGGAGTCGCTGATGTTTCGTTGCTTGATTATGCTAATGGTGGCGCTGAATTTGTCGCCGGCGCTGGCACGCACGCTCATCGTTGAAGGCGTGGTCAGTCCGGCATGGGTGGAGCGCGCGGGCAAGCGCGAACCTCTGACGGTCGGTTTGCAACTCACTGACAAGGACAAAATCATCACCGGCGAGCGCGCGCGCGTGATGCTGCGCATGAGCGAAGGCAGCGCGGTTAAGCTCGGCGAAAACGCCACCCTGGCGCTCGATGGTTTGTCCGAGAAAAAGCAAGCCGGCAAAGCGCCCGTGGTAGGCGCGTCGCTCTATGTGGTGAAAGGGGCGTTCAGATTTACCACCGGCGTGTTCGGCAAGTCGCGCGCCGAGCGCGATGTCAACGTCAAAATTGCCACCATCACAGCAGGTATCCGCGGCACCGATTTGTGGGGACGCTCCACCGCCACGGAAGATTTGCTGTATCTGCTCGAAGGCCGCATTTCGGTGCGCCACGGGCAGCAGGCATTCGTGATGAATGAGCCGCTGCAATTTTTTGTCGTGCCACGCGACGACAAGCCCAAACCCATAACCAAGGCGCCGCAAAAACAAATCAACGAATGGTCGCTGGAAACTGAAATTACCGAAGGCTTGGGCGCAGTGCGCGCTGGCGGTGCATGGCGCCTCGAGGTGATGCGCAGCGCAGATCAATACGCGGCGCGCGCGCTGGCAGGCCGGCTGCAGGACGCAGGTTATCCCGCGCTAGTGGCTGCAGTGGAAACCGCGCCAGGCGGCGCGCAGTACGCGGTGCGTGTGCCGGGCATCGCCACCGCGAAAGATGGCGACGCCTTGTTGTCGCGCCTGCAAACCCTGCTCGCAAGCCCGTCGCGCCAGCCTTGATCAAGCGGGTCACGGGCGCGCACAGTGATCACGTATAATCCAGTGCAACCTCGTTGCGTTTGATGACTCCCGCATTCCTTTCCGGCCTCAACCCACCTCAGCTTGAAGCGGTCACGCTACCGCACCAATCGGCGCTGATCCTCGCCGGCGCAGGCAGCGGCAAGACGCGCGTGCTGACCACGCGCATCGCATGGCTGATTCAGACCGGACAAGTGAGTCCGCACGAGTTGCTCGGCGTCACCTTTACCAACAAAGCGGCGAAACAAATGCTCATGCGCATTTCCGCGATGCTGCCGGTCAATACGCGCGGCATGTGGGTGGGCACTTTTCACGGGCTGTGCAACCGCATGCTGCGCACGCACTATCGCGAGGCAGGGCTGACGCAACTGTTTCAGATACTCGACAGTCAGGATCAACTGGCGCTGATCAAGCGCCTGATGAAGCAGATGAACATCGACGACGCGCGTTATCCGCCGCGTCAGGTGCAATGGTTCATCAATGCCGCCAAAGACGAGGGCAAGCGCGCGAAAGCGCTGGAAGCGCATGACGAATTCTCGCGCCGCAGCACCGAGATTTACACCGCTTACGATGCGCTATGCCAGCGCGAAGGCGTGGTCGATTTTGCCGAACTGCTGTTGCGCTCATCGGAAATACTCGCCTGCAACGATCCGCTGCGCGAGCATTATCGCAATCGATTCAAGCACGTGCTGGTGGACGAGTTTCAGGATACCAACCGCTTGCAGTATCAATGGCTGCGGCAGTTGAGCGGCGCGGAAAGCTGCATGTTCGCGGTGGGCGATGACGATCAAAGCATTTATGGCTTTCGCGGCGCCACCGCTGAAAACATGCATCACTTCGAGCGTGATTTTCATGTGGACAAAGTCATCAAGCTTGAACAGAACTACCGCTCGCACGGCAACATACTCGACGCCGCCAACGCGTTGATCAGCCATAACCAGCGACGGCTCGGTAAAAACCTGTGGACCGCCGAAGGCGAAGGCGAGCCGTTGCGCGTGTACGAAGCGGCCACGGATCTTGAGGAAGCCGCGTTTATCGTCGCGGAAGTTAAGGCCCTGCGCAATGAAGGTGTGCCGCTGGGTGAGATCGCCGTGCTGTACCGTTCCAACGCGCAGTCGCGGGTGCTGGAGCATGCGCTGTTCAATGCCCTGGTGCCGTATCGGGTGTATGGCGGATTGCGCTTTTTCGAGCGCCAGGAAATCAAACACGCGCTGGCGTATCTGCGGCTGATGGCGCAGCAGAATGATGATGGCGCGCTGCTGCGCGTGATTAACTTCCCCGCGCGCGGTATCGGCGCGCGCAGCCTTGAACAGCTGCAAGCCGTGGCGCAGACACGCGGCATCAGCCTGTGGGCCGCGACCTGCGCCAATACGCTGTCAGGCAAAGCGGCATCGAACACGGGCGCGTTTGTGCGGCTTATCGAACACATGCGCGAGGCCACGCACGGCTTGCCGCTGGCGCAAATCATTGAGCACATGATCGAACACAGCGGCTTGTCGGGCCACTATCAAAGCGAAAAGGAAGGTGCGGACCGGCTGGAAAACCTGGGCGAGCTGGTGAACGCGGCGGCGGCGTTCGTGGCTGAAAACGAGGGATGGATTCCTGCTGCGGAACAGATCGCGCCGATGACACCGCCAACACCGCAAGACAGCGGCCCGGTGAACGATGTGCTGGCGTCGTTTCTGGCGCATGCCGCGCTGGAAGCGGGCGAGCATCAGGCGTTGCCGGGCGCCGAAGCCCTGCAAATGATGACGGTGCATTCCGCCAAGGGCCTGGAGTTTCACGCGGTGTTTATCAGCGGCATGGAAGAGGGTTTGTTTCCGCACGACAACAGCCTCAGCGGCGATAGCGACAGCGGCGTGGAAGAAGAACGCCGCCTGATGTACGTGGCACTGACGCGCGCGCGGCGGCGCCTGTACTTGTCGCTGGCGCAAAGCCGCATGCTGCACGGCCAAACGCGCTACAACGTACCTTCGCGCTTTTTTCACGAAATACCCGAAGCGCTGTTGCAGCGTATCAATGCGCGCCCGCGCTATCAGGACCCCCGTGCGCGTGGCGAGTCGGGAGTCGTTACCCAGTCCCCGACACTCCGTCCTCAGTCCTCGCAACCCTGGCGCATCGGACAAAATGTAGCGCATGCGAAATTTGGCAGCGGCGTGATCGTGAGCGCCGAAGGGCGCGGCGCCGAAGCGCGCGTGCAGGTGAATTTTCGTAACAACGGCCTGAAATGGCTGATGCTGGAGTACGCGAACCTCGCGCCGCTGTAAGCGTTAACCGGCGCGGCTATCCCTTTGCACCCCCGGGCGGCGGTGTAGCGGTGGCTGGAAAAATATCCTTATAGCTGGTGTAGATCGACGGGATGACGAGGGGTGCGAGCAGCCACATTCCCAGGTCAAGTATGCGTGTGGCCATACTCAGCGGCGTCACCAATATGAGCGCCACAAAAAATAGGCCGCCGTAGACCAGAAAGGGCATCATATTTCGCCAGCAAGCGCTGAGGCTGGCGTGCATGGCCTGCAACGGCTTCATGTCGTGCAAATAGATGAGCAGCGGGCTGAACCAGCAGGCCATCGTCAAGGGCAGCGACAACGCCCAACCCGCCAGCACGGCTAAGGTGGCCTTTGAAACCGCGTCGCGGATCTGATGGATATTTTCCGGCGTTACTTTCTGCTCTGCGTAAAACTTCAGCACCTGCATAAGCGCTTCGCCGCCGAGCGTGGTAATCAGCAATACTATCAACAAGTTTCCGGCGAGATAGATGCCGCCGAGCGCCGCCAGCGCAGCGGTGTTGCGCACGAATCCGCTGAGCAGATAGGCGGGCTTCAGTTCACCGCCGAGATCAAGCGCGCGACAGCCTTCCATCAGCCCGACCAGAATGATGGGCATCACGAGTATCGCGGCCACGCCGATAAACGGGATCAACAGGATCAGCTTGAACACGCCTAAAAGTCCCAGCGTGATTAACACCCACATCAGCGGGCTCTTGCGAAACAGCGCGCAGCCGTCGGCGATCCATCGCCATCCCCTGGCCGTTGCAACCGAACGAATTTGTAACATGGTGTTCCCCGCAGGCGAATGCGCGTGACCGCAGCATGCCCATTATAGGCGAGTCAAATGGAGATTTGCGAAAATGGGTTTACGGCAGGCCGGGCAGTTCGTGCGGGTGCTCGACGTGCGCGCGCAACAAGCGCTGAAAATGCCGCGGATCCTTGGCGTGGGTCAGCTCGCCCGCGCGCGGCAGATGAAAATCATACAGCCGCGACACCCAGAAACGCAGCGCCCCCGCGCGCAGCAGTGTGCGCCATGCACCGCGCTCGGCGGCGGTAAAAGGGCGCAGCGCGTGATAGCCGGCCAGCAGCGCGGTGGTGCGCGCAGGGTCCAGCCGGCTGTCGGGCTGATGACACCAGTCGTTTACGGCGATCGCGACCTCGTATGCCAGCGCGTCGGTACAGGCGAAATAAAAATCGATAACACCGGCGACCTCGTGATGGTCGAACAAAACATTGTCCCGAAACAAGTCCGCGTGGATCGCGCCGCGCGGCAGTGTCGCAGGGTGATACGTGTCCTGCCACGCGACTTCTTCGCGCAGCATCGCGGCGTCTTCGGCGCCGAGAAACGGCAGCAGCTTGGGCGTCACCGCGCGCCACCACGCCGGGCCGCGCGGATTGTCCATGTGCGCGGTGTAATTTTGCCCGGCGAGGTGGATACGCGCGAGCACTGCGCCCACTTTCGCGCAGTCAGCCGCGGTGGGATAAAGCAGGTCTGTGCCGTTGAGGCGGGTTACCAGGCTGGCCGGTTTACGGTTCAGTTCGCCGAGGGTGCTGCCGCCAAGATTCGTGATAGGCGCTGGGCACGGCACGCCGCGCTGGGCGAGATGCGCCATCAGGTCAAGGTAAAACGGCAATTCGCGCGCACTGAGCTTCTCGAACAAGGTCAGCACGTAACGGCCACCCGTGGTGGTGACAAAGTAGTTGGTGTTTTCGATGCCGGCGGCAATGCCCTTTAACTCGACCAGTGTGCCGAGGTCGTAGTTTTTTAACCAGACGCCGAGCTGATCAGGGGTGACCGTGGTAAAGACAGACATCGCAATAGCGTACCGCGTTTGGCATCCGGCGTACAGGCAGCAAAAAAATGCGCGGCCGCACCGCGCAATTCATGGTGCAGACCAACACGGAATGCTAAAAGCTGTGGATCACCCACATCGGCGGACGCAGCCCGGTGTCGTGAGTGCTTTGGCGCGCAAACGACCCGTCACCGTGACTGTCGACCAGATAATACGGTGTGCCGCCGCTGGCGGGCGTTACCTTCATCATGTAAAGCCGGCCACCCAGGCGGTATTCCTCAACCGTTTCCGTGCCGCGTCTGACGGTGGTGATTTGCGGTTCCAGCGCGCTGTCGAGTTCAAAGCCTTTGGGCGGCGGCGGCGGTTCCGGCACCGGCTGCAGATTGGGCGGACGCGCGGATGTCTGCGCCGCCACGGGCACACTCGCGAACACAAGCGATAACAGCGCGGGCACAGCGAATTTAACCAATCTGGCGAACGTTAAGAATCTGGCGAATGTTACGAATCTGGCGAATGTTACGAATCTGGCGATAGGGTCACGCATGGGGTATCCTCATTTTAACTTCAATTATCAGCCTTTCGCGGGCAATTTGAAAGCGGCGCTGGCATCACAAAAATGCGGGCGGCCTCCTGTGAAATCAAGCGCTACTGCGGATAAAACATGAAAACCCTGCTGCTGGTTGACGGCTCCTCGTATCTGTATCGTGCGTTTCACGCCATGCCGGATTTGCGCAACCGGCGCAGCGAGCCGACCGGCGCGATTTACGGCGTGCTTAACATGCTGCGGCGGCTGCACAAGGATTATCCCTCGGCGCTCAGCGCCTGTGTGTTCGATGCCAAGGGCAAGACCTTTCGCGACGATGTTTACACCGAGTACAAAGCGAACCGTCCGCCGATGCCGGATGATCTGGCGCGCCAGATTGCGCCACTGCATGACGCCATCAACGCCATGGGCTGGCCCTTGTTGATAGTCGAAGGCGTCGAAGCCGATGATGTGATTGGCACGCTGGCGCGCGATGCCGAACGTGCCGGCATGCGGGTGGTGATTTCCACCGGCGACAAGGACATCACACAACTGGTGTCGCCGCAGATCACGCTGGTCAACACCATGACCAACGAAAATCTGGATGAAGCCGGCGTCGAGCAGAAATTCGGCGTTAAGCCCGAACGTATCATTGATTACCTGACGTTGATCGGCGACACCGTGGATAACGTGCCGGGTGTTTCCAAAGTCGGACCAAAGACCGCGGTGAAATGGCTCACGCAGTACGGCACGCTGGACAATGTGGTGGCGCACGCGAGCGAGATCGGCGGTGTGGTGGGCGAAAATCTGCGCAAAGCGCTCGACTGGCTGCCCACCGCGCGTGGTTTGCTCACCATCAAATGCGATGTGCCGTTGCCGGTAAAGCTGAATGATTTGGGTCTGCAGCCGCAACAAACACAAACACTCGACCAGTTGTTCGAGGGCTTTGATTTCAAGTCGTGGCGCAAAGAATTGCAGGACTCAGGATCGAGGACTGAGGATCGAGCACATGCGCCTGTGTCACAGGCCGCTGTGATCGCGCCGCCACCGC
>CAMBCF010000093.1 GCA_945864585.1 Bordetella parapertussis | reverse complement strand
AGATTCTCCAGCACCCGCTGCACCTGTTCCGCCTGGCTCAGGACATGCGGCGGCAAAAGGCCGCGCAGCCCCAGCGCGTCACGTTGCTTTTCAGTGAAGCCGGTGCCTCGGTTAAGCAAGGGATCGCGCAGGACGTCGAGTCCTTGCGGCATGCCGGCAGGGCGTCGATTGGTGTCGGTGGACATTGGTGCATTCCTTTGATAAGGGTATTTCGCCTGGCGGACTTCACATCAAAGATAGCACACAACAGCCGGACATTCTCGAAGCCATCGTCGCGCGCATCATTCCCACCGATGAAAACGGCCCCGGCGCGGCCGAGGCACGCGCGGCACACTACATCGACCGCGCGCTCAGCGGGCCGCTCGCCTCATCCAAGCCTGCCTACGTTTCAGGACTCGCCGCGGTTGACGCCTACGCGCAGTCGTCCAAAGGCGCCTCGTTCACGAAACTCGCCGCGCGCGATCAGGATGCGGTACTTACCGACATGGAAAAAAATGCCGCCACCGGGTTTCGTCCCAATTCGGCGGCTTTTTTCAACATGCTGCGCAATCACACCCTGCAAGGCACCTTCAGTGATCCCTACTACGGTGGCAACGCCAACTTTGTCGGCTGGGATTTGATCGGTTATCCAGGCATACGCATGGCGGTGGCGCCGGACGAGCAGAGCATGAGCAAGCCGCCGAAGGTCATCCGCAAATCGGCCTACGACGAGGCGATGTTCAGCAAGCGCGGGGGCAGTAATGGCCACTAATCTGAAAAAGACGAACGTTGTGGTGATCGGCCTTGGCGCCGCCGGCGGCACTGCGGTGCTGCCGCTGACCCGCGCGGGCCTTGATGTCATCGGGCTGGAAGCCGGTGACTGGCTTACGCCACGCGATTTCGCACCCGACGAATTGCGCAATAACTTTCGCGGCTGGCCGCAATCGGTGCAAAAAGCCAACACCGAAGTGCCCACCCACCGGCGCAGCGCGACTGCGCCGTATTCCCCGCGTCCCGCGTTTCACCCGATGATGAATGCCGTCGGCGGCACTACGCTGCACTTCTTTGCGCAGGCATGGCGGCTAAGTCCGTGGGACTTCAAGGTGGCAAGCGAAACCACGCGCCGCTACGGCGCTGCGCGCATCCCCGCAGGGTGCACGGTTGAAGACTGGCCTTTTGGTCACGAGGAACTTGAGCCGTATTACGACAAGGTCGATTACGAAGTCGGCGTATCGGGCAAAGCGGGCAACATCAAAGGGAAGGTTGATGCGCGGCAAGGACGGCATCGAATACTTTCAGCCGGCCGATGCGGTGCTGCTTGCAAGCTATACCTATGAGATTGTGCGCCTGCTGCTGCTGTCGAAATCAAAGGCATTCCCCAATGGCCTCGCCAACAACAATGGGCAGGTGGGACGGCACTATATGACCCACAACACCGCCTCACGGCTGATCGGGCTGTTCCCGCGCAACATCAACAACTGGTATGGCACGCAAGGGCAGGGTGTTGCGCTCGACAACTGGGCCGATGACAATTTTGACCACGGCAGTGTGGATTTTATCGGCGGCGGCAATCTGTTCGTGTATTCCGACCGCCGGCCTATTGATGCGGCGACCATGCCGACCTTCGGCAGACCCACCTGGGGCTCGGCGTGGAAAGCGTTCGTCAAACAGAATGCTGACCGCTGGAATCTTGCCACCATGCAAAAGACTACGCTGCCGTTCGAGGACAACGTGCTCGATCTCGATCCCACGGTGAAAGACCGCCTCGGCAATCCCGTAATCCGTATCACTGCTGACTGGAAGGACAACGACCGCAAGATCAGCCTCTACCTGCAGGAAAAAATGAAACAGTGGTTCATGGAGGCCGGCGCGATAGAAACCACACCCGGCCCGGTCGGCACGCAGGGGCCATCCACCCACGCCATCGGCGGCACCCGCATGGGCGACAACAAAGCCACCAACACGGTAGATCGCTGGGGCTTCGCCCACGAAGTGCCGAATCTCGGCGTGCTCGGCGGCTCGGTAATGGGCACCAGCGGCGCGCGCAATCCCACGCTCACCATACAGGCGCTGGCATGGCGCAGTGCCGAGCGGCTAGCGCAGGAATGGAAGTCGATTGCGACGTAGGGCGGGTTAGGCGCGGGGTATGCGCCGTAACCCGCCAAAACCATGTAGACGCACACGGCAGGTTAGCGCAGCGTAACCCGCCAAAACTATGTAGACGCACACGGCGGGTTACGGCGCCCTCCCCGGCACCCAACCCGCCCTACAAAAGCTGGAATACCCTTGTAACTTGCTAGTATGAGAAACGCATCTCTGCATTACTTTACGCCCCCGGCATAGAGCTTCCCAATAAATCCGCTCTGTTCCAGTTCATCGACAAACGACGAATCCACAAAATCTGATTCTTGCAGCTCTTGTGCCGCTGGATATTTTCTGGCGAAGGTATCCCTGATCGACTGCGTGCCCTCCGCGCTCAACGCCATGCGCGGGACCTGCGGATACAGCGGCACGTAAAACTGGTAATGGTCTTCCACCAGCTTGCGGTCGCTGACCTTCAGAAAGCGCTGCAGCAGCGGGATATACACATCGGGCTCGGTCTTGAATGCGTGAACGGTCTCGATGAACCCTTTCGCCACGCGCATCACCAACTCGCGGTTCGAGGCAATCAGCTTTCGCGTGGTGGCAAAAACCGACGGCACCGCCCCGCCAAACGCCAGGCCAAAAATGTTCCAGTGGTATTGCCGCTCGCCGGTGAAGCGCAAATGCAGGGGCAGCGGGCCGGCATCGATTTCGCCCGAAATGAGCGCCTGGTAAATATTGCCATAGCTGCCGAGGCCCACGTAGGTCGCCGTTGCGCCGGCCCGTTCTATGGTCAGGCGCGCGTTGATGCCGGTTTGCCCGGAGGTGGCATCCGACAGTACGCCGATGCGTTTGCCCTCGAGGTCAGTAAGTGTTTTCAGCTCGTGCCGCAAGGCGATACACAGGTTGTCGTGCTGCAAGGCGTTTCTGAACAGCGCGACCACATCGCCGCCGCACAGAAAGTTCTCCACCACCGGCAGTGTGCCGGTCTGACAAAAATCCCAGTCGCCGCGCGCGAGGCCCGCAACCGCTTCCGGTCCGGTGGTTTCGATCACCGGGAAGCTCACCTCCAGCCCCTGCCTTTTAAATACGCCGGTTTCGGTGCCACACCACGCCATGCAGTGGGTGGGGGCGCGCAAGGCGGTGGTCATCCGGACTTTCATTTCCATAGCAAGCGCCGATTCAACAAATACACTGCCCCGATTACTTAATCAGCGACGCCTTCAACGCCGCACGATCGATCTCTTCGCCTTTGATGAACACCTTGGCGATACGCCGCGTGTTGCGTATATCGTCGAGCGGATTGGCGTCGAGCACCAGAAAATCCGCGCGTTTGCCGGCCACCAGTGCGCCGCTATCCGCAAGCTGCAAATATTCCGCGCCACGGCTAGTGGCGGCGACGATCACCTGCATCGGCGTCATACCTGCCGAGGCCATCAGTTCAAGCTCACGCTGTTCGGCATAGCCATGCATATGATCGGGTAGTCCCGTGTCGCAACCGAGTATGATGCGCGCGCCGGCGGCGTTGAGTTTGGTCAAGCTGCCATGAATGCTGCTGTAGTTGCGGCGCACCAGCGCCATCACTTGCGGATCGCGTGGCGTAAATAAACCCTTCATGCGCTCGATGACTTGCGGCGACACCGTGTCACGCAGCAACGCCGTGAGATGTGGATCGCTGAACCAGCCGGGCGGCGAGGTGTAGGTATTGCGCTCAGCGCCACCCATATTGGGCATCATATACACGCCATTCCTGATCACCGACGCCACCAGCGCATCATCCATCACCTGATCACGCACCAGATGCGCAAAACTATCCACTCCTGCCATTGCCAATTCGACTGCGTCCTTGTGATAAAAAACATGCACGCTGATGCGCAGTTTCAGCTTGTGCGCTTCGTCGGCCGCGGCGCGCGACAACGCCGGCGACAGGCTAGGCGCGCGTCCACCGCGATCATCGACCCAGATTTTGATGGCGTTGACTTTGCGTGCCGCCTGCTCGCGCACCGCCCGGCGGATTTCATCTTCGGTGCTGACTTCGTAGGCGATGCCCTTATATGCCATGGCGCCCGGCCCGGCGTTGGGCGCACCGATGCCGCGCCCCGCCAGCAATAAACGCGCACCGCCGAGTTTGCCGGCCGCCTGCTCGTCGCGCAGCTGAAACGCGAGGTCGCCACGCTCGATGCCCTGCGACATCACCACCGACACACCGTAATACAGCGCGAGATTCAGATCATTGAGGATGATTTCGCGCGTGTAATTGTCCGCGCCGTAGCTCAAGCCCTTTTGAAAACCGGGATGCACATGCGCGCTGATCAGCGTGGGCATCACCGTCTTTCCAGTCAGATCAATGCGCGTTGCATGCGGCGGCGCGGACACCTCGCCCTTGCGGCCCACGCGCGTGATCACGCCGCGCTGCACGGTGAATGCGGCGGATTCAATGGCGGCGCTGCCATCGCCCCGTATCAAACGCGCGCCCTCGTACAGCGCTATCGGCATTGCGGATTCGGGTGTCGTGGCAGGCGGGCTGGTGCATCCGGCACAAAGTGCTGCGGCCAAAACTGCCATGGCCCTGGTGCTTCGCGATCGAAACATTTTTGCGCCTCGCGGTGAACGGAATGGAGCTTAGTATAAGCGGCCGGTCCGCGTGCACTGCACGCCGCGTCGCGCCAGGGTGGCGCCAAAGCGATTTCGCATTTATCTCGAACGGTAAATAAAAATGCAATAAAAACAGATACTTACACAGTTTCGCGATTCGAGGATTAGCGGTAAACTTGCGCTGCGCAGTATCCTCAAAAACCCTTCCCGGAAAACAGCATGGCCAAAGCCTATTGGATCGCATTCTATAAATCCGTCAAAAATCCCGATCAGTTCGCGGCCTATGCGAAAGTTGCGCCTGCCGCAATACAGGCGTCCGGTGGAAAATTTCTGGTGCGCGGTGCGCCTGCCAAAGTCTACGAACTCGGCATCAACCAGCGCGTGGTGATGATCGAATTCGACAGTCTTGAGAAAGCCCTCGCTGCGCACGACACGCCCGCTTATCAGGAGGCACTGAGAATTTTGGGCGACGCGGTTGAGCGCGATTTACGTATCGTTGAGGGTATCGCTTGACAATCATTACGCGAGACACACGATCATCAAACCTGCGCCAACCGTTACTGGAGTAAACATTTGACCACCGCTATCCCTCCCGCCGCGCGCGCGGAACTTACGCCCACCGGCAAGCTGCGCGCGGGCATCAACTTTCAAAACACGCTGCTGACAAAGCTCGGCCCGAATGGAGAGCAAGGCGGCGTCGCGGTTGAGCTGGTGCGAGAACTGGCGCGGCGGCTGGATGTGCCGCTGGAAATTCTGCATTACAAATCCGCCGGCGCTCTGGCGGATTCGGTTAATGCCGGCGCATGGGATGTCGCAGTACTCGCCGACGAACCCGCGCGCGCGAAAGAAATCGCGTTTGCCGGCCCTACCACCGAAATCGAGGCAACCTATATGGTGCCTGCAGGCTCGCCGCTGCAAAAAATCGACGACGTGGACAGGCCCGGCGTGCGCATCGCCCTCGGTGCGAAAAGCGCCTACGATTTGTATCTCACCCGCACCATCCAGCATGCGAAGCTGGTGCCGATAGCGGGTTCGCCCGCCGCCTTTAAACACTTTGTCGCCAAAAAACTCGAAGCGCTGGCCGGGCTGAAAACAGAATTGCTCAAATGCGCAGCAGAACTACCGGGCGCGCGCATACTCGATGGCCGCTTTACCGTGGTGCGGCACACCGCGGGCACGCCGCGAGGCCGCGACGCGGGTGCGGCTTATTTGTGCGCGTTCGTCGAAGACGTCAAGGCCGAAGGTCTGGTGGCGCAATGGATAGCGAAGAGTGGTGTGAAAGGCTTGTCGGTTGCGCCCAAGGCGGCGAAATAAGTGAGTGTGTAGCGTGCGCCATGCGCACGAAGTTCGGGACGCACTCACCGCTGCCGTGAACATGGCGCACGCTACGCAGTACACCTAAATGCAAATTATTATTTTGATTAACTTTTTCAGGGAGGACTGCCATCATGGATCGACGCACATTTAATACCGCACTGGTGAGTGCGGCCGCAACTTCTGTGGCGGGCTGCGCCACTGGCGGTCCCGCTTCGGGCAGTGGCCGCAGCGCGTTTTATCAGGGCATCGGGGAGCGCCTCACGCAGTTTGAGGTGGATGTTGACGCTGCCACCTTGACGCAGCGCGGGTCATTAACTTTTCCCTCCAGCATTCAGTATGTGTGGCCCGGTCCAACGAACGCGTCGCGGAAGTTCTTGTATGTCTCCAGCACCGACGCCGCATCCGGCAACGCGCCTAATCCCGGCAAGGTGCATCGCCTCGCCGCTGCGCGCGTGGATGCGAGCGGCGCATTGCAGATGCACGGTGAGGCAGCGGTGCTGCCGCAGCGCCCGATACACACCAGCGTGGATGTCAGCGGTTCGTATGCGTTCAATGCCTACAATAACCCCAGCAATCTCACTGTGCATCGCATCAACAGCGATGGAACCGTGGGCGTGCAGGTGCAGCAGGTAGCGAAGCTCGACATGGGCATTTTCGCGCATCAGATCATACCCACGCCTGCCAATCGTTCTGTCGTTCTTGTCACCCGCGGCAACCGGCCCGAAGCCAAAAAAGCCGAAGACCCCGGCGCACTGAAAATCTACAATTTCAAGGCGGGTCAACTCTCGCCACTGGCGAACCTGCTGGTCGGTGGTAAAGGCGGCCTGGGTTACGGCCCGCGTCATGTGGATTTTCATCCGACACGCCCGTGGGTGTATGTCTGTGTCGAATCACAGAACGAGATGCATATGCACCACATGCAGGGCGATAGCCTCGCTCCGGAACCCGCGTTCAAAAAGAGCACCACCATCGGCAACTACGACATCCATTTTCCGCAAGCCACCGGCGCGATACACGTGCATCCGAATGGCCGCACGGTTTACATCTCGAACCGCGCCAATGCCACCGTGGATTTCGACGGCAAGCGGGTGTTCCGCGGCGGCGAAAACAACATTGCGGTGTTTTCAATCAACCAATCCACCGGCGAACCGACGCTGGTCCAGAATATTGATCCGCAGAGTTTCCACATCCGCACCTTCAGCATCGACCCCAGCGGTAAAATAATGGTGGCTGCAAGCATAGTAGATATGCTGGTGCGCGACGGCAACAACGTGCGCCATGTGCCAGCGGGGATGACGGTATTTCGCATCGGCGACGATGGCAAACTCACCTTTGTGCGCAAATACGATGTTGAACTCGGTGGCAAGTTTCAATGGTGGACCGGTTTTGTGAGGTTGGCATGAGCGCCGCTAACACACCCGAGCGCGCAGCGCTGTATCAAAGCGTCGGTGACCAGCTCACGCATTTTGAGGTGGATGTCGATGCGGCAACGCTGACGCGGCGCGCATCGATCACGCTGCCCTCCAACGTGCAGTATGTGTGGCCGCATCCTTCGCGCAAGTTCCTGACGGTTTCCACGAGTGATGCGGCGTCGGGTAACACGCCCAATCCCGGCAAGATGCATCGTTTGTGCGCGGTGCGTGTTGCTGCCAATGGCGCGCTCGCGCTGCACGGTGAGTCGCAGGCGCTGCCCTCGCGCCCTATACACCACTGCGTCGACCGCAGTGGCCACTATGCGCTGACGGCGTTCAACAACCCCAGTAATATCACCGTGCATCGCATCAACGGCGATGGCACGGTGGGCGCGCAGGTGCAACAAACATCAAAAATCGATGCCGGCATCTACGCGCATCAGGTCACCGTGACCCCCTCGAACCGCCTGGTGATATTCCCCTCGCGCGGTAACGATGCGCGACCGGACAAGCCCGAAGACCCCGGCGCTATCAAGGTGTTCGGCTTCAAGGACGGCGAACTCACGCCGTTGCAATCCATCGACGCCGTCGGCAAAGGCGGCATGGACTACCGCCCGCGCCATGTCGATTTTCATCCGACGCAGCCGTGGATGTACGTGAACGTCGAAAGCCAGAACGAACTGCATATGCACCGCATCGACGGCGACACGGTCAACGAGAAACCCGCGTTTGTGAAAACCACGCTCGCAGCGAAGCACGACCTTCAGTTTCACCAGACCACCAGTGCGATCCATTTCCATCCCAACGGACGCTTCCTCTACACCGCCAACCGGGCCGACAGCACGGTGGCGTTCAACGGCAAGAAAGTCTTTGCCGGCGGCGAAAACAGCATTGCGGTGTTTGCAATCGACCAGACCACCGGCGAACCCACGCGCATCCAGAGCGTCGATCCGCAAACCCATCACGTGCGCACCCTCGGCATCGATCCCGGCGGCCGGCTGCTGGTGACCGCGAATATCCGCGACATGTGGGTGAAAGTGAACGACAGCGGCAACGAAGTGCGTCTTGCGCCTACTGCGCTCACGGTGTTCCGTATCGGCAGCGACGGCAAACTCACCTTTGAACGCAAATACGATATCGAGTCAGGCGGAAAACTTCAGTGGTGGGCGGGGATTATCGGTCTCGGTTAAGCAGAATACACTGGCAAATATCAAACCCGTCGTTCCAGCGTAAGCTGGAACCCAGGTTGTTACCCCGTGCGCAGCATGTAAATTTGGATGCTTCGCATGTAAATTAGTCGCCCCCATCCTATTGCCCCCTCGCTTGCGTGCACGCTCTCCTCCCACAAGCGGGGGAAGGGGATACCAGCCCCCGAATCGTGGTCCGGGGCGTGCTTCGCTGGAATGACGGTCGCCGTGAAACGTTTACGCCGGCACCGCCACCCCTTCCTGCTCGCAGGTATTGGCAACATCGCTTACCGTGGCGCGCCGCATATCGCGCACGAAGCGCATATCGTCAAAATCGGTGCCGCGATGCATGGTGCAACGATTGTCCCACATCACCAGATCGTTCGGGCGCCAGCGATGCGTGTGCACGAACTGGCGCTGCGTGATGTGCGCCAGCAATTGCTGGAACAGAGCTTCACCTTCAGCGGCGGGCATGCCCAGAATGCGCCCGATGTGAGAAGCAACATAAAGAGATTTTCTGCCGTTCTGCGGAATCGTGCGCACCAGCAACTGCGGCACTGGCGGCAGGCGCCTGGCTTCTTCGGGCTCAAAGTTGGCGAAGCCGGTGCGCCGGCGCGAGGCTTCAATCGAGTGTTCCGCCACCAGGCCAGTGAGCTTCTGTTTCATGTCGCCGGATAGCGCATCGTAGGCTGCACGCTGGTCGGCGAATTCGGTGTGGCCGCCGATGGGCACCACGGTCATCGAATACAGCAGCGAGCACAGTCCCGGCTTGTATTTGAAAGAACTGTCGGTGTGCCACAGCTTGTTGCCTTCCTTGTACATGCGCTGGCGGCTGTCCCTGCCCCAGATTTTTCCTTCACCATTCAGATTGGAAATATCGGCAAACGCCGCACCCAGACGCGGGGCGGCATTCTCCATGGCGAGCACGCGATCCATTTCGATCGAGCCAAACTGCTTGGCGAAATCGATGTGATGCTGCGGCGCGAGTTTTTGATCGGGAAACACCAGCACGCCGTATTTCCAGAACACCTGTTTGATCGCATGCATGTCATCGGCAGACACCGGCTGCGACAGATCCACATCATAGATTTCCGCGACGAAGTTGGGCGTATAGGCGTTGATCGAAATGGTCATGGCGGCATGTCCTTGGGTGGGAGGAGTAAGCATTATAATCCCAGCCATGCACAAATTCTTGCCGGGCGTGATGGTTGCCGCCCTTGGTTATGCGGGTGCAGCGCAGGCACAAGGCTACCCTGCGCGTCCGATCCGGCTGGTGGTGGGGTTTTCTGCCGGCGGCGCCACCGATCTGTCAGCGCGGGTGTTGGCGCAGAAACTCTCCGAACAACTCGGCCAGCAGGTGGTGGTGGACAACCGCCCCGGCGCATCGAGCAATCTTGCCGGCGATATCGTCGCCAAAAGCCCTGCGGACGGACACACGTTGCTGCTCGCCAATGCCACGGTGGCAATGCCGTCACTGTTCGCCAAGCTGCCGTTTGATGTGCAACGTGATCTCACGCCGGTGTCGCTCGCCGGTTATGGACCGATGGCGCTGGCGGCGCATCCTTCGCTGCCGGCAAAAAATCTCAGGGAACTCATTGCACTGGCGAAAGTGAAGCCCGATGCCGTGAGTTGCGCCACCGCCGGCGTGGGCAGCTTTCTGCATCTGGCGGCCGCACTGTTCGAGAACCTGTCGCAAAGCAAACTGCTGCTGGTGCCGTACAAGGGCGGCGCGCCGGCGGCAGTGGCTGTGCTCGCGGGTGAAGTGCAGATGGCGTTTGCCTCGGTCGCGGCAGTGCTGCCGCACGCGCAGCAGAACCGGCTGCGCGTGATCGGCGTGTCGTCGACAAAACGCAGCAGTGCATTGCCGGATGTGCCCACGCTGCATGAAGCGGGGTTGCCGGGTTACGACGCCAACTCGTGGTACGGCATGTTCGCGCCAGCCGCCACTAGCCGGCCGACAATCGCAAGACTGGGCGCGGAAACCGCGAAGGCGCTGACGCTGGCCGACGTGAAAATGCGCCTCATCAATCAGGGCGTGGAGCCGGCGGCAGGTGGGGTCGCAGAATTTTCCGCGTATCTGAAAACCGAAATCCCGAAATGGGCGGCGGTGATCAAGGCGGCGAATATTCCACCGCAGTAGATCGACGTGATGGGTTGCGCTGCGCTCCACCCATCCTACGGATATTTGCTTCCAGGAATAGGAGAGCTTGTAGGTTGGTGCTGAGCCTGCGAAGCCCAACATCACAGTGCCGACGATCCCAATCAATCTGTGTTTTGAGTGAGCCGTTGTTGTTGGGCTTATCAGCCCAACAGGGACTACTTGATCCCCAGCAATTTCACCGCCGTATCGCCCAATATCGCCGCACGCTGCGCATCGCTTAGCGTGGGCGTGTTGAGGATGTGATCCACCGACTTGTCCTGCCACGGAAACGGATAATCGGTACCCATGACGATTTGTCCTGTCCCGACTTGCGCCGCCAAATGCCGCAGCGCTTCCGTACCAAAAATTAACGAGTCAAAATAAATCTGTTTCAGATACTCTGTGGGCTTTTTCTTCAACTTGATGTTGGGGTCGCAACGCTCCGGGAATGTCAGGCAGCCGTGATCCGAGCGATCGGCGTATGACGCAATGTAACCGCTGCCGTGCGCCGCGCACAGCTTGAGGCCGGGAAAATGATCGAGCGTGCCCTGAAAAATCAGATGCGACAGTGCGATGGTGGTGCCGAGCGGCATGCCGATCACATTTTCCAACACGCCATTGCCTTTCAGGCGCGGATTCAACACCGGCACGCCGGCCGGATGGATGAACAGCAGCACGCCCAGTTCCTCTGCCTTTGCCCATACTGGGTGAAACTTCGAACTTGCGAATTCCTCATCGCCGACACTGCCGCCAATGGCTGCGCCTCGCAGGCCGAGTTTTTTTACCGCGTCTTCAAGCTGCTGCACCGCGAGGTCGGGATACTACAGTGCCAGCGAGGCAAACGCCACAAAGCGATCTGGATTGGCCGCGCAAATTTCTGCAAGTTTCTCGTTCTGAATCCTGATCAATTCGGCTGCCTTGTCGCGCTCGGCGCGATACCAAAACGGATTGATGCTCAGCGCTTCAACGTCGATGCCCTGCTCGTCCATGATACGCAGCCGGTCCTGCACTACCACCAGCGTCTGCGGCGCGACCTTCATGCCCATCAGTGCCATGGCTTCAGGAATCACGCAATGCGCGTGCACGTCGACCGTTTTCACGCGCTTGCCTGCCACCATTACTTGCCGGCGCCGCACCGGCGTTGACGCCGCCGGTTGCGCATGTGCGGCATCGAGCAGACTGCAACTGGTGAATGCGACACCGGCCGCTGCTGCGGCGGTTTGCTGCAGGAAATCTCTGCGCGTGGTCATTTTGTCTCCCCTGGGTGAAATGCCGGATGGTAAGTATCGCGCCAGCCACCGCTCGCGCGCAACGCGCGTGGCAACGGCGTCGATTTGCGAGAGAATCAAAGCTCACTATAAAGGAGTAATCATGCCCAGCCCTGCACGCGCCAAAAAAGGCAAGCCCCATCTGCATCGCGACAATCAGCAATGGTTCTTCGACTGGATGGTGAAAGAAACCGGCAAGACGTTTCACTTCCAGCCCGACGGCCGCGGGCGCTTTCCGCGCACCGTGCGCAGCCACGACATGATCGCCAAACACGTGGGCCTGGCGGCGAAAAAATCCGAACGTCTGGCGCAGGCCGAGATGGAAGCCGGCCACAAAGAAACCGCGATGGAACTTTATTATTCGGCGGCGCTGCAGTACGCCGACGCGCAGCACGTGGTATTCGAGACCGCCGATGAGAAAAAATTTCTGCATGGCGGTGTGATCCGCTGTTACGACAAGGTGCGCAAACTCGCGCCCTATCGCATCGAGCATGTGGATGTGCCGTGGAACGGCACCCTGGTGTCGGGCAATCTGCATCTGGCACCCGGCGACGGTGCGAAGCCGCTGATTTTTTATGTGCCTGGTTGCGACCAGACCAAGGAGGCATGGCCGCATCCGTACTACAATCAGGCGCTGCAACGCGGCATGCATGTGTTTTCGTTTGACGGTCCCGGGCAGGGCGAAAGCAATCTGCGCGGCATTCGCCTCACCGACGATAACTATGAAGATGCGGCGGGCGCGGTGATCGATTACTTGATGAAGCGCAAGGAAGTCGACGCCAAAAAAATCGGCGTCTATGCGCTCTCCTTCGGCTCATTCTGGGGCATGCGCATCGCCGCGAAAAATCGCCACATCGCCGCCGCCGCCGCGCCGTGGGCGTCGTTCGTCGACAAATATTATTTGATGACCGAGGAATCGCCGCGCTACAAGCAGCTCTTCGCTTATCTCACGCAATCCTCAAGCGAAGACGAACTCGATGCGGTGTGGGAGAAGATGACGATGGAAGGGCTGATGGACAAAATTACCTGCCCCACGCTGATCGTCACCGGCGAATACGATCCGCGCGCGCCGGTGGATGAAGTGTACCGCTTGTTCGATCAGATGAAAGCGCCGGCGGAACTGTGGGTGCTGCCCGATCAGCATCACAACGGCTCGATCACGCAAAAGGGACGCAGTTCGGTGTGGGAGGCCGACATCCACGCGTTTGTGTGCGACTGGCTGCGCGAGCGCTTTAACGGCGTGCCGGTGAAGCATCCGGGCAAATCGCTGTGGGTAGACCCTGCAGGCGCGGGGCCGAATGCGCCGGGAGTCAGTTACAAGCGGCGGTGGTTTGATTAGCGTAGCGCAAAGGTAGCGCCGGGTTCGGCGCTTTCCTACAGCAAGCGGAGAAACTCGTCTTGCGGCAGCGGGGTGCTTAAATAATAGCCCTGTATTTCGTCACATCCATGGTCGCGCAGGAAGTGCAATTGCTCTGCGGTTTCGACGCCTTCGGCGATTACCCGGAGCCGCAGGCCATGCGCCATGGCGATGATTGCCTGGGTAATCGCCGCATCGTCGGCGTCTCCTGGAATATCCCGGATGAACGAACGGTCTATCTTCACGCTGTCTATCGGGAAACGCTTGAGGTAACTCAGTGACGAATACCCACATCCTGCAGCAGATTTTCGAGGGGGAACTGACGTGCCGACAGGTTTACCGCCATGCGCAACAGCGGCAGCCCCTGCTCCTGCCAGGACTTGTTCTGGGCGCAGGCTGTCTTCAGCACCCACTTACCAATCGGCACGATCAGGCCGGTTTCCTCGGCCAGCGGGATGAACTGCGCGGGCGGGATCAGCAACTTGCCCGGTTGCTGCCAGCGCACCAGCGCCTCCATGCCGGTGATGCGCCCGCTGCCGATTTCAACCTTGGGCTGGTAATGCAGCAGAAACTCGTTGCGCTCCAGGGCGTGGCGCAGGTTGGATTCCAGCGCCAGGCGCTCGAGCGAGTGGACGTTCATTTGCGCCGATTAGAACTGGTAATTGTTCCTGCCCTGTTCCTTGGCGCGGTACATGGGGATATCCGCGTTCTTGAGCAGGGTCTGCATATCCGCGTCGTCATCCGGAAAGATGCTGACGCCGATACTCGTGGTGAGCTGAAATTCCTGCGCCTCGAGCACGAACGGCTTGCCCACCGCGGCAAGGATTTTTTGCGCTATCTCGGTCACGTGCACGGGCTGCGCTATTTCCTCGATCAGCACCACAAATTCGTCGCCGCCGAGGCGCGCAGCGGTATCGCTTCCGCGCAGGCATTCACGCAACCGTTGCGCGACATCCTTTAGTACGCGGTCGCCGGTGTTGTGGCCCAGCGTGTCGTTGATGATCTTGAAGCGGTCAAGGTCGATGAACAGCACCGCCAGCGGCTTGGTGTGGCGCTGAGCCTGGGCGAGGCGTGGTGCAGGCGCTGATTGAACATGCTGCGGTTGGGAAGCCCGGTGAGCTCATCAAAGTGCGCGAGATGACGCACGCGTTCCTCCGCCTGCTGGCGCACCAGATATTGCCCGATCTGGTTGCCGATCGTGCGCACCGTCTGCATCAGCATTTCGTCCGGCTTGCGCACATCGCGGTGGAAGAACTCCATCATGCCGAGCACCTCGTTTGCCGGTAGCAGCGGAAAACCGAAGGCGCCGTGCAGCCCCGCCTTGATTATCAGCGGTGCGCGCCGCAAACCCTTTTCCAGCGTCATGTCTGCAATCCAAACCAGCTGGCCGGTGTTGTAGATGCGCCGCACCAAGCCCTGCCCCAACGGCGCGCCCGGCTCCAGGACCCCTGCCGTATTGTGAGCCATAAACTCGCGGATTTCGGGGGTGTCGATCCCCCAGCATTCAATGCACCGCAGCAGCCCGCTATCTTTTTGCCACTGCCAGTGCGCCCCACATTGCCATCCCATGGTTTCGCAGATGATCCGGATGATCCTGGATATCGCTTCTGCTGTCGTCGGCGCCTCTGCCAGCACGCGCGTCACGGCGTGCTCCATCGCCTGGTGTTTCTCGGCCTGCTTACGTTCGCTCACGTCTTCGATAACGCGGATGTAGTATTGGGGCTCACCGGCATCGTTGCGCGCCAGCGACTCGGTGCGGCGCACCCAGATTACCGTCCGGTCCTTGCGCAGGTAGCGCTTATCCTGCGAGAAATGGTCGATGGTGCCGGAGCGCAGCAGGTTGCGCTGCTCGCTCCCCATGCCGATGTCGTCGGGGTGGTTGAGAAACCCGGGCGGCCTGCCGATGAGCTCCTCCGGCGCATAACCGACGATCTCGCCATAACGCCGGTTGACTTTGATGTTGCGGTCCTGAAGATCGAAATGGGCGATGCCGACCGCGGCCTGATCGAAGGTGGCGCGGAAGCGTTCTTCGCTCTCCTTCTTCGCCGCTTGCGCCTGCTTGAGCGCCGAAATGTCCTGCAAGATTACAGAGGTGCCGACGATGTTTCCGGCGCCGTCCTTGATGGGGGAATGGCTGGTCAGAACGGCGATCACCCGTCCGTCCTTGGTTATGCGATCGGACTCGCGTACCACCACCTTGCCGCGGATCAAACTTTCGTTGTTTTGCGCCAGGTTGAGTGAACGGCCCAGCGGCAGGGTCATGGCACTCGGCTGGCCGATTACTTCCGCCGCAGTATAGCCCAGCATCTTTTGCGCACCGGCGTTCCACGACAGTATGGTGCCGTCGAGAGCGCGGCTGAAGATGGCGTCGTTCGAGTTTTCGACGATGGCCGCAAGCTGGGTGCGCACGGCCTGCCTGTTTGCGCTCGGTGATGTCGACGACGGTACCGATCAAACCTGCGACGCCGCCGTCGGCGCGGGTAAAGGTGGTCTTGTAGTAAATCGTGTCATGGTGCTACCCGTCGGGGGTGGTGATGGGCGTCTCGAACACCTGGGTTCCGGGGCGATTCCACAGTGCCTGGTCCTGTGCATGCAGCCGTTCGGCGACTTCAGGGTTGTTCGGGTACAGGTCATGCACCGTTTTGCCGATGAATGATTCTCTGGGCACGCCAAAAAACGTTTCCCACGCGCGGTTGACACCAAGGTAGCGTCCTGCTGTGTCCTTGAAGAACACCGGGTTCGGCAGGGCTTCAATCATCTCTTGCGTCATGCGCTGCGCCGCAGCCAGGCTTGCCTCGCTGCGGCGCAGGTCCCCGGTGATGCCCGCAGCGAGCGCCGCGGCGCGCTGGCTGGTGTTGGCGAGCGCGCGTATCAATCCGAACAGCAGCAAACTGATGGCGCCTCCGCCGAGCAAGGCAATTAACGGCAGCCAGCGATCAGTTGCCGCGACAAATTGCTGCCGCGCGGTAAAGTGCAGGTTCCATTGGCGCCCACCCACCTCCAATCCCATCACTCGTGTCAGATCCGCAAGCTTGCCACCGGCGGCTGGCGCCGAGGTCGGCGCCAGCAGGCGGTCGCTGTCGAACATCAGGTTTTCGGCTGCCGGCGGCTGCGATCCCTTTGCGGCGTCCAGGAATCCGGCGTCGTGAATACGCAGGTGGATATTTTGCAGGAAGGTCTCGCTCAATACCCCGCGCATCAGATCGATTACCACAAACGATGAGCTCACCATGCCGGTGAATGCCTCGCGGCGTTGCGCCACACTGGCAAGCGGCATGCCTTTTCGATACACCGGCAGACGCATCGCGAACCCCGGATGCCGGCGCAGATCGAGTGCCAGCGCGATGCTACCGGATGCAGTGATCTGCGCTGAATCCCGCGCGCGCACGAGTGCGGCCAGGCGCACCGCGTCGCCGCCGAGATCGAGACCGAGCGCGGCCTCGTTTCCTGCCATCGGCTCGACATATTGCACCACCACGTATTCCGTACGCTATCCCGGCGGCTTGATCGCAAAGTCCGCATAGCCTCGGGAATCTATGCTGGTATCCGCGCGCACCATGGCTTCAAACGCCTGGCGCTGCGCGGCTACCAGGTGTTGACTGTAGTGGATGACTTGTATGCCGGGGTAGCGGCGACTCAGATCGAGACTCGCGATGTAGTCGCGGAATTTTTCCCGGCTGATGGGATACACTGCGATAAACAATCCCCTGATGCCCAGCAGTACGTCGGCATGCTCCTGAATGCGCGCCGCCACGGCGTCGCGTGCATCGGAGACAGTGTCGTCGAAATTCTGCCGGGCTGCATGCTCCGCCTGAATTGTCCGCCAATACGCAGCGGCGACGGACAGTGCGAAACCGAGCGCAAGCACGACATAGGCCGTTGCGGCATGCGCCAGGACGCGGGTCAGCTTCGCTTGCATGTCCACCTATCACGCGTTGTTTGGAAATTAGCCCACAGCAAACCGGCCGGCATGGGCCCCGTCTCGCCAGTCAGGCTGCGTCATCCCGGCATGCTTGTCAACGCACTGTTCAGCGCTGTGCCCGCCACGGTGGTGCGGTGCATGTTGCGGCGGTATTGGGTTTTGTCGAAAGTCGTGGCGCGATGCAGCGCACAGCGGTTGTCCCAGATCACCAGATCATGCTGGCGCCACGGGTGGCTGTAGACAAACTGCGGCTGCGTGCAGAACGCGGTGAGCTGACGCAGAAGTTTTCGCGCATCCTCACGCGGCATGTCCACGATCTCTTGCGCATGCGAACCCACGTATAAATTTTTGCGGCCGTTCACCGGGTTGGTGCGCAGCAGTGGGTGCGTGACGGTGAGACGCTTCTTTTGTTCTTCGTTATACGCGGGATCATCGGTATTGCTGGGCTCCGCTACGCGATGCACGCCTATCAATCCTTCGAGTGCTACCTTGCGCGCTTCGGGGAGCGCCGCGTAGGCGGCACGTGCGCTCGCAAAATCGGTATTGCCGCCGGCCGGCGGCACCTCTCTGCCCGACAGCAATGAGCACAGTGCAGCGACAGACTTGAACGAACTATCGGTGTGCCATTCCTCATTGCGAAGCCGGTGGATCATGCTCGGATGGTCAAGCGGCAACAACTTCCCCTGCGCGTCGATATTGGTCATCACCGCGATATGGCTGGGCTTAAAGTTGTTTCCCGGATGCGCCTCCATCGTTTCCAGCACGCCGAAGTTGCGGCTGAATGCAATCTGCGACGCATCGTCAAAGGGCTGGTCGCGAAACACCA
>CAMBCF010000092.1 GCA_945864585.1 Bordetella parapertussis | reverse complement strand
TTCGGGCTAAACTTCGCCGTATCGCCGGTTAGCGGCGGACGGATTTTTCAATGGCGCAAATCGTGGATCAAGGAGGATTACATGCGTGACAAACTCACTACCCTGGAGCAGGCGGCGGCCGCGGTGAAGACCGGCGCGCAATTGGTGATGAGCGCCAACCTACAGCGCGCGCCGATGGCATTGCTGCGCCAGCTGGTGCGGCAGGGCACGCGCGACCTGCGCGTGGTGGGCGTGGTCGGCGGTGATATCAATATTGATTTTCTGGTGGGCGCGGGCGCGGTGAAGGTGGTGGACACCTGCAGCGTGACGCTCGGCGAATTCGCCCGCAGCGGCCCTAATTTTGTGCGCTACGTGCTGGCGGGCAGAGTGAGGTCGCTCGACAATACCTGAGGGGTGCTCTTTGCACAGGCCCAGGCTGGGTCTATGGGAGTGCCCTACGTGCCGGTCGTCGGATTGATCGGTACGGATCTGCTGAAGCGCCGCGACGATATGGTGATAGCGGTTGATCCGTTTGACGGCAAGACGAAATCGGTGGTGGCGAAGGCGTTGCGCCCGGACGTTGCGGTGTTTCACGCGCAGGTGGCGGATCGTCATGGCAACGTGTCCTGCGGCTACGAATCCGAGGCCGTGATCCTGGCGGAAGCCTCTAAGCACGTGATCGTCACCGCTGAGCGCATAGTTGACCATTTGACGGAAAAAGAAGCGACCGGCGCGTTCATACCTTCCATACACGTGGATGCCGTGGCGCATGCGCCGTTTGGCGCGCACCCGGCGGGATGCCTTGGTTTGTATGCACCCGACAAGGTACACATGCGGCAATACGTGATCGCGTCGAAGGACGATGCTGCGTTCGAGGAATATTTACAGACCCACGTATTTGGCGTGCGCGACCACGATGATTATGTGGCGCGTTTTGTGCCGCTGGATTGGCGGCAGCCTGCGCAAGCGGTCGTGAGCTGATGCCATACACGGACTCCGAATTACTGGTGATACTGCTGTCGCGCGAAGTGCGCGACGGCGAAATTTCTGCGTGTGGGGCGCTGTCGCATATTCCCGCGGCAGCCCTGCTGCTGGCACAGGCGCTGCACGCACCGAACGCGGAATTGATCATCCTGAATTCCATATTCAATCCGTTTCACACCTCGAAACAATTTCACTTTCTCGCGCAGCGCGGCGAGCTGGGCCTGTTTTTTGCCAGCGGCGTGCAGGTTGATCGCCACGGCAACTACAATCTGCATCAGCTCGGCCCGGACCTTGACCATCCGCAAATGCGTTTTCCCGGCGGCTACGGCGGCGGCATGATCTATTACGGCGCACTGCGCACAGTGGTGTTTCGCACCGAGCACACGCAGCGCTCGCTGGTGGAAAAAGTGGATTACATCTCCGCCGCCGGCAGCACGCCGCCCGATGTGCTGCGCCACGGCAATCCCACCAAGCTGGTAACGCCAAAGGCGAATTTCCGTTTTGACAAGGATGCCGGATTACTGCGGCTGGATACCGTGCACCCGGGCTATACGTTTGATGATATTCGTGACAGCACCGGCTTTGACATAGGAGAAGGCCCGGTCGCGGCTACGCCCGCACCCACTGAAGCGGAACTGGAAGCGCTGCGCGAGGTGATCCGCCGCAAGATGATGGACACCGGCACCTATGCCGAGTGGGCGCGCAAGTCGTTGGGGACTGCAGTGCAATAGGGACAAGGGAACACTTGAAGCGAAGCATTGCGCACTACGTACTCCAGATTTCGCGGGATGCAATCGTTCGCGCTGTCTGTATCCCGTCGCTCATAACGCCTTATGCCCAACTACCGCCGTGCAAAAGTCGAAGGGGCAACCTATTTCTTCACCGTAAACCTGCTGCAGCGGCGCTCGCGGTTACTGGTCGAGTACATCGACGCATTGCATGAGGCGCTCGAGTGGGTAAGTGTAGTACATCCGATCCACGTCGATGCATGGGTGGTGATGCCGGAGCATACGCATGCGGTGTGGACCTTGCCGCTGGGAGACAGCAATTACGCGTTGCGCTGGTCTTCCATCAAGCGCCGATTTTCGAAGGCATTGCCCGCGACCGAACATCGCAACGCGGTGCGAATCGCGCGCGGCGAGCGCGGCGTCTGGCAGCGCCGATTCTGGGAGCACCTGATACGCGACGATGACGATTACGCCAGGCACGTTGATTACATCCATTACAACCCGGTGAAACATGGGTGGGTAAAGCGTGTTACGGATTGGCCGCATTCCTCGTTTCATCGATTTGTTGATGACGGGGTTTATCCGTTGGATTGGGGCGGTGGAGCGGCGGTAGAGGTTTTAGCCGGGGAGCGAGGATGATGCATGCGGCGCAATGGGATTGCGCCCTACGGTTTTAGCCTTACGCACGTTGTAGGGTGCAATCCTATTGCACCGTGTTTAGCCGTCGATAGTTACGCGGCGCAATAGGGATTGCGTTCTACGAAATATCATAACTATTTGTTTTTAATGAATATTCGCAAGGCGCTCAGCTTCATGCGCGCGTTGCTGCGCCCCGAAACGCAAACAACCCGCCGCAGACAATCAAGCCGACACCCAGCGCCACCCACAGTCCGGGGATTTCACCCCACAGCAGGTAGCCGAACACCAGCGCCCACAGAAACGAGGTATAGCGAAACGGCGCCACCAGCGATGCTTCGCCCATGCGCAAGGCCTCGATCATAAGAAAGTGCGCACCGGCATTGCACACGCCCGCCAGCAGAATCAGCAGCGCACCGCGCGCATCCAGCGCGTGCCAGCCGAAAGGTGCGGTAGCGAGGCCCCCCAGCATGACGATCACCGTCGAACATAACAGGATCGAAATCGAGGTCTCGCTGCGCGACAAGCGCCGCGTTACGATATCGCGCAGGCCGTTGATGAGCGCGGTGGCCACCGGCAGCAACAACACCCACTCGAAACCCGTCGCGCCCGGCCGCACAATCAACAGCACGCCAGCGAAGCCGATCAGCACCGCGCCCCAGCGGCGCGTACCCACGTGCTCGCCCAGCAGCGGTGCCGACAGCAGCACCACAAATATCGGACTCACAAATGTGATCGCGATCACCGTGGTCAGCGGCAGCAGGCTCAGACTGGTCACCATGAATCCGCTGCTGATCACGAACAGCAGTCCGCGAAAAATCTGCCCCGGCCAATGCACCACGCGCGCAGCGCGCCATCCGCTGACGGCCATGATGTAAGGCACGATTACCAGCAGCGTTGCTGCCTGCCGCAGGCAGATCACCTGCCCCACCGGGTACGATTGGGTCAGCAGTTTCGTTGCCGCATCGTTGCCCAGCAGCAACGCGGTACCGGCGATCATGGCAGCAATCGCCTTGAGTGAGTTGGCGGCGTAGCGTGGTGGATTGTCGATGACTAATCCACGCTGATTTTATTGGCTTTGATCACCAGTTTTTCTGCCGCAGTTCAGCCAGCATATTGCAGAACATCGCGCCCTGCTCCAGCGCATCATCCAGCGCCACATGCGTATGCGGCAAGGGGTCAAACCAGCGGCGCGGCAAAAAATCCTTGGTGGTACGCTGCCAGTTGGAGTTGGTGAGCGCCATGCTCAGGGTGCGCAGATCGATGCCCGAATGCCGGAACGGGCTGCTACCGGTGAACTTGAACAGATACCACTGCACAAACATGAAATCGAAGGTCACCGGAAACCCCACGAATACCGGCATGCCGGGCAGCGCGCGCAACCAGGCGAGACAATCGGCCATCGCTTTTTCCGGCGTCACGCAATTTTTGCGGTGCGCCTCCCATGCGGGCTTTTGCGTTTCCCACCACGCCATGGTTCGAGGGTGGCCGGTCGCACCCGGCAGGGTTTCGAGATTGGCGGAGAAGGTGCTCACCAGCGTTTTGTCGGCCAGATAGGCTGCGCAGCCGATGCTCAGCATGGAGTAGGGCCCGGGAATGGGGCCATCGGTTTCGACGTCGGTGCTGACGTAGATTTCGGGTTTGTCTTCTTGCGCCATGTTTTACCTGGATCATGAAAGTTTAGCTACTGTCGTTCCCGTCCCCGACAAAAGCATTCGAGGGCAGGCTGCGGCGGGAACCCATAACACAGTGCCCTATGAGACACCCTATGGGTTCCCGCCTGCGCGGGAACGACAGCGTTGGTGTTGCTGCACACAAATGGAATTTGAGCCGACCGTTAGAGCGCCTTCAACGACTCCACCACCTTGCGCTTGATCACAATGCCTTCGACGCGCCGGCGTTCCCGCTCCCTGCTGGCGCGTTCCGATGGAATGCGTATTTCCTTCACGCCCTGCTGTTTGGGCAGTGCTTTCATCTCGCGCACATACTGGGACATGCGCTGACTGAAGTCGTTGCCGGGCAGCATGATTTGCGGATTCACCACCCAGAATAAAAAGCCGTAGTCGCGTACCTTATCGTGCGCAACAAACGAGCCCGCGAGCAGCCCCAGCGCCTGTATCGCGAAACTCAAACCGTAGCCTTTGTAAACATGGTCCTTGCCGCCGAACGGCGTCACCCCGCCTTTCAGTGTCGCGGCGGCATCGCGCGTGGGGTTGCCGTGTTCATCGATTCCCACACCCTCGGGCAACGGCTCGCCCAAATGCGCGTGCAACATGATGTCGCCCCACATCAGCGACGCGGTACCGATGTCAAACGTCACCGGCCCCTCTTCCGACGGGAAGCCGAAACAGATCGGATTGGTCCCCAGCGCCGGCTGCGTCGCACCGGGTGGCACCACGTGCGGTTGCGCGCTCGCCGTGTGCATGGCCACGTAGCCCTGCTTCACGATGTGCTCGACAAAATAGGCGTTACGCCCGCTGTAATAGCTGTTGTAGACGCCGACACAGGCGATGCCATGCGCCTTGGCTTTCTCCAGCGCTTTTTGCGCGGCGTGGTAGCACGCCACGTAGCCGACATTGTTGCCGCCGTCCATCAGCGCGGAAACCGGGGTTTCCTTCACCACCTTGATCGGCGTGCGGCCCAGTTTGAGTTTTTTGTCACCTGCCATCGCCAGTATGCGCGGCAGGCCCGCGAAGGTGTAACCACACAGCATGTTGTCGATCAACTGATCCACAACGATGCGCGCGTCCTCTGCGCTGTAGCCGATGCGCTGCACCGCGGTTTCGCCGATGGCACGCGCCTCAGCCTCCGTAAGACGCACGGTGTCGGGTTGGTCGGTGTCGAGCAAGCTGCTGTTTGCGTTTGCTGTGTTCATGGGATCTTTCTGAAATTAGTTTTTTACCGCGTCACCCGCGCCATTGCCGGCAATCCTGCCGAATACCGTGCCCGACACCAGACCGGTGCCTGCCGGATAGTTGAAGTAAAAAATGCCACCGACCATTTCGCCCGCGGCATAAAGGCCTGGAATCGGTTGGTAACCGAGGTCCAGCACTTGCCCGGTTTCGTGGTTGATGCGCAACCCACCGAAGGTGAAGGTAATGCCGCAGGTCACGCCATAGGCCTCATACGGCGGCGTGTCGAGCACGTGTGCCCAGTTTGATTTCACCGGCTCTATGCCTACGGTGCAACGTCCGTCGCGTATGGCGTTGCTGAACGGCACATCGGTCTTTACCGCCGCATTGTATGCGCGCACGGTATTGAGGAAGCCCTGCGCATCGACGCCTTCGAGCTTGGCCGCAAGTTCCTCCAGCGTATTGCCCACGAATTTGGTCACTTCACGGCCGCTGTATTCTTTTTTGAGCAGCGGTTTGGACTTGGCGTCGAACACCTGATAGGCGTATTGCCCCGGCTGGCGCAGTACTTCGGCGCCGTACTTGGCGTAGGTGTAGTTGTAAAAATCCTGCCCCTCATCGACAAAGCGTTTGCCTTCCGCGTTGATCATGATCGACAGCGGGTAGCTGTGACGATACGGGTCGTGAGATTTCTCGACCACGCCAAATTCCGGCGCGTGGCGCTCCCACGACACCGCGTGACGCCCCGACCAGTTGCCGTAGGGACAGGCGCCGATGTCCAGCGCCATTTTCAGGCCTTCACCAAGGTTGTGACGGGTGCCGCGCACCTTCGCCAGCTCCCAGCCCGGGCCCAGATAGCGCGTGCGCCATTCCGGGTTGGCTTCGAATCCGCCGCAGGCGAGTACCACCGCGCGCGCCTGAAACTCGACCGGCTTGCCTTGTTGCTTGGCGCGCACGCCCTGCACGTTGACACCGTCGTAGAGCAGCGATATCGCGCGCGTCTCATAAAAAATCGCAATGCCTTTTTTCTCTGCGGTCTTGGTCAAATCCGCCACCAGGCCCGCGCCGCCGCCGTTGACGGTCAGCGGAAAACGTCCAAAAAACTTGCGCTTGCCGTTGACGATAGCCGACTGCGATCCGTAGTTCGGCACGAACGATGCGCCCTGACTGCGCAGCCACACCATGCCGGCGTGGCTTTGGGTGATCAGCGCTTCACTCAGATTGGGATCGGTGCGAAAAGCCGTTACGCGATACAGATCGTCGTAAAACTCGTCGATGGTGTTGCTGTCCCAATCGGTGTTCCGCGCCTCGTCTTCGGGGATGTCGGTGATCTGCTGCAAATCCTCGACCTTGCTGTAGGCAAAGCGCATCACGCCGCCGGCAAAGCGGCTGTTGCCGCCGGATTCGTCGATAGTCGCGGCCTCCAGCATGGCCACGCTCGCGCCTTTGTCATGTGCCGACAAGGCCGCGCACAGCGCGGCATTGCCCTTGCCCACCACCACTACATCGTACTGTTGCATGCCTATTCCTTTCGATTGCATTTCCGACGGGCTGATCGGCGCAATGGGACAAGGGAACACTTGAAGCGAAGCATTGCGCCCTTCTATGATTTCTCCATGCCTGCCAGCACTTCCGCCACATGCAACACCTGCGTCTTGCTATCGCCACGACGGCGCAGACGCCCTTCGATATTCAGCATGCAGCCGAGATCGCCGAGAACCACAGCTTCAGTTCCGTACTCTGCACCGCACTTCGCAATGTAGTCGCACTTGCGGTCAGCGATATGGGTGGAGATGTCGCCGTATTTCACCGCGAACGTTCCACCAAAACCGCAGCAGGATTCGCACTCGTCCATTTCCTTGAGCGTGAGGCCTTCGACTTTTGCCAGCAACGCGCGTGGTTGCGCTTTCACATCCAGCTCGCGCAGCCCTGCGCAGGAATCATGATAAGTTATTGTTTTTATTGATGTTTTAGTGTTAACATCAAACTGCATCACACGCACCAGAAAATCGGTCAGCTCATAGGTGCGTGCGCAAAGCTGCGCCGCACGCGCGGCTTCGGGCTGCCCCGCGAATAAATCCGGATAGTGCGTGCGGATCATGCCGGCGCACGAACCCGACGGCGCAACCACGTAATCGAACGCCTCGAATTCATCCAACACCTTGCGCGCCAGCGCCAGCGCCGACGCGCGATCACCCGCGTTGTAACCCGGCTGGCCGCAGCAGGTTTGCGTGTTCGGCGCCACAGCTTCGCAACCCGCTGCTTCCAGCAACTGCAACGCCGCGAAGCCGATGCTAGGACGCATCAGGTCGACGAGGCAGGTGACGTAAAGACCGACGCGCATCTTCGTTTCAATCCACCCGCGCGCCGCTATCCTTCACCACTTTGCTCCACTTCACCGCTTCTTTTTTGATGTGTATCGCGTATTGTTCCGGCGTGCTGCCGATGGGCTCGATGCCGTCGCGCAGCAGGCGCTCGCGCAGCTCCGGTACCTTCAGCACTTTGGCCACTTCGCTATACACCCGATCCACAATCGGCCTGGGCGTGCCGCCGGGCGCGCAGATGCCCGCCCACGAAATTGCCTCGAAGCCCGGCAGACCCTGCTCGGCAATCGTCGGAATATCTTTCAGCGTTGAAAAACGCGTGCCGCTGCTGATGCCCAGCACGCGCAGCTTGCCCGCCTGCACATGCGGCAGCGAGCTCACCGGCTGATCGAACATCAGCACCACCTGCCCGCCGATCAAATCACTCATCGCGTTACCCGTGCCCTTGTACGGCACATGCGTCATGCTGATGCCGCTGGCCGTGGCAAACAACGCCGCCGACAAGTGCGACGCGGTGCCCACGCCCGACGACGCATAATTGATTTGCCCCGGCCGCGCTTTGGCAATGGCGATGAACTCTTTGACGTTTTTCGCCGGCAGCGACGGATGCAGTACGATGATGTACGGCAGCGAGCCGGTCTGCGTCACCGGCACCAGGCCCTTTTCGGGATCGTATGGCAGCTTGGAATAAATGAACGGCGCAATCGCGAACACACCCGTGGTGCAAGCGTGCAGCGTGTAGCCATCGGGCGCGGCTTTGGACGCCAGTTCTGCCGCAATGTTGCCGCCCGCGCCCGGACGATTTTCAACCACCACCTGCTGCCCGACGTTCTTGGTCATCTCCTGCGCGATCAAACGCGCCACGATATCGGTCGAGCCGCCGGGCGCGAAGCCAACCAGTATGCGTATTGTTTTGTTCGGATAGGTTTGCGCGCTTGCCGGCGTGGCCACTCCCCACAGGCACAAAATAAAAAGCCAAACCTTGTACTGATGATTCATACTTTCTCCCTTGATATGTTCACCTTTCATTGCGCTTCGTTGCCTGCGGCTTTGACTATCTTCCGCTAATATGCAGGGTGCACCATCAACGCCTGCCGCCACACGCATAACAACGCCCACACCAGTGCGCAACACTGTGCTCATGCACAAATCTCCATTATCTGAATCAAGCCATGCCGATGGGTTCTGCCAGCGGCGCCGCGATTTTGCCGGGCCGGGCGCGCATCATATCGTGTAATTCGCGCTGTATCTGTGCATAGCCGGGATCGTCAAACCGATTGTTCATTTCGCCCGGATCGTTGACGAGATCGTATAACTCGCCTGCGCCGGATTCGAGATCAAAGGTGCATTTGTGCGTTTTGGTGCGCACCACGCGCAGTTTCAACGCCACGCCGCAGCGCGACGGATGCACATGCCATTCGCTGTACGCGACATCGCGCGTTTGCGCGCCGCCGCGCAACAGTGTGGCGAGACTGCGGCTTTGCAGTTCAACCGGCTTTGCCACGCCCGCGTATTCGTAAAACGTCGCCGCGAGATCGAGCGTGGACACCGGTTCCACCACCAGTTGCCGGCTCGCCACCCCCGGCCCGCGCGCCACCAGCGTCACCCGCAGCAGGTCCTCGTACGGCGTCGGCCCTTTGAGGTAGAGGCCGTGATTGCCGAGCAACTCGCCGTGATCGGTGGTGTAAATCACCAGCGTGTTGTCCGCTATACCCGCAGCCTCAAGCGCACTCATTATACGGCCAACGTTGTGATCAATCTGCGAAATCATGCCGTAGTAATTGGCGGTCATTTCCGCAAGTTGCGCATCGCTTTGGTCGGGCACACGCGAACCTTCGGCGCGGAATTTCAGCATTTCAGGATCAGCGAGCAGCGGCTTGCCTTCAAGCGACGCCTTATGCCACCACGGCCTGCGCTCAAGATCACGTGTGCGGTGTTTGGGCAGCACCATGTCTTTAGGGTCATACATCAGGCTCCACGGCTCCGGACAGTCAAACGCGTGATGCGGATCGGGAAACGATACCCACGCGCAGAACGGCTGCTCTTTACGGTGCGCGTTATCGAGCCAGTGAATCGCGCGGTCAGCTATCCAGGTGCTCGAATGCCACGCTGCCGGCAACGCGGAAAACCAGGTTTGTGCGGCGCCGGTTCCGGCACGCGTTTCGGCGGCCCACAGCTTGATGCCCTCACTGCGTCCCTCTGCATCCATGCCGCGTGAGCTGAGCCAGCGCTCGTAATGCCCCACCGGCGGCTGCTCCAGCGGACGCGTGCGGTGCAGATGGCCCAGCACGCTCAGTTCGCAGTGCTGAAACCCCATGTAGGGACCAAACCAGTCGGGACCGTATAGCGCCTGACTCTTGTTGCATTCCGGCGTGCCGGTGGGTGCGAATGTGGATTTGGTCGAAAAATGCGATTTACCGATGAAACCGGTTTGATAACCCGCGCGCGCCAGCGTGCCCGCAAAGCCGCTGTCACCCACACGCGGATCGAGGTCTACGCCGTTGTCCCACACGCCGTGCGTCAGCGGCAGCATGCCGGTGAGTATCGACGCGCGCGACGGCTGGCACACCAGATTGGGGGTGATGCATGCCGAGAAGCGCGTGCCCTCGCGCGCGAGGCGGTCGATGTGCGGGGTCTTGATATTCTTGTTTTCAAAACCGTTGCAGTCGGCGCGTTGCTGATCGGAGGTGATGAGCAGGATGTTCGGACGTGATTTGTTCATGGGAAACCCGCGACGAGAAATTCATTAACTACAGATGAACACAGCACCCGTAGGTTGGGCTGAGCTTGCGAAGCCCAACAACACCGCAAATTTTACAACCCGCTGTTGTCTCTGCATCGCAACGAGCACTTGTGTTGGGCTTCGCAGGCTCAGCGCCAACCTACAACTTTTATCCGCGATTAAACCGAAGCCGCGATTTTATCGCCGATAATCCTGTCGTAACTGCTATCGGCTTTGAGCAGATCCCAGCTCGTCATCCAGTCGTGCAGATGTTCGTATTCCTCGCGCGTGTACGGACGCGGGGACACGTAGCGAAAGCGCGGCAGGTAAAAATCGTCCTCAGTAAGTTTCATGATATCTGCCGGCACTTCGCGCATCATGTAGCGCAGGTAGGGGCGAATATTCTGATTGATTTTTGCCACCGCTTTGACGATCGCGCGGTTGATCGCTGCGTACATCTGCGGATCAACGTCCGGCGTGGCGACTTCGGCGCCTTCATAAAACGCCTCGCAAATGATCTTCAGCCCCTTTTTCGCCGACACCGTGATCCACGGCTCCATTACCGCTGCCGCCTCGACCCTGCCTTCTTCGAGAAAGCGCAGCCGCTGCTTGGGCCCGCCCACATGCACGGCGCGTACTTCGCGCTGGTTGTTCATCGAACCGCCGAGCATGGCCAGTGTGATGTAGTGCGATCCGGCGTGAAAGTTTACCGCCACCGTCTTGCCGCGCAAATCCTGCGGCACATTATACGGCGAGTCGGCGCGCACCACGATTGCCTGTGTCGCCACCGCTGCGCGTTTGCTGATGACTTTGGCGCTCTTTGCGCTGTCCTGCGTGCGGCGTATCTGGCCCCACTCGCAGGCGCGATACATGCAGAACTCGCCTTTTTCGATGCCCTCATGCCAGCCGTAAGAAGTCACCGTGCGATGATCCTCGAGCGGCTGCTCGGGCACCTCCTTGTCGCGGTCGCGGCCCGAACCCGCCGGCACCAGCTCGACAGCGTAGCCTTCCTGTTCGAAATAGCCTTCTTGCTGTGCCACATGATAGGGCAGCGAAAAAACGGCGTTACTGACTTCGATGCGGGTTGGTTTGAGTGTCATGTTGGGTCCTCATTGCCGGCGGCGGTTTCACCGATCGTGCAAGGTAGTTTACCTGTCGCGGCATCCTTGCGGCAATGCGCTGCGCAACCTCGCTATTGACAGCAAGCTGCTAGCCCGCGGGTCGATGTGTGCGAAGGAAGCGTCTAACTTTCTCGATCGTCCTGGCTTTCAGCTCCGGCGGATCGCGCCACGGGAACACCGTGATATCAGCGTTCGGGCAGAGTGAGGCGACATCGATGGAAACCACCAGCGGGTGGGCAGGCGTTTCATCGGGCAACACCAGAATTGGCGTTTGGCAGGATCGCGCGAAGTCCTTCGTCACGCTGTAAACGAACTCGGGGCGCGCGCGGTAGAGGTCATGGAGATAAGGCTCGACCTGCGCTATGTTGAGATCGGGCCGCTTCGGAAGCAGTTCTGGCGCCCACACATCGCGCCCTGAATTGAACATGTAATCCGGGTGCTGCGGATGATGGCCGACTGTCTGCACCAGCACACCAGCCACCACGCGTTCAGGCGCCCGTTCCATCAGTTTCATCGCGAAGCAACCACCGATGCAGTTGCCCATGAAAAGAAATTGCTTGATCCCAAGATGGTCCATCAATCCCAACTGGTCTTCGGCAAATGCGTCCCACGGGTTGGCGGCAGGGATAGGGCCGGTGGACTCGCCGCCGTTCGCGTTGCGCTGATCCATCGTGATGCAGTGAAACTCGTCCTTGAATATCTCGATCGAGTTGAACACCGCAGTGCGCCAATTGCTGACGCGCGAGTTCAGGCCGCCGCCAGGGACGAGGAGCAGAGGAAAGCCGATCCCAGCTTCCTCATAACGGATCCGCACATCACCTTTCTGGTAAAACGGCATGGTATTTCCTCCTTAACTGGTTGATTTGAACCTAAGCCTGCGCGAGCCGGCGGTAGCCCGCCGCGGCGACGGCGTCGCAATGTTCTCGATAGGCTGGATGGCCTCCGCTGTAGCGCATGATCCTGGGGGTTTGCTTGCCCTCGACATTGCGGTTGACGCCTGTCATCCAGGAGCCAATCTCGTTCATCAGCTGTCCCTGACCCAGGGCCAAAACGTAATCGGTCCATTCGCAAACACCGGCGGCGGTGGCTGCAATCCGGGTTAGCCCATGCTGCGTCGCGTACTGAATGACACCGCTCACCCACTCGACGCTGTATTCTGCACAACGCGTGTAGTTGCCGAGCCCGCCATGCGGCCCCATCGCCATCAGCAGGTTCGGGAAGCCTTCGACGAACACGCCAAGATAGGTTTGTGGCCCGTTCGCCCAGACATCTTTTAGGCGCATGTCATCGACGCCTCTGATATCGATGCGGTCGAAGGCGCCCGATATGGCATCGAACCCGGTCGCGTAGATAATGATGTCGAACGCGTATTCCTGCCGGCTGGTTTGAATGCCTCCCGCCGTCACCCGCTCAATCGGCGTCTCGTTGATATCGACCAGTTCGACGTTGGGCTGGTTGAAGACCTCATAGTAGCCGGTCTCAAGCGGCATGCGGCGCATGCCGACGCCATGGTTCTTGGGGATCAGTCTTTCGGCGACCACCGGGTCATGCACACGCTGGCGAATTTTGTTCGCGACAAACTCGCTGGCAAGCGCGTTGGCGGTGCGGTCAGTCAGCATGTCGCGAAAATTGCCCTGCCAGTAGCCGAAACCGGGCTCGGCATAGCGCTTTTCCCAGAATTCGGCGCGTTCCTCGGGTGTTGCTTCCAGCGTCGTGCGGGGGTCGGTGGAATGGATGTAGCAGCCGGGTGTCTCGCGGCAGAGCGCCAGGATTTCGGGATAGCGGGCGCGTATGCCGCGCATCTCTTCTGTGGAAATCCTGCCGTTGTGCAGCGGCGCGCACCAGTTCGGGTTGCGCTGGAAAATGGTCAGCTGACCGACGCTCTTTGCGATCTCCTGGATGGCCTGCACCGCGGTTGCGCCGGTGCCGATGATGCCGACGCGCTTGCCCGCAAAATCGATGCCTTCCTTGGGCCAGTTATGGGTGTGGCAGGACTGGCCTTTGAACGAGGCGACACCGGGTATGTTGTTCGGCATGGTCGGCGCCGAGAGGATGCCGATGGCGGTGATCAGAAACCGCGTCGTGTAGCGGCCGCCATCCTGCAGCGTGATCTGCCAGCTTCGCGTGTCCTCACGATAGTGCGCCGCGGTGACGCGGGTGCTGAATTGGATGTCGCGGCGCAGGTCGAACTTGTCGGCGACATAGTTGAGATAGCGCTCGTTGTCGGGTTGGGAAGAAAAGTGTTCGCTCCAATCCCACTCGTCGAGCAACGCCTGGGAGAACGCGTAGCCATAGGTCCAGCTTTCGGAATCAAAGCGGGCGCCAGGGTAGCGATTCCAATACCAGGTGCCACCGACTCCGCTGGCGGCCTCCAATGCACGCACCCGAAGACCCAGCTCGCGCAGCTTGTAGAGCTGATAGAGCCCGGTAACGCCCGCGCCGATAACGACGGCGTCGAAATCCAAAAGCGTTGAAACCCCGGCATTCCCGGTCGCCACCGCTGCAGTATCCATCTCTATTCTCCTACACTGACCTGCCGCATTCCGCGCTCAAAGCTTGGACACGCGGGTCTCTTTGCTGGTGATGAATTCCAGCAGCGCTGGCTGGCCCTTCTGTGTCGCTTCGATGCCGCGCTGGATCGCCGCCTTGATCTCGCCCGGCTGCGTCACACGCTCGCCATGAGCGCCGAAGGCCTTCGCCATGTCGGCGTAGTTGCCGGAGATGTCGGTCGAGCGGTACTTCTCGGTGGATATCGGCATCACCTTGAGTTCGATCGCCATCGAATAGTTGTTGAGCAGGATCGAGAGAATCGGAATGCGCTCGCGCACCGCCGTTTCGAAGTCCATGCCCGTGAAGCCGATCGCCGCGTCGCCCCACAGGTTGATGCACAGCTTGTCCGGCCTGGCGAGCTTTGCGCCCATTGCCAGGCCCAGGCCATAGCCGAGCTGCGTCGTCTTGCCCCAGCCGATATAGGACAGCGGTGTGGTGGAAACCCAGAATGGCGAAATCTGGTCGCGCGGACTGCCCGCATCATGGGTGATGATGCAGTTGTCGCGATCGACCGTGTGCATCAAATCCCAGATCACGCGATAGGGATTGAGCGGCGAGTCGTTGCTGGTCAGCAGCGGCATCCACTGCGCCATGAACTGCTCGCGCAGCTTCGCGATCTCGCCGACGACTGCGGACGGATCGCGCGGGGATTTGATGGTCTGGCCGAGCTCGCCGATCAACGCCTGCAGCACCAGTTGCGCATCGCCAAGGAGCGCGACTTGCGCGCGCACGTCCTTGTTGAGATGGTCGGGATCGAGCGTGGCATGCACGATTTTCTTGCCATCGGGGAACTTGATGCCGAAGTTAGTCTCGGTGAACGAGCAGCCGATGCCGATGATGAGATCGGCATTTTGTACGAAAT
Organism: Bordetella parapertussis; assembly: GCA_945864585.1. Taxonomy (GTDB): domain Bacteria; phylum Pseudomonadota; class Gammaproteobacteria; order Burkholderiales; family SG8-41; genus UBA5216. The sequence continues at coordinate 3,858 of CAMBCF010000092.1, read as the reverse complement.
GATGCACCTGCAACGGCACCGCGTTGCCGCCGGAGCCGAGCGCAAGCGGATGGTTCTCCGGAAAGCTCGACTTGCCGCCAAGGCTCGTGGTCACCGGCGCGCCCAGCAGCTCCGCGAACTGCCTCAGCTGCGGCCACGCTTCCGCCCAGTGCACGCCCGTGCCCGCATAGATGAGTGGACGCTTGGCCGCGAGGATCGCTGCCGCGGCCTTGCGCACATCCGCAGGATCCGCCGCAGTGCGTGTCTTCGCCACCGGGGTGTAAGTGAAGTCGCCTATCTCCTCGTGCCAGATATCAGTGGGTATTTCGATCAGGCACGGGCCGCCGCGGCCGTTGCGAAGCCTGGAGAATGCCCGCCGCAGTACGTTCGGTGTCTCCTTCGGCAGCATGAGGTACTCGGAGGACTTCGTCACGCCGCGCATTTGCAGTGCGGACGAGAAATTAGGGTCCACGCCCGCAATGCGCCGCGGATAGCCCTGCGGCACCACCAGCACCGGAATACTCTCGCCGTAACACTGCGCCACGCCGCCATAGGCGTTCTCGGCGCCCGGGCCGTGTTGCATACAGAACGCGCCGATGGTCTTGCCGGACGTGACGCGCGAGATCGCGTCCGCCATGTGAAGGCCGATGCGCTCCTGGCGCACGATGATCGGGCGGATGTTCTCCGCGGCAGCGAACTCAATCAAATGATTCACCGGGTAGCCGCAGAGAATCTGCATACCCTCAGCCTTCATGACACGCGCAATCGCCTCGCCGACTTTCATGGAACCCTCGAATGATTAAAATTAATTCCCTCCCCTTCAAGGGGAGGGCTAGGGTGGGGATGGGGTTGGCACGCTGCCACCCCACCCCCATCCCAAAGCCCCCTCGCTTGCTACGCAAGCTCTCCCCCTCTGAAGGGGAAGAAGCTACCGCGGAGCGGCGTGGGGTATTTTCCACCACAGTTCAACTAGCCGAGCCAATGTAGCCACTATCCTGAGTTCCGTCAAACGCCGACGCGAGAGTCTAGCCAGCGAGTGGCGGATCGTAGCGAACGGAATTCCCTGCAACAGGCGAATCATAGCGCACGGCGCCTACGGCACGATCACGATCGGCTCTGCAGGCCATGGCCCACCGAGCAGCGCCGACAGCAACCCGGCAAGCGTGCGCGGAATAAACGTTTCGCGCGAACCCGCAATCTCGGCTATCGACCACCACCGCAACTCGCGAAACGTTGCGCGCTCTTCGCACGTGAGCGCGGTCGGTGTTGCAAAGAAGTGGGGGACACGCTGAATGTAGACGCGGGCCAGCGTGTCGACCGGTAGGCCGTCGCGCACGATGCGCTTGGGCGACGTCCACACCCAGTGGCCGGGGTGGGCGAGGGTGAGGCCGGTCTCCTCGCGGATTTCGCGGCGCAACGCATCCTCGAAACTTTCGCCGGGATGCAGCGAGCCGCCGGGCGTGAGCCAGACTGTCTGGTGCGCGTTGAAGGCGAGCTTCATCAGCAGGACACGATCCTGAGGGTCGACAAGCAGCGCGCGGGCGGATTCGATGATGGTCATGGGCAATCGCCAAATTGTACACGTCATGCGTGGCGTCTTTACGGCTTATGCCTGTTTGTTTGATGAGGTGGCTGTTGATGGCGCGATGGACGATACGCAGCACCAGGGTGATGAGTTCGGGGTGGATGACGAACAGGCTTCTCAGCGGTATCGGGAATGACAGCATCCACTGGCGCACGGGCAACTGGCAATCCCGTACGGGCGCCGCCGGTCGTAACTGCCAAGACTAGCTCTCGTTGGCATCTGCCGGCGGCGGCTCGGAGCAAACATTCCAGTGAGTTGCCCTAGCGAACGCCCGCTGCAAACCGGCGCGGCATTGCGGCACCACAAACTTGTGGCGAGTTGTTGATGTTGCGCCTTGTGCCACGCCACGTTACGCTGCGCCATCGTCGCAAAATTTGTCGACCCGCCACAGCCCGTTCGTTTGCCCTTGGAAAATCAATGCCTCGACAAAAGCTCATCGCTGGTTTCTTTACTTTCCTGGCCGCAATGGGGTTGGGCATGTATTTATTGCTGCCACAGGGATCCGAGTTTCGTCTGCTGGGGATCGTATTGATGATTTTCTGCGTGCCCATGGCACTGCGAGAGGCGCAGAAACTCGCGCGAGGGCGTGTACCGGCTCGACCTGTTCCGGCCAGCCCACCCGCCTTTGGCCCGCGCCAAGTGCATCTGATGCTCGAAGCCACTTATTCCCGCACGGTCGCGACGGCTATGATGCAGGTCGATAATGACGTTCTTGAATTGCGCTGTTTGTTGGTCGTTGGCAGCGATGGATTCACCGCAAGGCTGTGGCGGGCGGACAGAATCAGTGGGCCATGGCCTGGCGAAGAAATGTTGCGAATGAACGCACAATTCCTGCTTCCCGAGCGCGCGCTGCCGTGTTTCCCAGTCGATACGAATGCACAAGTGATGTTGGACTACACAATTGTCGCCGCTGTCAAGGTGCTCAGCCGGGCCGAACGGCAGCTTTGACAACTTCGGCTATGAGTGAGATGCCGTCCTTAGCTACCTTGATCGGATCATCATCCGGCATGTGTCGTCCTCAGAGTGTTTGTGATGCCCGACGTCCCGGTTCAGGCGCGCGCCGCTAGCGGCGCGTCGACCTGCAACCGGTTAGGTTGCAAGCCGGAGCTACTTAAAGCGAAAAACGCTGCCTGCTTTGACGACGATCCCATGCGTGTCATCCCTTCCCCTTCCCGCGATGAATGCCAGGTTTGTGTCGTCGAGGAACCTGACCTCGGCTAGTTCCTCCATGAAGGGCCGTCCTGATACGCTTACATCTACGGCAGTCCCACCCTGAAGTTTTCGAAAGCGACTTCCGCTTTCCTTGTTGTACCACTCCCAGCTGAAATCACGGTTCGAGTGCTTTGCTAGGAGCCCGAAGGTAAGCTCTTTCTCAAAAAGATACGAGCGCCAACTCGATAGCCTTGCTCTAGCGCAATGAGTTTCTCGGCAATCTTCTTTCCGTCCCGTTCATATGGATGGACCTTGACATCCGAAACGGAGTACTCACGCTTCCCTTTGGCGATCAATCGGCTACCGATATTTGATATCTCATAAATCTCGTAAACGATGACTTTGGCAGCAGCGGCCGATGAGACCAGCAGCAGAAGAGCAGCGAGTAATGGCCGTGTCATTATTGCAACCTAACGTTTACCGTGAGGCGCGCGCGTCGCTTTTGCGCGCGTCGGTTTCGACTGATGAGTTAGCCATCAGGTTGGACACGATCCATTGTGTTCATTATGAAAATACCGATACTTTTAACCGTCAGTAAAGCGGTGCTGGTAGTGCTCATGAGTACACTGTGCGCCGCCACCGTGCTCGCACAACCTTTCCCCACGAAACCCGTACGCCTCATTGTGGGTTTCGCCACCGGCGGCGGCACCGACACCATCGCGCGCGCATTGAGCCGCAAGCTGGCGGATACCTGGCCGCATGCGCTGGTGGTTGAAAATCGTCCCGGCGCCGACGGTTCAATCGCCACCGAAATTGTCGCCAGGTCGCCGGCCGATGGCCACACCAAGGTGATGACCAGCATCAACCTCGTGCATGTGCCCTACAAAGGCACCGGCGCCGCGGTGATTGATCTGATGGGTGGGCATGTGCAGGTGATGTTCGGCTCAGTATCCGGCACCCTGCCCTTTGTGCGCTCCGGCAAGCTGCGCGCGTTGGGCATCAGCAGTCCGCAGCGCTGGCCGACGCTGCCGCAGATTCCGACAGTAGCCGAGTCCGGCGTGGCCGGCTTTGAGGCCGGTACCTGGTACGGCATGCTTGCTCCCGCGGGAACGCCCGCGGCGGCGGTGTCGAAACTTCAAACC
>CAMBCF010000091.1 GCA_945864585.1 Bordetella parapertussis | reverse complement strand
GTGCGTACGATTGCCCAGGCGACCGGCCGCGAAGTGGTGGTAGACCCGCGCGTCAAAGGCACGGTCACACTGCAATTCGAACGCCCGCTAAGCCGTGCGCGCGCGTGGGAGGTGATCCGCGCGCAACTGCGTTTGGCGGGCTACTCGATGCTGGAAGTGGGTGGCGTGTGGCGTGTGATTCCTGAAAGCGAAGCCAAGCTGCAGGGCGGCCCGGTCGGTTCGAGTGGCGCGGTTGCGGGCGGCGCCGATCAGATCGTCACGCAGGTGTTCCGTCTGCAACACGAGCAAGCCACCAATCTGCTCAACGTGGTGCGCCCGCTGGTGACGCCGAATAACGTGGTTACGGTTACGCCGGGAAGCAACTCGCTGGTGGTCACCGACTATGCCGAGAACGTGCGGCGCATCAGCCGCCTGATTGCCGTGCTCGATGCTCCGCCGGCTGGTGAAATTGAAATCATTGCGCTCAAGCACGCGACTGCAGCGGACCTGGCCGGCCTGGTATTGCGTCTGCTGGAACAGACCGTCGCGCCCGGCGGCAACGCCGGCGGACTGAGCATTGCCGCGGAATCGCGCTCCAATAGCCTGATCGTGCGCACCACGGGCGGGGTGCGTGTGGCGGCAGTGCGCGATCTGGTGGCCAAGCTCGATCAGCCGACCGTGGGCAGCGGCAACATCCATGTGGTGTACCTTAAGAATGCAGACGCGACCAAACTCGCGCAGACTCTGCGCTCAGCATACGCGGGCGGTGCTGATGCGGCGGCTGCGTCGGGTGTAGCGCCGCCGGCGCCGGCGGGCAGCAGCGCACCGCTGCGTACTCCCGCGCCCGGCGGCGCTACCGTGGGCACGCCGGCCAGCAGCGGCGGCATCACCATTCAGGCGGAACCAGCGACCAACGCCTTGCTGATTTTTGCACCTGAGCCGGTGTACCGCCAGTTGCGCCAGGTGATCGACAAACTCGATGCGCGGCGCGCACAAGTCTACGTTGAGTCGCTGATCGTAGAGATTAGCGCCGATCGTACTGAAGAGCTGGGTATTCAATGGCAATCCCTGCTCGGTAAAAGCGGGGCGCAGAACATCGGTCTGGCAGGCACCAATTTCAGCAGCGGCGGCAACAACGTGCTGGGCCTTGCCAACAGTATCATCAGTGGCGGCGCGCCGACGCTGCCCAGCGCTGGGTTTAACCTGGGATTGATTCATAAATTCAGCGGCGTCTATTCGCTCGGTCTGCTGGCGCGGTTTTTCGAGCAAAGCGGCGGGGCAAACATACTCTCAACGCCTAACCTGCTGACGCTGGACAACGAAGAAGCGCGCATCATCATCGGACAGAACGTGCCTTTTCTCACCGGGCAGTACGCGCAAACCGGCAGCGCGGCAACAGTCACGCCGTTTCAAACCATCGAGCGCCGTGATGTCGGATTAACGCTTCGCGTTAAGCCGCAAATTTCCGAGGGCGGAACCATAAAACTCACGGTGTTTCAGGAAAGCTCCAGCGTGGCCGACAACAGCTCCGCCTCGGGCCCGACCACTAACAAGCGCTCGATTGAATCCACGGTGCTGGTGGAAGACGGACAGACCATCGCCTTGGGCGGGTTACTGCAAGACAGCACCAATGCCACCGAAGAAAGAGTGCCCGGTCTGGGCAGCCTGCCGGGTGTGGGACAATTATTTCGCTACGATACCCGCCGTCGCCAGAAAACCAATCTGATGGTGTTCCTGCGCCCCGTGGTATTGCGCACACCCGAAGCGGCGGATTCCCTGATGCAGGACCGCTACCGCACCATCCGCGACCTGCAAAATGCACCTGACGCACGCCTCCGTGGCGGTGCGATGCTTCCTGAAACACCCGCCATTCCGGGGCAGACGCTGTTTCCAACAGCGCCGGCCGCACCCCTGCCGCGAACCGATTCAGCGGCGCCGGGCAAGTAGCGCACAGCAGCACCAGGACAAAAAAACAGCATGGCGCTGCCGCTCCAGTTTTGCCGACAGCATGGTCTGGCTGCCACCAGCACCGCCAGCGGCTTGCATCTGCTGCTGTCGCCGCACACCGCTATCGCAGCGATCGCGGAAATCGCGCGTTATCACCCGATTGCCGTCATCACGCGCGTGCCACTGGAAGCCGTCGAGCGTGAACTCACGCTGCAGTTCTCGCAGGGTGCGCATACCGCCGCCGCGGTGGTCAATGAAGTAGAGGGTGAAGCGGATTTACAGCGCCTCATGCAGGGGCTGCCAGCGGTGGCCGATTTGCTGGATGGCGCCCACGATGCGCCGATCATACGCATGCTCAATGCGCTGATCACGCAGGCTGCGCGTGACGGCGCATCGGATATCCACATCGAACCGTATATTGATACCTCGGCGGTGCGTTTTCGCGTCGACGGCACTTTGCGCGACGTGGTGCGTCCGCACAAAGGCCTGCACGCCGCGCTGGTGTCGCGCGTCAAGATCCTTGCCGACCTGGATATTGCTGAAAAGCGTCTGCCGCAGGACGGACGCATCGGCCTGCGTTTGGGCGGGCGCGGCCTCGATGTGCGGGTATCGACCATACCCTGCGCCTATGGTGAGCGCGTGGTGCTGCGCCTGCTGGACAAAGGGCAGGCACGTCTGGGCATGAAAGCATTAGGCATGGCGGATGACACCCTCACCACCTTTCGCCGTCTGGTGACCACAGCAAACGGCATTGTGCTGGTCACCGGCCCCACCGGGTCGGGCAAAACCACCACGCTGTATGCCGCGTTGCAGGAAATCGATACCGCAAAACTCAATGTGCTGACGGTGGAAGATCCGGTGGAATACGAACTGCCGGGTATCGGTCAAACGCAGGTGAATCCGCGCATCGAGCTGACATTTGCGCGCGCGTTGCGTTCGTTATTGCGGCAAGACCCCGACGTGGTGATGATCGGTGAGATTCGCGACATCGAAACCGCGCAAATCGCAATTCAGGCCTCGCTCACCGGGCATCTGGTGCTGGCGACCCTGCACACCAATGACGCACCGGCTGCAGTGACGCGGCTGATGGATATGGGCATCGAACCTTTCCTGCTCGCATCGTCCCTGCGCGGCGTGCTGGCGCAGCGTCTGGTGCGTTGCCTGTGTGTTGCATGCCGTACCGCGCGTGGAGACGGCGCCTGGCAATCGGCCGGTTGCGATGCCTGCGGCATGACGGGTTTTGCCGGGCGCACCGGCATCTTTGAATTGCTTGAAGTCGATGCGGCCTGCCGTGCCGCCATACACCAGCGCGAGGCCGAAGCCTTGCTGCGCGCCCGCGCCGAGGCGCTGGGTATGCGTTCGCTGCAGCGCGATGGACAACGCCTGCTGCCGGCAGGCATTACCTCGGCGGAGGAACTGGCCTTTGCCACGCGCAGCGAATAACTGCAGAGCACAAGCTGCATGAGCGCTTTTCGCTACACCGCCGTAGACGCTACCGGCAGCAGAAAAACCGGGGAAATTGAGGCCGACACCGAGCGTGCCGCGCGCACGCAGTTGCGTGACTCGGGGCTGATTCCCCTCACGCTCGAAGCGGCCGGCGTCAATCCAGCTCACGGCGCCCGGCGCCGCCTGCTATCGCAAACCCAGCTGGTTGATTGTACGCGACAGTTAGCCAGCCTGATGGCGGCCGGCCTGCCGCTGGAGCGTGCGCTGGCGAGTCAGGCCGCCGAAGCCGAAAGCCAGCAGCTAAAAACCCTGCTGGAAGCGCTGCGCACAGGGGTTGCGGGCGGCCAAACATTTGCCGGCACTCTGGCTGCCTACCCGCAGGATTTCGAAGACATTTACCGCGCCATGATTGCTGCCGGCGAAACCTCGGGCAGCATGGCGCTGGTGTTGCAACGCCTCGCGCTGTGGCTGGAAGCGCGGCAGGCCCTGCGCGTGAAACTCACCCAGGCCTGCATCTACCCGGCGATTGTGGTGGCGGTGGCGCTGGTCGTTGTCGGCGCTCTGCTAACGTATGTGGTGCCGCAGGTGGTGGGGGTGTTTGCGGGCGCGCGGCAAAAATTGCCGCCGCTCACCAGCATCACGCTGGCTGTCAGCCATTTTTTGCGGGCCTACTGGCTGCCCCTCTCGGGCGCGGGAATCCTCAGTGTGTGGTTCGCACTATTCGCCCTGCGCCAGCCGCTGCTGCGCCGCAGCTTCGATCAGTGGGTGCTGGGCGTGCCGGTCATCGGGCCCCTGGTGCGTGACACCAATGCAGCCCGTTTTGGCGCCACCCTGGGCGCGCTCGCCGGCGCCGGCGTACCGATACTCACGGCGCTGCAAGCGGCCGCGCAAACCCTCGGCAATCTAGCCCTGCGCGCCGATGCTGAACGCGCGCAAAGCGGCGTGCGCGAAGGCGGTGGCGTGGCACGTAGCTTGAGCGAAAGCGGGCGTTTCCCGCCCTCGCTGATAACCTTTATCGCCTTGGGCGAACAAACCGGTGACATGGCCGACATGGCCGAGCGCGCGGCAGCACGCCTGGCGGCCAGCGTCGAGCGCCGCACCCTGTGGCTGGTAAGCCTGCTCGAACCGGCGTTGATACTGGCGATGGGGGTGATGGTGCTGCTGATTGTATTGGCGGTGTTGCTGCCGATTATTCAGCTGAATACTTTGGTGCGCTAAAAAATTCAAATTTCATCCCAGCTGCTTCGTTGCGAAAAAAATTTCTTGCTTACATATTAAATATATGCGGCGCAGCGAAATTTTTTTCGCGCCTCGCATTTGGGCGAACTTTGAATTTTTAGACGCCCCCTTAAAGCGCAGGCACCGATGCGTCAGCGGGGGTTGCGATTTCAAATGCGTTGGCGATCAGGCTCATCATCACGATATAACCCAGCACCGCAGCGATGTGCACGGTCGCCGGAATACCGAATCGTTCGACCGCGGCGCCATAGGTTTTTTCACCCACATGGTGATTACCACGCAGCAGTTGATAGCAAAAATCAATGACGACGCGCTGTTCTGCGGACGCGCTGGTGAGCGGTTTGCCCTGTTCCAGCGCATCAATCAAGCCAGCGGATATGCCGCTGGCACGCGCGTCATGCGCCGCGGCGTGCCAGGCGTAATCGCAATCGAGCTCGCGCGCAGCAATCAGCCAGGTCAACATTTTCACCGCGTCCGGCAGCGCAGATTCATACAGGAGGTATGCGCCGATGTTGGCCACGCGTTCCGCGGCATCCGGGGCGTGCAGCAACACTTGAAAAGCCGGGGATATCGCGCCGCGTGTGCGCACGATGCGATCGAGAAAATGCTGATGTTCGAGCGCGACATCGTCGTGCGTGGCGAGAGGTTTCACGCGCGGCATCGCCCTGTAGCGGCTGCCCAGCGGCGGTAAATCACCGTGCACGCCGGCATCCACCCACGCTCCACCGGTGACCGCCAGCGGCGCAAACGGCTTGCGCATACCCACTTGTTCGGCGGTCATGCTGATTTCAAACGCGTTCAGCGGCAGTGCGATCATCGCGAAATAACCCAGTGTCACCACCAGTTCAACAACGCCTTGCACGCCAAAGTGATTTTTCGCGGCAGAAAACGTGCTGTCGCTCACACGATGGTTGCCGGATATCAGTTGCGTGCAAAAATCCGTGACCAGCGCCTCTTCGGCAGTCAGGTTTGCCGGCGGTCTGCCCTCGCGTATGGCATCTACCGTGTCCTGCGGTACGCCGGCCTCCAGCGCCCAATTCACCCAAGCGGCCCATTCATAGGGCGCATCCAGCGCGCGCGATCCGATCAGCGACAGGTAGGCACGCACGCGCAATGAAACAATGGATTCATCGGCCTGTCCGCGCGCGTGAAAGTAATGACCGAGATGGGCATAACGCGCGGCCAGATCGGGACTGCTGTTCATCAGCACGATGAACGGACCGCTGATGGCGCGCCGGCGGATGGCTTTTACGGCATCGTGAAAGCGGCGCTGATGCGCGGGAAGCGCATCGCGCGCAATGGCAGAGAGTCGGCTCAACTAGCTGGCGAGCGCCATGTCCTTGCGCAGCGGCGCACCCTGTTTTTCCATTACCGATTGCAGCACCTCGTAATAGTGCCAGCCATTGATGCGCGTGCGGCCCAGGAAAATTGTCGGTGTGTTGGTGATGCCGATACGGTGCGCCTGCTTGACTGCATCCAGCGCGCGTTCGGCGTACTGGCGTTCATCGAGCGCCACCTGCAATTCGGCGGCATCGAGTCCCACGCGCTCGGCGGCGGCCATCAACGTTTCGGTGTCGCCGATATCGCCGCCTTCACTCCACATCAAATCGTAAATCGCGGTTTTGAAAGCAAAGTCGAGGCCGTAATCGCTGGCGAATTCGAGCGCCTCAAACGCGCGAAAACTGTATTGCCGCCGCTCGGGACAACGCATTGTCGGGTATTGCTCCGGCGCCATTTCCTTGATCCACGCATCGCGCCGCGCGGCACGGGCGGCTGCCTCCGGCGTCTGTTCGCGCGGGCAGCCTTCAGGCGGCGTATCGGGATGCAGCCAGTGCGGCCGCCACAGCGGCTGCACATCGTATTCGCGGGCGAGGCGATCAATTTGCGCAACCGCGAGATAACTGTAAGGGCAGACGAAGTCCGCAAATACCGCGACGCGAAAAGGTTCTACAGGTTGCGTTTGCTGGCTGGTGGTCATGATCGCCTCCGGTTGTTTACGGGCTGCCTGCTGCGCTGGTTCAGTCATGCGATTGAATTATCTACGCAAGGCGGCCATGCCGTCAAATAGCTCTGGCCATTGCTGCAGCTGCCTCAACCGCCAGTGCGTCGCCGGCGATGCCGCCTTCCAGTGCGTCCTTGTCAAACGTCAAAAAGGCCACGGTCGCGCCGTTGGCGCCGGTGATCAGCGGCTCAACCGTGGTGGTGTTGCGCACATAGCGAAACCCCGGCGGGCCGATTTCCTGCCCTTCCGCGATAACGGACCCGTCGAGCACCACTTCGTAGCGCCCGAATTCAGGCGCGGGCATGCCTAGTGCCGCGTGCGCGGGCGCGCGCGTGACCACCGCCGCCGGACCAAGATCGGGCGGCATCAAAAACTTGTACGCCGCTTGATCCATGCCGGGCAGCGGCCGCCATTGGGTATCGGCCGCGAGCGCGGCGTACAAGCGGCCCTGCAAATTAATCTGCCGCCGCGCATCGAGGTTGGTCATCGAGATGATGCCGCCGGCCCGCGGGTGCAATACCAGCATATCGTGCTGTTTGGACACGGCAAACGGCCCGTACGGCATTTTGTGATCGGTGTAATGTATAGACAGGGCTTCGAGATGCTTGACCCCGCGCGGAAAATCCATGGCACCGGAGAGCAGCAATTGAAACTGCGAGGTGAGATGCATATGCGCATACACCGACGGGCAATCGTCAAAGCGAAATCGCATCGCCTCCGGCCCGCCATCCTCGCCGGAGAGCAGCACCTGGCATGCAAAAGCAATGCCCTCGGAAACGCTGCGTTTCCATGGCGCATGGGCCGAATCCACGATGTAACTGGCTTGCATAGCTAACGGCTTTCCGTCAGAACAGTGGCTGGAACGGACATTGTATGTAAGCTGCGTGCCGGATGCAAAAGCAAAAAAAGTTTTGCCCGGCATGCCTTGCTTGTGCGCTACGCCCGAGAATTCTCAAATGTCCGCAACTCCTCCGCGGTATTGATATTGCTAAATGCCCCGGCCTCATCATCAAACGACACCTCGGCCACCTTGAGCGCTGCATACCAGGCATCGATCTTGCGTCCGCCAGCGGCAAGAAACGCGGTCAATCCCGGCAGCACCGATTTGCGGCACAGGCAGAACACCGGATGCGGCTGATCGCCGGTGCGTGCCACAGCAAGATCGGCTTGCTTCGCATCGAGTGCAGCGTACAGGCGCTCGATCAAATCCAATGGCAGAAAAGGGGAGTCGCAGGGCACGGTGGCGATCAGCTCATGGGCGGCCGAGGACAGGCCGCGATGCAGTCCGGCGAGAGGACCGGCAAAGCCGCCGATTTCGTCGGGCACGACTGGATGACCGAATTGGGCGTAGCTGTCGAGATTCTGGTTGGCGTTGATCAGCACTTCATCGACTTGCGGTGTGTAGCGTTCCAGCACCCATTGCACCATGGGTTTACCGCGCAGCAACTGCAGCCCTTTGTCGACGTTGCCCATACGCCGGCCCTGGCCGCCGGCGAGGATGACGCCAGTTATCCGTGAAGCGTAAGGCGTGAGGCGTGAGGCAGGCATTTTGCGAACAGTGTTTAGTTTTGAGTGTTTAGTGTTGAGTAGGAACATGCCGCGTATGCTTACATTACAACTCAAAACTCAACATTCAGCACTCAACACTGCTTTTCTCTTACGAACCGTTGCTTCCCGGTAAACAACAAATAATGCTTGTTCACCGCGCGCCCGATCATGGTGATGCCGGTCTTGATGGCGATGTCGTGGCCCATTTGCGTCAGACCCGAGCGCGACACCAGGAACGGTATTTGCATCTGCGCGGCCTTGATCACCATTTCAGAGGTGAGCCGCCCGGTGGTGTAAAAAATCTTGTCGCTGCCGTCGATACCCTCGAGCCACATGTTGCCGGCGATGGCATCCACGGCGTTATGGCGACCCACGTCTTCGACAAACATCAGAATTTCGCCGTGGCTATCGGCCAGCGCGCAGCCGTGTACCGCACCGGCACTCTTGTAAATGGTTTCATGGCGGCGCACGGCATCGAGCAGGGCGTACAGCGTGTGCTCGCTGAGCGTGACATCGTTGCGTAACTGGATAGCGTCGATTTCTTCCATCAGGTTGCCGAACATCGTACCCTGGCCGCAACCCGTGGTGACTGTGCGCTTTTGCATTTTCTCATCGAGATTTTGCAAGGCCGCGCGCGTGGTGATGGCGGCGGCGTTGGTTTCCCAATCCACCTGCACTTCGGCGATGTCGTCCATCGAGTCCACCAGCCGCTGATTGCGCAAATAGCCGAGCGCGAGCGCTTCCGGCGCCTGGCCCAGCGTCATCAAGGTGACGATTTCGCGTTTGTCGATGTAGAGCGTGAGCGGGTGTTCGCCGGCAATCGGCGTTGGCACGCACTCGCCGCGTTCGTTGATGGCCTCGACCTCGGTGGTGAGGGGGCGGGAGGCGTGAGTGATCTTAGGCATTGAAGTTCAGGACTCAGGACTCAGGACTTAGTCCTCAGTCCTGCCCTTCACCCTCCTATGTACGACATCTCGATCTTTTCCAGCTTCACCGTTTTCTCAGAACGAATCTCCGAATAACGGTCGGCGCGTTTCGTCCACACGCCGGCAATGGCCGCATGCAGTTCGTCATCACTCGCGCCGCCACGCAGCAGCGCGCGCAGGTCATGACCGCTGGTGGCAAACAGGCAGGTGTAGAGCTTGCCCTCGGTCGATATGCGCGCGCGCGTGCAGTCGCGGCAGAAAGCCTGTGTGACGGAGGCGATGACGCCTATTTCACCGCTGCCGTCCTTGTAGCGCCAGCGTGCGGCGACTTCGCCGGTGTAATTGGGGTCGGCGGGTTGCAGCGGCATTTCTTTGCTGATGATGTCGACAATTTCGCGCGCGCTGACCACATCGTCCATGCGCCAGCCGTTGGTGTGCCCCACATCCATGAATTCGATGAAACGCAGGATGTGACCCTGCTGCCTGAAGTAGCGCGCCATCGGCACGATGCTGTGTTCGTTGACGCCGCGTTTGACCACCATATTGATTTTGATCGGCGCGAGGCCCGCTGCGGCGGCGGCGTCTATGCCTTCGAGCACTTTGGCCACCGGGAAATCCACGTCGTTCATGCCCATGAACACGGCGTCGTCTAGCGAATCGAGGCTCACGGTGATGCGTTGTAAACCGGCGGCTTTTAATGCGCGTGCTTTTTTTGCGAGCGAAGAACCGTTGGTGGTCAGCGTCAAATCCAGCCCCGGAATTTCCGCCAGCATCGCGATTAACTGTTCGATGTTGCGGCGAATCAGCGGCTCGCCGCCGGTGAGGCGGATCTTTTCGACGCCGTGCCGGGTGAATGCGCGCGCGAGGCGGGTGATTTCTTCAAAACTCAGCAACGCGCTGCGTTCAAGGAACTGGTAATCCTTGCCGAACACTTCTTTCGGCATGCAATAGGTGCAGCGGAAATTGCAGCGATCGGTGATGGATATGCGCAGATCACGCAACGGCCTGCCGAGGCGGTCGCGCGTGGCAGTGTCAATGGGAGTTACAGAGACTGCGGTCATGGCAATTCTATAAATGGGGCGCTGAGTATGACAAAACAAGCCGTAGCTGGCAATCCAAAAATGTTTTTATATCAATAGCTTGCGTAATGTATGGCATTCTGATGTCAATTAATTTGGGCGTTAACATCGCGCACAACCTTGCCCCATTTGGCGAATTCGATCTTGAGATACTCGCCGAAAGCTTTCGGATCGGTAGCCACCACATACGATCCCGCCTTCTCGATAGTGGCCTTTACATCTGCTTGTTGAAGCAGCGTGGTCACATCGCGCTGAATGCGGTTGATCGCCGCCGCCGGCGTGCCGCGCGGCGCAAGCAGGCCTACCCACACCTGCGCATCGTAGCCCGGCAGGGTTTCTGCAATGCTGGGTACATCCGGCAGTTCCGGCGAGCGTTTGGCGCTGGTTACCGCAATGATGCGCACTTGCCCGGCTCTATGATTATTGATGATGCTTGAAATGCCCATACTACCGACCGCGATCTGGCCACCGAGAAGATCCGCCCGCACCTGGCCGCTGCCCTTATAAGGGACGTGAACCATGTCGATTTTGGCCATCAACACGAACATCGCCTGGAACAGATGCTGCGCGCCGCCGTTGCCGGACGATGCGTAATTGATCTTGCCCGGCTGCTTCTGTGCCAGCGCGATCAGTTCCTTGACTGAATGCACACCGAGTGAAGGGTGTACTGTCAGGCCGTAAGGCTGGGTGGCGATCTGCATGATCGGCGCAAAATCGTTTATCGTGTCGTAGTTCATTTTTTTGTAGAGGTTCGGGAAGATCACGTGCGGCGTGCCGGTGGCGAGCAGCGTATACCCATTGGCGATCGCGCCGGCGGCGAGTTCGGTGCCGATCATGCCGCCGGCACCCGCCCGGTTGTCGATGACCACTTGCTGCCCCAACAGTTCGGGCAGTCGGTTTGCCACAATCCGCACCACGACATCAGCCGCTCCGCCCGCGGCGTAAGGGACAATCATGCGCACCGGCTTGTTGGGATAGGCCTGTCCTGAGCTCGTCGAAGCGGGCTGGGCGAAGACGGCCATCGGCGCCAGCAGCCATGCGCCGGCGAGCAAGGACAATGGGGTGTAAAAAGTGCGCTGCATGCTGCCTCCTTATCTACATCAAAATGCGGCCGCCGTTGATATCAAGCGATACGCCGTTCAAATAAGCGGCGCTGTCGGAAGCCAAAAACACCATCGCATTGGCGTGATCTTCGGGGTCGGGCAGGCGCCGCAGCGGTATCTGCGCGGCGATGGCTTCGATATTGGCTTCGGAGCGCAGCGCGCGCACGCGCGGGGTGAGCGTGGTGATCGGCGCAATCGAGTTGGAGGTAATGCCCGAAGGCCCCAATTCAATCGCCAGAAAGCGCGTGAGCTGGATCACGCCGGCTTTGGACGCGGCATAGGCGGGCGAGGTCGAGCCGAACAGGGTGCGACCGGAAATCGACGATACATTGATGATGCGCCCGGCTCTGGACTTCTTGAGATAGGGAATGGCATATTTGCAGGTGAGAAAGGTGCCGCGCATATTGAGCGCCACCGTGCGTTCCCACTCGTCCAGCGGCAATTCTTCCACACTGGTGAGCTTGCCGTAACCGCCGGCGCTGTTCACCAGGATGTCGATGCCGCCGAACTCCAGGGCGACGCGCGCGAGGGCATCGATCACGGATTGCTCCTCAGTGACATCAGTGCGTATCGCGATCGCGCGCGTGCCGCTGCCTTTGATTTCGTTCGCCAGTTTTTGCGCGTCAAATTCGTCGATATCGAGCAGCGCCACCAGCGCATGTTGCTGTGCGAACGCACGCACAGTCGATGCGCCTATGCCCTGCGCCGCGCCGGTGATTACGGCGATGCGGCCTTTGAGTTCGGGGTAGATGGCCATGTGATGTAAGGTTTTAGTTTAAAGGACAAATGACTGTAGTTACGCAAATGGCGCAAACGCGGCGGAGGCGGATTTATCGCAGATGGTTTGCGAATCGCGCGCCAGACGCCGTGCGGTAGGTTTCAAAACCGCCGTCGATGCTCGCGATGTCGGTCAGGTGCTCGAGCTCTGCGAGCCAGATCAGCGTCGCATCGGCGACATCCATGGGCGTATCCGCATAGCGTTCAATCAGCGCATCGATATCGCGCAAGCGATTCTCCGGCACGTGCGCGATGCGCACGCCCCCCGCCTCAAACCAATGCAGCAGGCCGCGGCGCCGATGGGCGGGCAGCAGGTGCCAGGCTTCGGTAACCACGGCCCATGTCGTATAGGCGACACCGGTAAAGCCGTCGAAGAATGTCAGCGTGCGCTGGTGCCACTTGTCGCGCCGATTGTGCAAAGCGACGAGCGGCCCAGTGTCAAGGATGACTCTTTGCACGCCCGCTCCGCAACGCACGCCCCACGTAGTAACCGTGACGCTCGGCAAGGTCAGGTGGTCCGGAGAAACATCCGGCCACACCCATTTCGCGCGCCAACTGGCCGAGGCTTTTACTGCCCGGCGCCTTGCCTGCCAGTTCGGCGAGTCCCTGTTTGACTGCCCGCGAAGGCGTCAGCCCCGTGCGTTCACAAAGCACTTCGAGTTCGATAGCCTCTTTGTCGTTCAACCGCACTGAAAGTACTTTCATCTGCAGCTCCCGCATGATGTATGACGTAGATCATACATTCTGGCGAAGGGTTGTGCAAACTTAGCCCATACAGCAACTGGGATCGCCCTGGCACGAAGGCGCAATCCGGAAGTTTGCGCTACGCGTCAGCCGCAGGGCGGCGCGGTAATGGGGCAGGGCGGGTTACTTGGCTACCACGTTACCCAAATTCGGCAGCCATGTCGCCAGTTGCGGAAAAGCGGCGATCACGACGATTACGCCCAGCAGGCAAATCCAGTACGGTATGCAGCCCCTGAAAATGTCGCCGAGTGACGCTTCCTGCGGCAATGCGGCTTTGACCGTAAACACCAGAATACCGAAAGGCGGCGTGAGCAAGCCGGTTTCGATGGCAAGTATGCCGAGGATAGCGAACGCCAGCGGGTCCATGCCCAGCGCCATGGCGACCGGCGCGAACACCGGCACCGTCAGCAGAATGATCGAAATCGAATCGATCAGCATGCCGAGGATGAACCAGATCAATACCATCACCGCCAGCACACCCCAGACGCCCAGGCCCGAGGTGAGGAAAAATTCCTTGGCCATGCCGGTGATGCCGGTCATCGACAACACGCGCGAATAAAGTTGCGCGCAGAACAGCAGGATCAGCAGCGGTGCGGAGGTGCGGCCCACCGACAGCACCACCTCAAACAGCTCCTTCGGCTTCATGCGTTTCCACATCGCCAGCAGCAGCGCCAGCGCCGCGCCCACGCCGGCGCCTTCGGTCGGCGTAAAAAACCCCAGCCAGATGCCGCCCAGCGTCACGCCGACCAGAAGGAATACCAGCGCCGTGCTGATCAGCAGCTCGCGAAATTCCGCATCGGTGATCTCGACTTCGCTTTGCACCTGCGCGAGTTTGGCGCCGGCGCCGACCAGTTCCGGCTTCAGATAAGCAGCGCCGATGATGTAGGCGCAATAAAAAAACACCAGAATGAAGCCGGGAACAATGCCGGCGATGAATATCTTGCCGATAGCCTGCTCGGTCAACACGCCCCACACGATCATCAGCACGCTCGGCGGTATCAGCATACCCAGGCATGCGCTGCCGGCAATGCAGCCGAGGGCGAATTTGCGCTCGTAGCCGTAACGTTTCATCTCCGGATAGGCGATGCGCGAGAACGCCGCTGCCGCCGCGATCGACACGCCGGTGACAAACGCAAACACCGCATTCGCCAGCACCGTTGCTATGGCAAGGCGGCCAGGAATGTGTTTGATGAGCCGATTGGTCAATGCAAACAAGTCGCGCGCCGCGCCGCACTTGGCGAGAAAATCGCCCATCAGCATGAACAGCGGTATAACCGCGAAAACATAATCACGCAGCGCCTCGTACGCAGTGGTGGCGATGAACGACTGCACCACTTCCATATTGCCGTGCATCAGGTAAATGCCAAGCACGCTCGCCATACCCAGCGAGACGGCAATATGCACCCCGGCAAACACCATCACCAGTAGCGCGGTGAGTAAAATTGCGATTTCAGTGGATCCGAACATGCTGGTCAGCCGACTAATTCGGCCGGATTGCCCGGTCCGCGCACAGGCTCACGCAGCGGTGCCTGTATGCGCTCGATGGCGGCCAAAAGATAGTTAAACGCGGCAAGAAAGGTGCCAACAACGATGATGAATCGCGCCGGCCATACCGGCACGCGCAAGGCGCCTTCGCCTTCAAATTCATTCGATGTCCATGCGTGTATCGAAGGGTCGATACTGCCCCAGCACACAATAGCGAAAAATGTGATACCGAGCAGGTAGCCGAAAATTTCCAGCACACGCTGCACCAGCGGCGGCAGGCGCGAAGTCAGTGCATCCACAAATATCATGCCGCCGGAGCGGATGGCGAACGGCGCTTGTAAAAAGCAGATGACGACAATCGAAAACGAGACGATTTCCGGTGTGCCTTTGACTGGGCTGTTGAATACCACGCGGCCGATTACATCTGCGCACACCAGAAAGCAAAGCAGGAACGCCAGTACCGCGGCCACCACCAGCATCGCGCGTACCAGCCATTCGTTGAGTTTGGTGATCATCTGTATCTATTCAGTCTGAGTGCAAAATCAACTTCTTTCCCTCACCCCTGGCCGGCTCTGCCCCCCTCGCTGCGCTCTCCCCGGAGGGAGAGGGGAACAAACCCTCGCCCTCCGGGAGAGGGTGTCGCGAAGCGCCGGGTGAGGGAGGTTTTTGATTTTTCGTTCACGCTGAATAGAGACAATCACCCTCTAATTCCCTCTTCCGCCTTGGAGCGAGACAAGGGAACACTTGGAGCCAATAGATTTACTTCACTTCGTAACGCACAGGCCATTTATGCCCGAGCTTTTCTGCTTCCTGCAAAGCGAGTTTCAGCACCTGGGTTGCGGGCAGGCCTTGCTTGTCAAGTTCGGTTGCTTTCTGCTGCGGCCAGCCCTTGAGCGAACCGGCCCAGTCGAGCTTCACCGACTCCGGCACTGCCGAAATAACTGCGCCCAGTTTTTTCAGCTGGTCGAGCTGTTTTGGGTAGTTGTCTTTGTTGACGGAGCCGGTCCTCGCTTCAAACTCCTTCGCGACTTCCTGAATAATGGCCTGCACATCCTTCGGCAACTTGTTGAAGCGCGCCTGATTGATGGTCAGTCCGTGCCAGGTAATCGAGCCGAAGCCGACTTCGGTGTAGTACTTGCCGACTTCGTGCAATTTGAAGTTAACCCATCCCGACGGAAACATGATCCAGCCGTTGTAAACACCGGTCTGCATCGAAGTGTAGGCCTCGGGCAGTGACGACTGCACTGGTGTTGCGCCCGCGAATTCCAGCCATTTCAGATTCAGTCCGGCGCCGGCAAGTTTCTTGCCTTTGAGGTCGGCTACGGTTTTCCATTCGAACGTGGTGCCGAGGTTGTAGCCGTTGTCGGCGATCAGCGCCAGTAGTTTTTGCTTGTATTTGTCCTCGAACACCTTGCTCATGTAGGGCACTTTGTCGTAGATCGTACGCGCGAGTTTCACGCTCATTTCCGGATCCATGGTGCCGAAAGGCAGCATCACCTGAAACGCATGCAGCGGCAGGTTCGAGGGTTCGAAGCAGAAGCAGAAGCCGCCGATGTCAATGATGCCCGACTGCACGCCTTCGAGTGTGTCGGCCACTTTTACCATGGCGCCGCCGTAGCCTTCGATGAACTCAATCTTGTGACTGGTTTTTGCGGCGACGCGTTTGGTGACTTCGGGCACGAAAAAATTCTGCATCAGATTCACATACGTATTCGCAGCCGGGTGGCCCGACGCGATGCGCAGCTTGATGTCTTCGGCCTGAACCACGGTGGTTCCCAGCGTTGCAAACACAGCACTGACCAGCAAATGGTGAAACATCTTCATGACAACTCCTCCAGCAGTTTATTTGGAATAGCGGTAGACAGCGGGCGGAATGCTACCACGCCCGCCATGCGAGTGGGCCGTGAGTGTGTCAGCGAATCGCGATCGGCGCCACCGTCGAGCCGGTCGCACCCTGAAGCTTGAGCGGCTGCATGACGAAGGCGAATTCGTAGACTTTCTTCGCCGCCAGTTCGTCGAGCTTCATGTTTTCCAGCAGGTGTATGCCATGCACCACCAGCATCATCTGGTGGATGGGGCCGGAGAGCAGCGGGTCTTTGGGCGGCGCGACCTCGACCGGAATGTTATCTGCGCCGAGCAGCATGGGGTCCCGCGTTACAAGCCACTGACCGGCGCCAACGCCGATGCCGGGACTGGCGCGCATGTAACGCGCGTTTTCCTTGCCCCACAGCTTGCCCCAGCCGGTGTGGATGATCACCGCATCACCCGGCTCCAGTTTCATGTTTTGCCGATTAAGCGCCTGTTGCAGATCGTCCGCGGTGATTTCGTAGCTATCGGGCAGGGTTTCCACGCCTTTGAGTCCAGCGACATCGATCATCACGCCACGCGTCATCAGCGCGCCAACTTTCTCGATGCCTAACTTGGTGAAGCCGGTGCGCGTTGCGGTCTCGCTGATCTTGAAGCAGTTGTACATGCTGTCGCCGTGGGACTGATGGGCGAAGCCGTCGAACTGCGTGCCGACCTGCCCGAGCTCAGTGGTGACCAGTTCTTCATTGCCGCCACGCTGGTTGGGCAGCGGATTTATGTTGGTGCGCTTGGTGTGCAGATTGAACTGGCGCGTGGCCTGCAGTGGCATGCCCGCGCGCAGCACATGGCCGATTTCGATCACCTCGCCGCTGCGTATCAGCTTTGTCGCCTTGAGCACTGAGGCCGCCTTCATGTGGTTGGCCGAGCCGCGTTCATCGCCGGCGCCCCATTTCGAGGGGCAGCGCTGGGATTCGGCGGGCGGCATCCACGACGGCGTCTGGGCTGCAACAGTTGCAATAGCGAACAAAGCACTGATGCCCATTCCGGCAACTACGGTTGCGGTAGTTCTCATGTGATTTCTCCTCAAGTGAAAATTGACGGCAACGCGCCGCTTGCGTTTAACTGCCGGTATTGCCAGGGACACTCCAGTTAATACTTTCATAAATAGTGGCCTCATCATTCTGCCTTCGCTCCCGAGAGCTTAACCACCTTTGCCCACTTCTCGAATTCGGTTTTGATGTAAGCGCCGAAACTCGCCGCGCTGCCGCCGGCAATTTCGGTGCCGATGTTGGCATAGCGCTCCTTCAATTCGGGCAGGGCTTTGTTGATGGCGGCATTCAGTTTATTGATGATAGCGGGCGGTGTTTTGGCGGTGGCGCCCAGCCCGTACCAGCCGATAACTTCATATCCGGGCACACCGGATTCGGCGATGGTCGGAATGTCGGGTGTGGCGGCAGAGCGTTTGGCGGAAGTTACGCCAAGCGCACGCACGCGGCCCGATTTGATGTGTCCCACCAGGCCGCCGATGGCGGTGAAGCTCACATGTATTTCGCCCGCGATCAATGCGCTGTTCGCCTGCGCGCCGCTTTTGTAGGGCACATGAACCATGTCCACCCCGGCCATGTGCTTGAACAATTCGGCTGAAAGATGATTGGAGCCGCCTATGCCGCTGGAGGCATAGGTCAGACGCTGCGTCTTTGCCAGTGCGATGAGTTCCGCGACGTTGTTAGCGGGCACCGAATTGCGCACCGACAGCACATAAGGCGTAAACACCGTGAGAATGACCGGCGCGAAATCGCGTATCGGATCGTAGCCCGCGTTGCTGCGCAGACTGGGCGCAATCACATGCGTGGGCGACATTGCCAGCAGCGTATAGCCGTCAGGCGCGGCTCGCGCAACGATTTCACTGGATAGGGCGCCGCCGGCGCTGGGGCGGTTATCCACCACAAACGATTGGCCTAACATGTCGCTGAGCTTGGTGGTCATGATGCGTGCAACGGTATCCGAGCCGCCACCGGGGCCGAGGCCTACCAGCACACGTACGCTACGGGTGGGGTAGTCCTGTGCATGCGCGGCATGTGCGGCGAACAAGACAACAACGAATGGCAGTATCTTCACAGCGTATCCAGTTTGACGGGAAATGGTAATCTTACACTGCCTGTTGCGGCGGACCTGGCTGCCAGTTGGCGTAATGATTGCAAGGTACCGATACTTTACTCAGGGGCTGTTTGATGAACAAACCGGTGGATGGAAACAACCTGCCCGCAGAGGTGGGCAACCGCATTATCGATAAGCCGGAACTGCCGACGCAAGGTGTGTCCACCGACAACGAGGTCTACACTGAAGTGGTGCTGGGCAAAGGCCAGTTGAAGCGCGGCACCTTCAAACAGTTCGAGGTGTTTTGCGACGAAGCGCAACGCATCGGCGGTGATGATGCGTATCCGTCGCCGATGACCTACCTCGCCATGGGCGTCGGCTTCTGACTGCTGACTCAGGTTGCGCGGTACGCGCACATGATGAAGCTTTCGATCAAGGACGCCAAGGTGAAGGTGCGCTTTCGCAAATTTTTGGGCGGTTCGGTGTTGCAGGGCACGGTGTACAACCGTTGGGATGGCGTCGATACGCA
>CAMBCF010000090.1 GCA_945864585.1 Bordetella parapertussis | reverse complement strand
ACATTCACTCCCAATCCCCTCGTTTAATAAAGGGGCGATGATGTCCTGTCGGCACTACCGCGGGTTACGCCAATTTATTACATCGGCTTACCCGCTACTGGGGGATTTTGAAGTGGCCATCACTGGGGGAGTTTGGGTGGCCGCTGGGGCACGCGCCCGCAATTCAAGCAATTGCCCAATCTTCTCCGACGCTTTCAGCCCGGTGCCCGTCAGCACCAGCACCGTCGATTCATTAGGTTTGACCGCGCCGCTGGCCAGCAACTGCGTCAAGCCAGCCCCTGCGGCAGCCGATGTTGGCTCGACATAAAGTCCCTTGCGTGCGAGCACGCCGAGCGCGGCCACAATCTCGTCCTCGGTAACGGCCACTATGCTGCCACCGGAATTGCGCACCGCACGCAGCGCCTCGGCCACGCGCGTGGGCCTGGATGAAGCGATACCTTCGGCGATGGTCGGCGTCACTTCCGTCGCCACCAGATGTTCAACACCGGCCTGCCATGCGTTGAAGTAGGGCGCACAATTCGCCGCCTGCACGCCGAAGATGCGCGGCATTTTCGCAATCTCGCCGTTGCGCAGGAGTTCGCCAAAGCCGCGCTCGCAGCCGGCGACGTTGCTGCCGTAGCCCAGCGGCACGATTACGTTGTCGGGCGCCTTGAATCCCAATTGCTCCCACAATTCGTAGGCGAGCGTCTTGGTGCCTTCGGCAAAGAACGGCTGCCAGTTGTGGCTGGCATAAAAAATCTCGCGGCTCATGCGCAACGCGGCATCGGCCACGTCCTGCCGCGTGCCGCGTATGGTCAGCACATCCGCGCGGCCGGCGGCGATCTGCGCGATCTTGGCGTACGAGGCGGTTTCGGGCACCAGTATGCGGCAGCGCATGCCGGCGGCGGCGGCATACGCCGACAAGGACGCACCCGCATTGCCGGACGAATCTTCCAGCACGTTGTTAATGCCAAGGCTCTTGAGGTAACTTACCAACACCGTCATGCCGCGATCCTTGAACGAGCCCGTCGGCATCATGAACTCCAGCTTGAACATCACCTGCGCGCGGTGTTGGCCACTGAGCCACTCGCCACAGACGAGCGGTGTCCAGCCTTCGCCCAGGGTCACAGCATGCTTTTCATCAACCCCTATGGCTTTGGCGTAGCGCCACACCGAATAGCGCGAGGATTGAATATCGCTGCGCTTTAATCCCGGTGACGGGCTGAGATTGAGATAACCGCCGCTGTCGGAACACCAGCGGGCGCTGTCAAGCGGGTAGCTGGCGCCCGTGGCAGGATCTATGTAATTCATAATAAAAACAATTACTTAAATACTCACCGCAGAGGCGCAGAGACTGCGCGGAGAAATGAAAAATCCTTGTGCTTCTCCGCGGTTTTTCTCCGCGCCTCTGCGCCTCCGCGGTGAAGGGGTTAGCGTAAGAATTTCCGGCTCAACTCCAGCACCCGGTTCACATCATCCAGGTTGTTATACGCATGCAGCGAAAACCGCAGCATGCCGCGGCGTATCGACAGCTTCACCTGATGGTCGCCCAGGTATTTGTAAAGCTGATTGAAACGATCGTCATCGGTGCCGTAATGGTTGGCGCTCATGTTGCCTATGGTGACGATGCCCGCGAGATGCGCGCCGGGCTTGCCGCCTGCCACCGGCACACCCATATCGAGGTAGCCCTGTACCAGCGCATGCGACAGGCTAGTCACATGACGCTCAATGCGCTCGGTGCCGATATCCAGCAACTGCTTCATCGAGGCATCCACCGCTGCGGTCGCTGCAAAGTTGTAATTGCCCAGATCGAAGCGGCGCGCGCCGTCGGCTAAACGGAAAGTGTAGTCCCCCATCGCAGCCTCGTGCGCTTCACCCAGGTCAACGCCAAAGCGCGCCAGATACACCGGCTGCATCCTGTTAGCCCACTCGCGCCGCAGATAAAGAAAGCCCATGCCGTAGAGTCCCAGCAATCCCTTCTGGGTGGATACCGACAACGCATCGATATTCGCTAGTTTGACATCCGTATGCAGCTTACCCACCGACTGCGCCGCATCCACCAGAAACAGCACACCGCGTTCACGGCAGGCTTTGCCCAGCGCGTTGATGTCCGTGCGAAAGCCTGGTGCGAAAGTCACCGTGGACACCGTGGCGCAGCGGGTGCGCGCATCCATATGCCTGATCATTTCAGCTATCGGGATATGGTTGTCACGCGGCTTGAGCATGCGCACCTCGACGCCGAAGCGCTGCAGATTCAGCCACGGATAGACATTGTTGGGGTGCTCCAGCTCCGGGCACAGCACCACGTTGTCGCCCGCCTTCCAATGGATGCCGGTGGCCACCATGTTCAGACCTTCGGAGATGTTTTTGGTGTAGGTGATCTCCGCAGGCTCTGCGTTCACGATCTGCGCGAAGCGCCCGCGCGCGCGCTCGATTAGCGCAAAGAAACGGTCTTTGTCGCCGCCATTCAGCATGCGATCATCGAGATGGGCGTCGAGCGCCGCGCGTGTTTCGCGTGACAGCACGCCGCGTGCGGCGACATCCATATAAGTCCATTTTTCGAGTGCGGGAAAGCCCGCGCGAAACGCGCTGAACACATCGAATTCGGTACTGGGTTTATTCATGATTTACGCTCCGTGACGACGACAGCAACTGGTTTTTTCATGATCCTTCAAGATAGATCCGGGATGAATAATCCGGTGAGATGCGGCCTTCAATAACGTCTTTTTCAATTGCCGTAATAGTACGCTGTTTCGCCTCGCCATAGCCGGCGCCCGCGGGTGTGCAGATACGCAACACGCTGCCGCGTGGCAACGGCACATCGGCCGCCGCTGAGGGCAGCTTTTGCTGCTGTGGTGTTCCGGGATTCAGCACAAACGCGCCACACGCACCCGCGCCGCCGCCCGCCATCCCCTTTGCCGCCACATGCTGCCGCTCCGACGACAGGCTCACCACGATATCGTCGGCCAGCACGCGGTAATCGCGGACCACGCCCGCACCGCCGCGATACTGGCCGGGGCCGGACGATTCATCCCATAGCGCGTAGCGTTCCACGCGAAACGGATACGCGTGCTCCAGCGCCTCGGATGGCAGGTTCGACGAACCCGACGCATGCACGCGCACGCCATCCACGCCGTCGCGATTGGCGCGCGCACCCATGCCGCCGGCCACGGTTTCGTAATCGACAAAATAGATGCCGCTGCGCGGATCGGTGCCCGACAACACAAACAGATGATGCGGCCCGCTGCCCGCCAGCGCTTTGTCCGGCATCGCCTGTGACAGCGCATTTGCAATCACGTCGCCCAGCACGCTGGCGGAAATGGAACGGCAGCCGATCGCCGCCGGCGGCACTGGACCCACCACACAGCCCGGCGGCGCTTTGATGTGCAGCGTGCGATAGTAGCCGGCGTTGGCCGGCACTTCGGGGTCGAGCATCGCCTTGGCCACGGTGTAGACGGTGGCGAGCAGCGCGCGATACGGAATGTTGCGCGCGCTTTCAAGTTGCTTGCCCGAGCCGGTGAAATCGAAATCCATGCGGCCCTTATTACCACTTGCGATGGTCAGTGCAAGTTTGATGGCGCAGGTTTCGCCGTCGGTATTGCCGTCGAGATAATCTTCCGCCAGGTAGCGCCCGCGCGGCAAGCGTTTAATCGCGGCACGAAAGCGCCGCTCGGTAAAATCCAGATAACCGGCGATGGCTTCCTGCGTGTCCTTAATACGATTCATACCAAAGCGATCAAACAATTGCAGCACGCTGCGCGCGCCCACGGTGTTGGCGGCAAACTGTGCATGCAGGTCGCCGACACGTTCATCGGGCGTGCGCGAATTGAGCAAAATGATGTCGAACACATCGCGATTGACTTTGCCTTCACGCAGGATGCGCACCGGCGGAATGCGCAAGCCTTCCTGATAAATCGACTTGCACACCGCCGCTTCAGAGCCCGGCACCATGCCGCCGACGTCGGCGTGGTGCGCGATGTTGGCGACGAACGCGATAATTTGTTTGCCCGCAAACACCGGTGCAATCACATTGATATCGGGCAGATGTGTGCCGCCGCCGTTGTACGGGTCATTGGCGACGAACATGTCGCCGGGCAGGATCTCGCCCATGGGAAAACGCTTCAGAATTTCATCCACCGCGCCGACCATCGACCCCAGATGGATCGGCACGCGCTGCGCCAGCGCAATCACCTCGCCCGCCACATCAAATATCGCCGTCGAGCAGTCCGCACGCTCCTTGATGTTGGGCGAAAACGCAGTGCGCATCAGCGTCGCGCCCATTTCCTCGGCGGTGGCGAGCAGGAAGCGCGCGATGACTTCGGATTTTATGGGGTCGATTTTGCGTTTCATCACGAACCTTGTTTAATTCAAAACAATTCCATATGCAAATAGCCGAACCCATCGTTATGCAACTTCGCTTTCGGCGGCGCCACGGTAGTCGCATCCATTTGCTCGATGATCGCCGGCCCGGTGCAGTGCCAGCGAGCGGGCAACTGATCGCGCTCGAAAACGGGCGTCTGCACGAAGCCGGTGTCTTTATACCACACACGACGTTTCTGTGTAAGTATTTGTTTTTGAACAGTTTTTTCAGGCTGTGCGGCAGGTGGCGCTTTGCGTGCCGCGGTGACTACCAAGCGCAGGTTCACGATTTCCACCGGCTGTGCCAGCATGTCGTATCCGTAGAACGCTTTATGGCGGCGATGAAATGCGCTGGCCAGCCGTTGCAGACTTGCGGCCGTCAAACGATCACGCGCCAGAGGCATGATCAATTCAAAGTTCTGGCCGAAATAACGCAGATCCACAAACCAATTAAAACGAGCCTTGCTTTCGCCTTCGCCCCGCATCCATTCGGCGCCGCGCGCTTTCAAATCAGCAAAGCCTGCGTTGAACGCCGCTAAATTCGCGCGTTCCGCGCGCAGCAACCGCGTCAGACTGAAATCGCCGCGCACATCTGCATGCAGCAAACCTATCGCCGACAACAGGCCGGGGCGCGGCGGCACCAGCACTTTCTTTATACCCATGCTGCGCGCCACATCCGCCGCGTGCAGCGGCCCCGCGCCTCCAAAAGCCACCAGCGTGTAGTGGCGCGGGTCTACGCCCTGCTCGACTGAAATCACGCGCACCGCACCCATCATATTGACGTTGATTATTTCGATCACGCCCGCGGCCGCTTTCACCGCATCCACGCCGAGAGCTTGCGCGAGATGGTCAATTGCAGCGTGCGCCTTATCCGGGTGCATGGCCATGCGCCCGCCGAGCAGTGATTTGGGACTGAGGCGTCCGAGTGTGACGTTGGCATCGGTCACCGTGGCGCGCGTGCCGCCACGTCCGTAGGCGGCGGGTCCCGGCACCGCGCCGGCGCTTTGCGGCCCCACTTTAAGCAGGCCCCCGGCATCTATCCATGCGATGGAGCCACCGCCCGCGCCGATGGTGTGTATGTCGAGCGTGCGCGTGCGCACCGGAAAACCGCCCATTTGCCGTTCGCTTTTCCTGGCGGGCTCGCCGTCGCGAATCAGGCACACGTCGGTGGACGTGCCGCCCATGTCGAAGGTAATCAGGTTCGGCGCCTTCAGCAGACGGCTCAGGCCCACGCTGCCGATCACACCGCCCGCCGGTCCCGAAAAAAACGTGTTCACCGGCAGCTTGCGCACCGCGCCCGGCGACACCGCGCCGCCGTTGGATTGCATCACGCGCGGCGTGTGCGGTATGCCCAGCGCCGCCACCCCTTGCTCAAATTGCGACAGGGTACGATCCATGATCGGCATCAGGCTCGCGTTGACGGTTGCCGTGGAAAAGCGCTCGAATTCGCGAAACTCGCCCAGCACTTCGCTTGAGGTGCACAGATAAATTTCAGGCCACAGGGATTTCACCAGTGCGCGCGTGCGTTGCTCGTGAGCGGCGTTGGCATAGGCGTGCATGAAGCAGATCGCCACCGCTTCCACTTTTTTGGCCTTGAGGGTCTCGACTGCACGGCGCACATCGTCTTCCACCAATGGCGTGACGACGGAACCATCCTGCGCCACGCGTTCCGTCACTTCAAGCCGGCAATCGCGCGAAGCCGGCGGCATCGGTTTGGGAATATCCAGATTAAAATAATGCGGGCGCCGCTGCCGCGCGAGTTCTAGCACGTCGCGAAATCCGGCGGTGGTGATCAACCCCGTGCGCGCCCACTTGCCTTCCAGCACCGCGTTGGTCGCCAGCGTCGTGCCCAGCACCAGAAAAGCGACATCCTTGCGCGCGATGGCGTTGTGATCGAGCAACCCGGCAATGCCCTCGAGGATGCCGCGCGCAGGGTCTCCGGTAGTAGTGGGAACCTTGTGATAACAGTAACGCCCGCCATCGAGATCAGCCGCCACCAGATCGGTGAAGGTGCCGCCGGTGTCTATGCCTACGAAGATTTTGCTCACTCAATAGCTCTAGGTTTGATGTATTGGAACTTCGCCAGCCACAGATGCCCCTGTGCGCACGAAGCTAACTCAACCGCCATCGTCATTCTGGCGTATGCCAGTATCCCCTTCCCTTGGGGAAGGTAGGAGGGGGAAGTCGTGCAAATATGCGAAGCATCTAGAATAGTGATCCTTCGGATCGGGGATAGTGCCCTCAACCTACCTTCCCCCAAGGGAAGGGATACCGATTTCCGCCGGAATGACGGGGTTGGGTATTTTACTTCTGCGTGCTTCGCAATCGCAGTGACGAATTCGTTTGATTTTAAGAATAGCATGCCAGCCCGCGTGGCGAGTTTTTGTGGTAGCGTTTTGATTTAATTCTGATGGAGATTCACATCATGGTCAGCCCCAACGCAACCAATGTCAAAGAAATGTTTGCCGCGAATACGCTGCCGCTGCCCGACGGTTACAGCCGCGCCTTGTGCGCCACCATCGCCGGGTGGACCTACGATACGCTGCCTGCGCCCGTGCTGCGCAACGTCAAGGCGCTGATACTCGATACGCTGGGCGTGATCGGCGGCGCGGCGCACGCACCCGGCATTGCGGAACTTAACACCCGCCTCTCCCGCTGGGAAAAAACCGGCTCCGCCGCCGGCCTCATCGGCAAACGCCGCTACTCGCCGCCCACCGCCGCCATGGCCAATGGTGCCGCGGCGCACGCGCTGGATTTCGACGACCAGCACGATCCGGCGCGCGTGCACACCAGTTGCGTGATGCTCCCCACCTTGCTTGCCGCGGCCGAAGACATCGGCGGCATCAGCGGCAAGGACTTCCTTCTCGCCTACGCCATCGGCGCGGAACTGCACGCGCGGCTCGGCCTCGCCTGCTACAACAGCCTCGGCAAGGGCTGGCATCCGACGATGATCTTTGGCACCGTTGCCGCGGGCGTCGCCGCGGGCAAGCTGCTCAAGCTCGACGCCAACGGACTGGCCAATGCGCTGGGCATGGCGTTTCATCAAACCGGCGGCTCGGCGCAAAGCATGCGCGACGGCGTGCTGTCCAAACGCCTGGGGCCGGGCTTCGCCGCACGCAATGCGGTGATGGGCGCGTTTCTCGCCGCCGACGGACTCACCAGCACGCGCGGCACGCTCGAAGGCAACGCAGGATTGTTCGCGCTGTATGAACGCAATGAAGTCAAAGCGGAAATGCTCACTGACGGCCTCGGCGACGACTGGCGCGTGGCCGAGTACAGCTTCAAGCCCTATCCCTGCTGCCGCTGCAACCACACACCCATCGGCATTGGCATCGAGTTGCACGACAAGGGCATCCGGCCCGCGGATGTTGCCGCCATCGAAGTGGGTATGGGCAACGTCAACTGGCTCACCGTTGGCGCGCCCTACGATCCTGCGCGCAACGAAGTAGTGCATGCGCAATTCAACACTGCCTACAGCTTTGCGCGCGCGCTGAGTGACGGCAAGGTTGATTTGCACAGTTATCGCAAACCGGCGATCACCGACAGCGGCATTGCAGCACTGACAGCGATCACCCAGGTCGTTGACGATCCCGCCATAGCCCCCACCGCGATCGAGCCTGCGCGGGTCAAACTCACCCTGAAAAGCGGCAAAGTCATTGAACTGAAGCGCGACACCATCAAGGGCAGCCCGCAGGATCCAATGAGCGACGCCGAGATGCGCGCCAAGGTGCGCGGCTGTCTCGAATTCGGGTTGGGTGCAACTGTCGCCGAGGTGGAGCGGCTGGCGGATGTGATTGCGACGCTGGAGCAATCCAGCGACGCCGCTCAATCTATACTCGGCGCATTTCCGGTGCGTGGGGTTTAAACCTGAAAAAAACCATTGGCCACAGATTTCACAGATGAACACAGATTCACCACTCCACGGTCAGTCCGTCCTCCGACTAACGCATTCGAGGACAGGCTGCGGCGGGAATGACACATCCGGCGTTTATCTGTGTTCATCTGTGAAATCTGTGGCTAATTTGTTTTCGATTATTTCTCACGACACTATCCCGATCAGCAACCAGGCGTAGCGTTGCCCAATTCGACCACTGCCCTCGCTACCGACCACCGTGCACTTATCGCGTTGCTGATAGTCGCCGCGTTTGTGATCGCCGGTGGCATTCATTATCAGACGCCGATGCTGGCGACGATAGCTGCCGAGTTTCAGGCGAGTCCCGCCGCGGTGGGCTGGATACCCACGCTGTCGTTCGGCGGCATGCTGGTGGGCGTTGCGTTGCTGGTGCCGCTGGGCGACCGTGTCAGCAAACGCTGGCTGATCATCGGCATGATCAGCATGCTCGGCGTAGCGCAGGCGCTGATGGCGACGGCGCCGTCGATCACGGTGCTGGCGGTGGCAAGCCTCATTACCGGCATTTGTTCGTCGGTGGGGCTGGTGTTCATTTCCATCGTGGTCGAAATCGCACCCGAGAAGCATCGCGGCCGCACGGTGGGCACACAACTGATGGCCATGTTTATCGGCATCCTGTTCGCGCGCATCGCCGGCGGCCTGATTGCCGCGCATCTGGGCTGGCGCTGGAGCTACGTGTTCTCAGGTGGCCTGCTGGTTGCACTGCTGTGTGCGATGCTGGCCTGGTTGCCGCACACACGCTCGACCACGCAGATGGCGTACCACGATCTGCTGTGGTCGATTTTCACCATCTTTCGCAAGCACGGCAATGTGCGGCGCGCCGTGTCAATTCATTTTTTGCTCGGCATTTGTTACGGCGGATTCTGGGCGGTGGTCGCACCCATGCTGGCCACGCTGCATCACTTGGGGCCGGCGGAAGCCGGTCTCATCGGTATCCCCGGCGCGGCAGGTATCCTGGTGGCGCGCCCGGCGGGGCGCTGGATGGATCGCTCGGGTGCTGTGCCGGTGGTGACCACCGGCGTGTGCGTCATGATCGCCGCCTGGCTCGCGTTTGGCTTCGCCGCGTGGTCGATGGCTTTCGTGGTGCTGGGCGCGATACTGCTCGATTGCGGTCTGCGAACGGCGATGGTGGCCAACCAGACACTGGTGAATGCCGCGGTGCCGGATTCACGCGCGCGCGCCAACACCATTTTTGGCATGCACGTGTGGTGCGGCAACGCGGTGGGCGCGTTTTTGACCAGCACCGCGTTCGCACTCCACGGCTGGCTTGCGGTGTGCGCGATTGCGATGACGGCTTCGGTGTTTGCGCTGCTGATTCATTGGGGCGTGGTGCCGGTGGGTAAGGTGAAAGTTGCATGAGCGCGGATCGTGGCATCTGCAGTACTTCGTTAGCCTACCCGGCACCCTGGCTTGCTACGCTGCCTTCAGTATGAAATCTACATGCACTGCCTTGTACGGAAACTCGATGCCGTTCTCGGTGCGGTTGAGTAAGCCCGCGTTGATCAGCGCGGTCACGTCGGAATGCACCGCACGCACGTCACGGTTTACGCGCCGCGCCGCCTCACGAATAGACAACACCCCCGCGCCGGTCAGAGCACGCACCAGCGCCATGCGGTTGGGTGACAGCACCTTCCACAGCAGTTCCACGGTTGGGAAAGAGATATGTGCGCCTGCGGCTTGAAATTCTGATCGGACAGGCGCCATCAGATAAGCGCTGGCCAGGACGAGGGAAAGTGACGAACACGAACCGGCACGCTGTGGCGCCCAACGTTTGAGTTTAGCGGTTGCGGCAGGCAATCCGTTGGAACGAAATGTTAGACCGATGCATCACGAAATGCGCGCAGTACCGTATTAATTCGAGTTTGGTAGCGAGGGCCTTGTGCCTTAAACCATTCCAAAACGTCTTTATCGACTCGAAGCGATATTGATGCTTTCGGCGGCAACGGTTGCAGACCGCGTCGCACAATGCCACGCACAATATGGTTGACATCAGCCTCTGGGTGTTCGGTAGCCGGAGACCCGGGTTTCCCCGTTGACTTGAGGTGAACCCAATCAGTTTTGGATTTTGGTGAAATAGATTTTTGTTTCACGGTTAGTCGCCTTGCGGAACGAGATGATGCGAATTTCATAGTCGGTCTCTGTATGTGCGATTGACACAGGAACACCGGCAAGCAGTCCAAGTGTGACGAAGCGTTGTTCGTTGTAGGAGAATCGGTCGTCTTCGAACGTAAACGTCAATCCTTCAAACACGCGAGGACTATCAACGAAATCCAGCCCATGCGCCTTAAGGTTTACTCGCCGTTTCTTTTCCGACCAGGTAAATCTCATCAATGAATTGTATATACGAAATGTATTGTCGTCAATAAGTGCAAAGAGCGCGTTCTATCGTTAAGTTGGGACTATGGTTTCAACCTACCCCGCTATCGGCTCACCACCATCTTGATGCCAAAGCCAATCAGAAACAGGCCTGCCAGCTTTTCCAAAGTGCGTGATATGAGCGGGTTGGCACGCAGACGCTCGGCCAAAACGCGGATCAGCAATACCACCGCCAGGCCATAAGCAAAGGTCAGCGCGGCAATCGTCAGCGCCATGAAGGCGAAGACCGTCAGTCCCGGATTGCGGGCGGGATCGACAAACAAGGGAAAAAATGCCATGTAAAACACGATCGCTTTCGGATTGAGCAGCGTGATCATCAGCGCCTGGCGCAGATAGTGATGCGGCTTGATGTCGAGTATCGGCGCAGCGCCCGGTTTGGCCAGCAGCATTTTGCCGCCCAGCCACGCAAGATAGGCGGCCCCCAGCCACTGCGCCGCATAAAAAGCCGCGGGACTTGCGTTCAATACAGCAGCAACACCCGCCACCGCCAGCCACAGCAGGACTTGATCGCCGAGGATTACGCCAAGGGTCGCTGCCAGGCCGCCCTGGATACCACCTTTGGCGGTCGAGGTAATCAAGGCCAGATTTCCTGGGCCCGGAATCAGCAGAAACACAATGATGGCGGCCACAAACGCTCCGTAGTCGCCGTAGTTGGTGAAGCCGGGCATGGAGCGGCGTCCTCAATCAACACGCAAATTGGCCTGCTTGATCACCTTCGCCCATTTGTCATATTCCGCACGCACAAAGGCGAGGAATTCCGCCGGTGGCGTGCCCACCGGTTCGTTGCCGGCCTTGATCAACTTGTCCTTGATGTCGGGGCTGTGCAATGCACGCCGTGATTCTTCATGCAGCCGGCGCACGATTTCCATCGGCGTATTGGCGGGCGCATAAAAGCCGTACCAGCCGGTCACGCTGTAGCCGGGTATGCCTGCTTCAGCAACAGTCATCACATTCGGCAACTCCGCAAAGCGGCTACTTCCGGTGACCGCCACGCCGCGCAGTTTGCCCGCCTTAACCGGGCCCACCAATCCGATGGTGCTGGCGAATACGAACTCCACTTCGCCGCCCATAGCCGCGATCATCGCCGGGGCTGCGCCCTTGAACGGTATGTGCAGCCAGCGTATGCCCGCCATCGACTGCAACAACTCGCCCGCGAGATGGTTGATGCCACCCGCACCCGAGGTGCCGTAGCTCAACTGGCCCGGGCGCGCCTTTGCGAGCGCGATCAGTTCCTTCGCATTTTTCACCGGCACCGAAGGGTGGCTCGCCAGCATGAACTGTCCGCTCGCCAGTTGCGAAATGAAAGCAAAATCCCTGAAGGTGTCGTACGGCATTTTGGAGCGCATGCTTGGATTGATCGAAAACTCCGGCGATGAAATCAGCAGTACATGTCCGTCGGGCGCTGATTTCGCCACCAGGTCGGCGCCGATCAGGCCGGCACTGCCCGCGCGGTTTTCAACGACGAAGGCGCCGCCGATCTGCTCGGTGAACTTTGCGGCGAGAAAACGCCCCACCGTGTCGTTGCCACCGCCGGGTGCGAACGGCGAGATGATGCGCACGGTGCGGGTCGGCCACGCCGGTCCTGAGCTTGTCGAAGTGGTTTGTGCGGGGGCTGGCAGCGCAAGTGAACCAAGTAGCGCAGCCATCAGCGTAAGGGGTAAAGCCTTGTTCAAAGTCATTGATTCATCCTTGTCCAGAAGAATGTCCAGTTGTCGTTCCTGTCCCCGAACGCTTTAGTCGGGGACGGGAACGACAGGGCATGCATGTCTCAGGCCATGAAAACAGAGTGAATTTTCACTACTCTACTTTCGCGCCCGACATTTTCACCACCTTCGCCCATTTATCGCGTTCGCGGCGCAACAGTGCGTCGAAATCGGCGGACGAGCCGCCCACGAGATCCATGCCCAGCGCGGCGTAGCGCGGCCGCAGTTCGGGTAACACGCGGTTCATCGTACGGTTCAGGAGATCAATGACAGGTTTGGGTGTTTTCACCGGGGCGGCCATGCCGTACCAGCCCACGACTTCGTAACCCGGCACGCCGGCTTCGTTGATGGTGGGGATTTCCGGCGCCAGCGGCGTGCGCTTTGCGCCGGTGACTGCGATGGTTTTCACCCGTCCCGCTTTGGAGTGCGGAATGATCACGCCGCTGGTGAACGAAACCTGTATCTCGCCGGCGATAAGCGCACTCAATGCGGGTGCGCCGCCTTTGTAGGGGACGTGCGTCATGTCAATGCCCGCCATCGCTTTCAGTAACTCGCCCGACAAATGGTTGGCGCTGCCGATGCCGGTAGAGGCGTACGCGAGGGGAGGGTTGCGCGTTTTCGCGAGCGCGATCAGTTCTTTCACCGAGGCCGCCGGCACTGCGTTGGCGAGCGACAGATAGTACTGTGCATCCACGATCTGCCCGACGCCGGCGAAATCCCTGATCGCATCGAACAGCACGTTGCGATAAAGGCTGGGATTGATGACATGCGTAGGCGTCACAATGATCAGCGTATAACCGTCGGGCGTGGCGCGTGCAGCCAGCTCGCCCGCGACGTTGCCGCCGGCGCTGGGCCGGTTATCGACCACGAACGATTGTGCGAGAGTATCGGCGAGTTTCTGCGTCAGGATGCGCGCGACCGAGTCGGTGCCGCCGCCGGGCGCAAGCCCCACCAGCAAGCGCACGGGACGGTCGGGATAAGCCTGTCCTGATCCCTTCGACAAGCTCAGGACAGGCTCTGTCGAAGCGGTTTGCGACAGCGCGGGCGGGATCAGCGCTGCGCCGCCTACAAGGATTGTCGCAGCAAATATAAACCCGGATTTCATCATTCCTCCTTGTTGATCAATGGCGTGAACTTTTAATGCAACTGAGAACGCATGCTACACCGCGCGACGCGGCGCACTGCCTAGGTAGTGTACATCCACAATCACCATGATGCGTCCTTCAATAAGCTGTGGCGCGCCACCGAGCCGCTGTTTCAGGCGATGAAGGATGAAAATCCGAAACTGATCACCGTGTCGAAAGCTTATCGCGAGCCGGTGTGTTTTAACGCGGAATACAATTTGCAGCGGCGGCGCAAGTAATTAGACGGCACGGGATGGGGTGTATCTGGCAAACGCTGTCGAACCTTACGCGGTGATTGGCGAGTCACGACCCACTGCGGGCGTAGACGACAGTCAGCTATCGGGTAGTCCAATCGAATGCAAATTTAGTAGGGTGGGCAAAGCGCAGCGTGCCCACGAGCCGCGCGTAACGGCGCCTACACGTTAGCGATTTTTCCGAAATGAAAGTACCGCGACACGAATAACTCTTTTTCGCGTAGGCACAAAAGACGTCCCCACCCTACGCTCGCTAAGCCTCTACGCTCTTGCTCTATTTTTTGCGAAGCTTTTTCCAATCTCGCTTCAAGGCAGTCCATATAAGAAGTGAAAAAACTCCTATTGCATAGCCGGTCAGAGACACATATCCAACGAATGAGAAGACAAGCCGTAATGATGTCCCAACGGGGACTTCCAGGTTTTGCGTCCAGTCGTTCCGCTATCTCTTCAATAATCCAATCAAACGGGGCCATAAACTTGTTGTTCTCCTTACCCTTTTTGCAATAATGAACGACCGCTTTCGATCCGAGAGTTTTTGACACTCATCTGACGACTCATGGCCGCGAGCCGCCCGTCATCGATCCTTCGGTCCGGCAAAGTCTGCACGACCTTATTTAGACCTCCTCACATCAGCCTCCCTCCGGCTCCAGCCCGCGCGCCTTGAATACTCGCCTGGCGTCCGCCGACTGCAGAAAATCCAGCAGCGCCTGCGCCAGTTTGCGCTGCGGCGACCGCACAAAAACACCGCCGGCGTTCACGGAAATACTCTGAATTTCCGCCGGCAGCGGCCCCGCGTAATCCACACCGGGCACCGCGAGGATTTCGGGTATCTGTTGTACTGCGATCTCGGCACTGCCCTTGACCACGAGTTCGGCGACGAGGCCGCCGGGTTGCGTTGTGGCCTTGGCTTTGATGGCATCGCCGATGCCCAGCTTTTCGATCAGGCCGGCGAAATAAATGCCGCTGGCGCCTTCGGTGGTGTAGGCCACGGATTTTGCATTCAATAGCGCGCGCTTGAACGATTCAACGCTGCTCAGGTCCGGCTTGGGCGCGCCTTTTAATACGCCCACGCCGATGCCGTTGCGCGTCAGCACGCGCACGCTGTCGCCGGCGACGTAGCTGTCGCCGGCGACGTAGCCGTCGTTCACGATCTGATCCATTACGCCCTTGCCCAGGATGCCGAGATCGAAGGCTTTGCCGGCCTTGATTTCACGCAGCAGAATTTGCGCCGGCTCGAAGGTCATGGCGATCCTGCAGTTGTGGGCATGCTCGAACTGCGGCAGCAGTTGGCGGAACGAGGCGGACATGCCGTTGCCGGAACAAACGTTGAGCGTGATCGTCATGACAGGCCCATCTCCTTAAACGGCGCGGTGAATTTATCGACACTGGCGCAGGGCTGCTCGACCTGTGCCGCGCCCAGTACTTTTTTGCGCATGGCGAGGCCGCGTTCATGCAGTTCGGTGGTCATGGCTTACTCCTCTGTGAGGTGCGATGGAAAAACATCAGTGTAGCAGTAGAATCAAAACCTGATTGGTCAGCCTCTGGAGATCTACATGCCCACGTTTGAAACCTACGCCAGCAACTATCGCTTCATGAAACTCATGCGCCAGGACGGCGTGCTGCAGGTGACACTGCACACCGATAGCGGCCCGCTGCGCTGGAACCTCGATGCGCAAGTGGAATTCGCGCAGGCCTTCGCTGACATCGGCGCCGACCGCGACAACCGCATCATCATCCTCACCGGCAGCGGCGACGAGTTCAGCGGCCCGCGCCTTGACCCCGATGCGCCGTTTTTTCATGGCGCGCAGTTGACGCCCGGCGGCATCCACCACGTGTTCGTCAATGCGCGGCGCATGGTCAACGCGCATCTGAATATCGAAGTGCCGATGATCGCCGTGGTCAACGGTCCGGCCAAACGCCACGCCGATCTCGCCTTGATGTGCGACATCGTGCTCGCGGCCGACGACGCGACGTTTGAAGACACCGCGCATTTTCAAAACGGCGGCATCGTGCCCGGCGACGGCATCAACGTGGTTTACACCATGCTGATGGGACTGAATCGCGCGCGCTACCTGATGCTGACGGGGCAGGTGCTGAACGCGAAAGAAGCGAAAGACATGGGGCTGGTGGCGGAGTTAATGCCGCGCGATAAATTGTTGCCGCGCGCATGGGAACTCGCGCGCCAACTGTCAAAGAAATCCGACATGCTGCTGCGTTACACGCGCGCCGTACTCACTCACCCGTTACGCAAGCTGCTGGATGAGAGCATGCCGTTTTCGCTGGCGATGGAGGCGATGTCGACGTTAGACAAAGGTGTGCAGCGGCAAAAATAGTCTGTTAAGCCAGCAGCCTGAGAGGGAAATCCGACTGCTTGCAAACACCGCAATCCGTAGCGTGCGCTGTGCGCACGAGCACTTGTGGCAGGCGTAGCGTATGGCGCTTAGCTGATCGTACGCGCAGCGCACGCTACGGATTGGCGAATGGCCCACAATTGGTTTGGTCTGGAGCAGTAGCGAGCGCTGTGCGCACGATCAATCGCGGCCGGTATGGCGTGCCGTTGATCGCGTGCACAGCGCACGCTACGGGCTGATTGTTATGTAACTAATTGTTTTTGAAGGGTAAATTGCAAAGAGTAAATGTCGCGCTCCGGTGCGCCTGCGCATCTGTTCGCCATAAGCAAGGCATCGGACAAAGCAGCCTCGCCCGCGTTGTTCACCGCAGCCAGCGTGAATCCTTCGATCATCATAATCCAGTTGGGAATGGTGGTCGGGCGTCCCTGCCGTTCCACCGGCGTCATCGCGCTCGCGGTTTTATCCGCCACCATCAGATGCGCGCCGACGATGTCGGAGCGCTGTGCGATTTGCGGCAGGGCCTGCTGTGTAATATGGCGTTCGAGCGCGGCTTCGGCGCCGGGCTGCGGATCAAAGCGCAGCGTCAACGCAAAGCCACCGGTGCCCGAGCCGAGCGATGCGCGCACGCTGGCGAGTCCGCGCACGCTGTCCAGCACCAACGGTGTGGTGCGTAGGGTCAGCGGACTGGGGCTATTGGCCTTGGCCAGATAATCGGCGCCGGTCAACACCGCGAGGTCCTGCACTTCGTACATCGTCAGAAAATTGCGCCGCGCCTGTTCAGGGACGGCCGCAATGTAGCGCCGGCCACGCAAAAAGCCGGGAATCTTCAGCCGCCCTACCATATGCTCGCCGCAATGCCATGCGTCGTACGCCGGGCGATGTTCGGGTGCGACGTTGTTCCAGTTAATCATGACTCCGCGTCCGAGCAGCATGTTTGATCTCCGCTTGAGAAACAGTGAAGTAGTGTAGCGAGTGTAGCAGTGCGCAGTGGGTAGGTTGGGCTGAGCCTGCGAAGCCCAACATCGCACGGCTGCTGATCCAGAATCATTCACATTTCGTGCGGCGTCATTGTGTTGGGCTTCGCAGGCTTTGCCCAACCTACATGAAGTCTGTAGTAGGATAACCGCGTCTACGCAGGAGTATCACATGACCACCGAAGTCCGCTCGAACAAACGATCAGGGCCTGATCGCGAACTCACAGACATAGCTGACTATGTGCTCGGCTATCACGCAACAAACCGCAAGCTGCTGGACATCGCAGGCCTGCGGATGACCGACACACTGGCTTGCGCGCTCGATGCGTTGGATTACCCCGACTGCACCAAGCTGCTGGGGCCGGTGCTGCCCGGAACCGTAGTTCCCCTTGGTTCGCGCGTGCCGGGCACAGCGTTCGTGCTCGATCCGGTGAAGGCGGCTTTTGACATGGGCAGCATGATACGCTGGCTCGATTTCAACGACACCTTTACCGCGGCGACGGGCAGTCATCCGTCAGACAATCTGGGGGGCATCCTCGCAGCCGCCGACGCGTTGAGTCGCCGGCGTGCAGCAAATCGCGATGCGCCACTGACGATGCGCGACGTGCTTGAAGCCTTGATCAAAGCCTACGAAATCCAGGGTTGCATCGCCATCGAAAACGATTTCAATGCGATGGGTGTGGATCACACGCTGTTGTCGCGGGTGGCGACCGCAGCGGTGGTCACGCAACTGATGGGCGGCACGCGCGATGAAATCATCAACGCCGTATCGAATGCGTGGATCGATGCCAGCCTGCGCGTCTACCGGCAGGCGCCCAACGCGGGCTGGCGCAAAAGCTGGGCGGCGGGCAACGCGACGTCCGAAGGCGTCAGGCTCGCGCGCATGGCGATAGCCGGTGAGATGGGCTACCCCACGGTGCTCAGCGCGAAGAAGTGGGGTTTTTACGAGCGCCACTGCGACGGCAAAGCATTCGCGTTTCAGCGGCCTTACAGCGATTACGTGATCCAGAATTCCATGTTCAAGTTTGTCGCCGCGGGCATGCACGGCCAATCGGCGGTGGAGTGCGCGTTCCGCCTGCATCCGTATGTGAAGGACAAGCTCGCCGCTATCCAACGCATCGACATTTTCAGTCAGCGCGCGCTGATGGGCATCATGGACAAGACCGGGCCGCTGCACAATCCCGCCGATCGCGATCACAGCGTGCAATACGTGGTAGCGGTCGGTTTGCTGCAAGGCAAACTCGACGCCGCGGATTTCGAAGACGCCATGGCCTCCGATCCGCGCATCGACACCCTGCGCGCGAAAATGACAGTGACCGAAGACGCCCGCTACTCCCGCGAATTCTACGATCCGAAAATACGTTCGAGCGCCAACGCGATTCAAGTGACTTTCAAGGACGGTTCGCGCACGCCGAAGATGGTGGTGGAGTTTCCGTTTGGGCATCCGCGCCGGCTCACGCAGGCGGGTGGCGTATTGCGAACGAAATTCGAGCGCAGTCTGGGGCGGCGTTATGCGGGCAAAAAAGTCAGGGAAATACTGGCGCTGTGTGATGACGGCGCGCGGCTGGAGCGCACGCCGGTGCATGAGTTCATGGGGTTGCTGGCGTTGTGATGGTATTGATCTGATTATGCTGCGTAACATCTATTCGAACAATACGCTCTTCACTGTCGTTCCCGCGCAGGCGGGAACCCATAACACAGTGACGCTTGAG
>CAMBCF010000089.1 GCA_945864585.1 Bordetella parapertussis | reverse complement strand
TCTTGCGTTGCCCCGGCAGCATCAAGCCGCGCAGATACTGGCGCGCCGGGGCCGCCCGATCCGCATGCCCCAGTGTCTGAACCATCGACTCAGCGTAGCGTTCAAATCGCCTTTCCGCTCCGATTCCCATGACAAACCTCCGTGGCTGTGTGAAGATGTCAGAAGAATGCCATAATTATTAACACAGTAAAATTAGGCACTTTGATCAATATGACATTGCCTGTGCGCACGCGTTTCAAGCCAGGCATCGGCAAGCAGTACGTGCCAGAATGAACAGCGGAAACATCACCGCAAAAGCGCACAGATGAAAAGACGCAAAGAACGGCCGCAAAGAAAACCTGAATTAAATTCGATTTTCTTTGCGTTACTTTTGCGTTACCTTTGCGTCTTTGCGCCTTTGCGGTAATGAATTTTTTTTTGGCCCAACGACCACACATTCACGCGGAGGCGTTTTACAACATGACCAAAACCATCGCAGCGCTATCGTTGTTTGCCGCAGCATTCGCAACACAAGCGCAACAATTCCCCAACAAACCCATCCGCATGATTGTCGGCTTCACCGCCGGCAGCGAAGTCGATGTCATCGGCCGCATGATTTCACACGAGATATCCGAAAAATCGGGACAGCGCGTGGTGGTCGATAACCGTCCCGGCGCAGGCAGCACGGTGGCGGCCGCCATCGTAGCCGCTGCCAACGCCGACGGCTACACGCTGTTTTTCAACTCGGTGTCGCACGCAGCAACGCCCGCGCTCTACCCCAATGCGACCTTCGATACGCTGAGTGATTTCGCCGGCATCTCGCAGGCCACCAGCCTGCCCAACGTGCTGATCATCGCGCCCTCCGCCGGCATCAAGTCGGTGAAGGAGCTGATCGCGATGGTCAAGCAAAAGGGCGGCATCAACTACGGTCACGCGGGCGTGGGCAGCGGCACGCACATCACCGGCGAACTGTTCCGGCAGATGGCGGATATCAATGTCTCGCACATTCCGTACAAGGGCGTACCCGAAGTCATTACAGATACCGTCACTGCGCGCCTGCATTATGCCTACGCGCCGATCGGCAACACCCTGCCATTCATCAAAGACAAGCGGCTGATCGCACTTGCCGTCAGCACCGCGGCACGCTCACCGGCGCTGCCCGACGTGCCGACCATCGCCGAAGCCGCGCTGCCGGGCTATGTGTTCGATCATTGGTACGGCATGTTCGCTCCCGCAAAGACGCCGCGCGCAGTGGTGAACCAGTTGTCGCAGGAAGTCAGACGCATACTCACGCTGGCGGACATCAGGGAAAAATTCGCCGGACGCGGGGTGGTTGCCAAGCCGTCGACGCCCGAGGAATTTGACAGGTTTGTGCGCGCCGAGGTGGGGAAAATTACCAAGGTGATGAAAACGGGCGGAGTGAAAGTTCAGTAATGGTGC
Source organism: Bordetella parapertussis (assembly GCA_945864585.1). Classification (GTDB taxonomy): domain Bacteria; phylum Pseudomonadota; class Gammaproteobacteria; order Burkholderiales; family SG8-41; genus UBA5216. The sequence goes on along the minus strand of CAMBCF010000089.1, from coordinate 18,019 downwards.
GCTGGGCCGCATGAAGCGAGTGGCGATATTCAGGAATGCCGGCGGCGGCAAGTCAACGCTTGCTCGTGAGTTGGCGGCAATCACCGGATTGCCGCTTTACGTGATCGATAAAATCAAGTTCCGGCCGGGAGGCACTGAGCTCCTGCACGAAAATATCTTCAACTGCATACGGCGCTGGTGGGCCGCGACGAATGGATCATCGACGGTTTTGAATCTATCAAGTTAGCTTGGGAAAGATTTGAAGCAGCAGATACGCTGGTTCATGTTGACTTGCCTCTGGCAGTGCATGCTCTGTGGGTCACGAAGCGGCTTGTCAAAGGGCTGTTTATCTATCCGCAAGGCTGGCCAGAAAGAAGTCCGGTTATCGCCAGCTCAATTCAGAGTTACCGGCTGCTCTGGCCTTGGCATAGCCGCCTGACGCCGAAGTACAGGTCGTACATGTCAGAAGTGGCGCAACGGAAGCGGGTTTTTCATTTGCGCTCCAGGCAGGAGTTAAAGCAGTTCCTGGAGGCCATCAAGAATGAGGTCAGCCCAGCTCAGAGCAAGCGTAGCCCGTAAGGAGCGCAGCGTATTACGGGGATCCGATGACCCTGCAATACGCTGCGCTCCTTGCAGGCTACCCGTTACACAGTATTGCGACACTCGGCTTAAACTCTTGTTTGACTCGGATCAGACTCGTCAATGGATCGATTTGAAGACCAATTCTGACGACGCCGCTTTGCGTGCATCCAATGAGAAACTGTTTCTCGACGAAATGCGTGGCGCACATCTTCAACTGTTATCAATGGCGATTACAAAGGAATATCGCGACATCAACATGATGGTAGAGGTACCCGTTGATATTCGTCCGCCCGTTCATTGAACTTCACTACGAAGCGCTTAGATACGCTCGGCTATCTTGCGACCAGTCTTGTTTCGAATCCGGCTCATAGTGTGAACGATGGCCGCTTGATAGACTTCACCTTGAAAGTCAGCCGGCCCCCTCCATGTGAGCGCTTTAAGTATCGATTTCCATTCGCCTGGAGTTCTGGCGGTATGTCTTGTAACGAAAGTACACGAAGGTATTTATAGGCCCTACGGAGGCGATGGCGCACGTCACCTTCTCCGACAGCGAGGTGATATATCGCGGCGTGCAACTTCTCTCTGAAACGTCGATATCTTTGCATTTCGGATGAGTATCAGTGGTTAGATTCCCCATCTAAGTGAACGCTCAAGACGCTCCAGTAGTTCCTTGTCCGTTATCCGCGCTCCCGTCTCCAGTTGCTCACGATGTGCAACAGGGTCTACGTCTCCGTACATTTCGGCATGTTGTGCCGGGTCCGAGACTCTTAGCTTTTCTTCATCCTCAATCATCTCTCGATACACCCGTCGAAACGCATTGAATCCAAGCTTTCGCCCGATCCAAAATGCCCCCAACCACACAGCGCCCAAGCACCCGACACCCAAGTATCACGGTATAGATGAACTAAATACCAAGGATATGCCAGCGAGAGTAAACAACATAATCCGAATATTGTGGTAGCCCTGCGAGTTCGTCAGAAAGAGTTGCGGCGTCTCCATCTTGAACCCCAGTCTGGATATCGTGTACCACTGATCCACCTTTACGGCGACCAGTCCGTACACTGTGACCAACAATATAAATAGTGCATCAACCATGCGCGGCTCCGCGAAAACACAACCAACTGTGACATGACGGGAAAGCATTGTCTAGCAGTGGTCCAGCAAGCGTAGCCCGTAAGAAGCGCAGCGTATTACGGGGCAAGCGCCGACCGTGCAATACGCTGCGCTCCTTGCAGGCTACTCACTCAGATACTGCGTGTCGTGCATGACCAAAAATCGGACGTTACCCGCCAGTTGAACTGCGGGCGGCTTTGGCGGTAAAGTGCGTGCTTCATGTTATCGGAGACAACCATGAATGACACACTGCAATCCGGGAAAAGAAATTACGTTCACGATTTTCACAGCATGGAAAAAACCGCCACGCTCGGCGCGTTGTCCACCTCACAAGGCGCATCATTCGCCGGCGAGCGCATCTACAGCGGCCTGGTGACCAAAAAAGTCGGTACCGGCTCCAAGCCGCACTACCATCCCGATGAAACCTTCAACTACGTGCTGAAAGGCGCGATGAAGGTCAACATGGACGGGCAGGAATTTGTGGTGCCGGCCGGCAGCCTGCTGCATATCCCGCCGAACATGGTGCATACGTCCGTCGCGACGGATGATGGCGATGTCACTTATCTGGTGTGGCGCGATACCGTTATGGAAAAAGCGGGCAAGCCCACTACTGTGGAAGCCTGATTCGTCCTGGCACAGCTATCAGCCATAAGGTCACAGTGCTTATTCGGCGCAATAGGACAAGGGAACACTTGAAGCGAAGCATTGCGCCCTTCGGTCTGGGTTAGTTCGTAATTTCGGAGCCGCAATCTTGGTCAGGGATTTGATCACAACATGAAGCGGAGCCGCCGAACATCCCCGGCTGTGCCACCTACGCGTACGCCGTTCCTGCGCCGTGTCGTGAGTCTTCCCGAAAAGTTCGATCCGGCCCGATATCCGTTCAACGTACGAGCTTTGTCCGGTGGTATTGATCTGACGTTTAAGACCAACGTCACGTTTTTCGTCGGCGAGAACGGCGCCGGCAAATCCACGCTGCTTGAAGCTATGGCGGAGTGCTGTGAGTTCAGTCCCGAAGGCGGGAACCGCGATCATTACCGCACGACCTTCACCGAGCGTTCCGCTCTGGCGCAGGCCTTGCGGCTATCGTGGTCGCCGAAGACCAGCGAGGGTTTCTTTATGCGCGCTGAAAGTTTTTACAATTTTGCGACCTACCTGGACGAGGTATCCAATCTGCGGGCCTACGGCGGCAAATCGCTGCACCAACAGTCCCACGGAGAATCCTTCCTTTCACTCTTCGCGAATCGTTTCGAGCAGGGTATCTACCTCCTCGACGAACCTGAAGCCGCGCTCTCGCCGCAACGGCAGTTATCGTTCCTCAGCATCATTCACGAACTCGAAAAATCCGGCCACGCCCAGTTCATCATCGCGACCCACTCGCCCATTATCCTGAGCTATCCCGGCGCCGTGCTTTTCAGTTTTGACGGCGATGCCATCGAGGAAATTGCCTATCGCGAGTCGGAGCACTACCGCGTGACACGCGACTTTCTCAACGCACCGGAGCGGTATTTCAAGCATCTTTTCGACACCCCGGACGAAGGAAGCGATGAAGTCTAAGCCTTTCAAAAATGTTCATCGCTGCGCAAATACCGCCACTGCCCTTCCGGCAGCTTGCCCAGCATCACACTGCCGATACGCACGCGCTTTAAGCCGGTGACCTTCAAGCCGACCAATTCGCACATGCGGCGAATTTGCCGCTTCTTGCCTTCGCGCAGCGCGAAACGTAACTGATCCTCATTTTGCCAGCTCACTTTGGCGGGCTTCAGCGGCTTATCGTCGAGGCTTAAACCGAAGTTAAGTTTCGCCAGGTTGTCCGCAGACAATTTACCCTCGACACGCACCAGGTACTCCTTTTCAATTTTGGTATCCTGCCCGATCAATTGCTTAGCGACGCGGCCGTCCTGCGTAAATACGATCAATCCCACCGAATCGATATCGAGACGCCCCGCGGGCGCCAGCCCGCGCAAATGCGTAGCGCTGAAACGCAATGGCAGTTTGTCATCCTTGTAGCGATTTTCCGGCCGAATCAATTCCATCGCGGGACGATAGCCCAGCTCGGGCAGGTTGGAAACGTAGCCTATGGGTTTGTTAAGCAGGATAGTGACACTCGCTTCCTGCTGCGACTGCGCCTGCCGCGCGAGCGTGATTTTCTGGTTGGGAAAAGCACGCGTGCCGAGTTCGGTCACCGGTACGCCATCGACCAGCACCCAGCCGCGCTCGATGTAGCTGTCGGCTTCGCGGCGCGAGCACAGACCCTGCTCGGACATCAGTTTGGAGACGCGGATTTTTTCCATTTACGTAAGGTCAAAAACGTTTTTGCCACAGATTTCACAGATGAATACAGATAAAACCCTAGCACCCGTCATTCCAGCGTACGCTGGTATGACGACTACTGCTGTTGCAATGTTATCGCACCTACACCCCAACACCCTTCACTAAACTCAACGCCACCGCTTCCGCCACCACTATGCCATCCACCGCAGCCGACAAAATGCCCCCCGCGTAACCCGCGCCTTCGCCCGCCGGATACAGCCCGCGCGTGTTCATACTCTCATAGACAGCATTGCGCTTGATGCGTAGCGGCGACGAGGTGCGCGTTTCCACGCCAGTGAGTACTGCGTCATCCATCGCAAAACCCTTGATCTGTTTGTCAAACGCAGGCAGTGCTTCGCGTATGGCTGCAACTGCGTAGTCGGGAATACACGATGAAAGGTCGGTCATCCGCATGCCCGGCGTGTACGAAGGTGTTACTTCGCCCAGCACAGTCGATGCGCGCCCCGCCAGAAAATCGCCGACGCGTTGCGCGGGTGCGCAGTAGTTACTGCCACCAGCCTCGAACGCACGCGATTCCCAATGGCGTTGATATTCAATACCTGCCAACACACCGCCCGGATAATCGTCGGGCGTAATGCCGACAACGATGCCGGCATTGGCGTTGCGCTCATTGCGCGAATACTGGCTCATGCCGTTGGTGACCACGCAGCCCGGCTCGGATGTCGCGGCCACTACGGTGCCACCGGGACACATGCAGAAGCTGTAGACCGAGCGGCCGTTGCTCGCGTGATGCACCAGCTTGTAATCAGCGGCGCCCAGCAGCTTGTGGCCTGCGTGGTTGCCGTAGCGCGCGCGGTCGATCAGCGATTGCGGATGCTCGATGCGAAACCCTATCGAGAACGGTTTCGCCTCAAGGTAGACACTGCGTTCATGCAGCATGTGAAACGTGTCACGCGCGCTATGACCCACCGCAAGCACGACGTGATCTGCGGCAATGGTTGCCCCGCTCGCCAGCACCACGCCGCGAACCTGCCCGTTGTCGATAACAATGTCGGCGACCTTGCTCTGGAAGCGAAACTCGCCGCCCAGCGCCTCGATGGTTGCACGCATCGTTTCCACCACGCCCACCAGCCGGAAGGTACCGATGTGCGGCTTGCTCACGTACATGATTTCTTCCGGTGCGCCCGCCTTGACAAACTCGGTGAGCACTTTGCGTGCGAGAAAACGCGGATCCTTGATTTGACTGTAGAGCTTGCCGTCGGAGAATGTGCCCGCACCGCCTTCGCCGAATTGAACATTTGATTCTGCATGCAACACCGATTTGCGCCACAGGTCCCAGGTGTCCTGCGTGCGCTCGCGCACCATTTTTCCGCGCTCCAGAATGATCGGGCGAAAGCCCATCTGCGCCAGCAGCAAACCCGCGAACAAGCCGCAGGGCCCGCTGCCGATAATCAGTGGCCGCATCAACCGCTGCTGCGGGGCGCGCGCGACGAAGCGATAGCCGGTATCCGGAGATTTCGATAAGTATCTGTTTTTATTATTGTTTTTTAATACTTCTGCTTCATACTCCAACGTCACATCGAGCGTGTAAATCAAATGCACGGCGGAGCGTTTGCGCGCATCCACAGCGCGGCGGTAGATGCGGTAACGCAGCAGCGCGCTTTCATCGATGTCCAGACGGTCGGTGATCGCGGCGCGTAATTCGGCTTCGCTATGATCCAGCGGAAGTTTGACTTGGGTAAGGCGCAACATTGTGAGGCGTACTTTACTGCATTCGCGCTGGAGTAAAATAATTAATCCCATCCACCAGAGAAAACCATGGATCAAGCTCCCGCCAAACTCGCCCACAACGTCACCCGCCTCGGCCATCTTGATCTGCAGGGCGCAGGACAGGTCACGGTGCAGGGCAACTACGCCTACATCGGCCACATCACCAACAAGGAACAACTCGGCACCAGCATTCTGGATATTGCCGATCCGAAAAATCTGCGTGTACTGTGCCAGATGCCGGTCGGCGATACGGTTTCGCATTGCCACAAGGCGCGTGTGGCCGGCGATATCATGATCACCAACATGGAGCAGAACATGACGGGGCTCGGCCGCAAGGCCGACGGCCTGCCCAAGCTGCGTGTACTGATGAAAGCGGAGCTGGGGCGCGATGCCACGGACGCGGAACTCGCGGCGAGGCTCGGTGTGAGCGCCGAGGAAATTCCGGCAGTGGCGGCGCTGGAGAAGACGCCCTACAACGAAGGCGGTTTCAAAGTGTGGGACATTTCCAATAAATCAAAGCCCAAGCTCATCACGCATCACAAAACACACGGGCGCGGCGTGCATCGTTTCGACATGGACGAAAATTACGCCTACATCTCCACCGAGATGCCGGGCTACATCGGCAACATCCTCGTCATCTACGATCTGAAAAACCCCGCCAGGCCCGAAGAACTGTCGCGCTGGTGGATGCCGGGGCAGCACACCGGCGGCGGCGAAAAACCCACCTGGACGGGACGTGCGCATCGTTTGCATCACACGGTGCGCGTGGGTAACCGGGTCTACGCCGGCTGCTGGCATGGCGGCGTGCATATCGTTGATGTCACCGATATCCGCAAACCCACCACGCTCGGTTCATACAACTATCATCCGCCATTTCCGGAACCGTCGCATACCTTCATGGCGCTCACCCGGAAAATAAACGGCCGCGACATCGCCATCGCCATCGACGAAGAAGATCACGCGCACAGCGCCGAGGAAATGGCCAAGCGCCGCGGCCGTCCGCACGCTGCGCTGTGGACCTTTGACATCACCGATCCCGCCGCCATCAAACCGCTGGCAATTTTTGAAGTGAGCGAACTCGAATCGCCGTGGAGCCGCACCGCGCCCGGCCGCTTCGGCGCGCATCAGTTTCAGGAGAACTGGAAAGGCGGCGACACGCTGGCCTACTGCGCGTGGTTCGCGGGCGGCCTGCGTATTGTCGATGTGGCGGACCCATCCGCGCCGGAGGAAGTCGGCTGGTACATCCCGCAGCCGTGTGGCGGCAAGACCTGCCCGCAAACCAACGACATCGATGTCGATGAACGAAAGCTGATTTACGTCGCCGACCGCTATTGCGGATTAGATATTGTGGAGTTCAAGCGCTAGGTTTGGGTTTCTGGCCCAGCTTGCTCTCCGTGCCCGCCAGAATATTCTTGATATTCTGGCGGTGACGGTAAACCAGCAGCACCGCCACCAGCATCGCACTCGCAAAAAACGGATGTGCCCAACCGAATAGTATCCAGGTCGCAAACGGTGCGAACAGCGCCGCAGTGATCGACGCAAACGACGACATGCGAAAAAAAATCGCGATAATGAGCCACGTCGAAATCGCGCCCAGCCCCAGATAAACGCTAAAGCCGAACAACGCGCCGAGCGCCGTGGCCATGCCTTTGCCGCCCTGGAAACGGTGAAACACCGGGTACATGTGGCCGATTACCGCCATCGCGCCCGCGACCGCCATGGCCAGCGGTGCGGTGTCAGCCGGCGAAAAATAGTGCGCCAACCATACCGCCAGCCAGCCCTTGAACGCGTCACCCAGCAGCGTAAGCACGGCTGCGGCTTTATTGCCCGAACGCAGTACGTTGGTCGCGCCGGGATTGCCGGAACCATAGCTGCGCGGATCCGGCAGCCGGAATGCAAGGCTCGTGAGCACCGCGAACGAAACCGAGCCGACAAGATAGGCCGCTAGCGCAAGAATTACTGTGGTCATGGGTTTTCAAATAGAATCGGCGGACATTTTATCTGAAGCGACGCATGGACATCATCTTCATTCGCGATTTTCGCGTGAAAATCACCGTCGGCATCTACGCGTGGGAAAGAATCGTGCCGCAGTTGGTGCAACTCGATCTTGAGATCGGCATTCCCGGCGCCCACGCCTCGCAATCGGACACCATAGACGACACTATCGACTACGCCAAAGTCGTACAGCGTATCGAAGACAGCCTGTGTGACAATAAACTTCAACTCCTCGAAAAACTTGCCGAGCATATCGCGCAGATCATCATCGGTGAATTCAGGGCGCCGTGGGTGAAAGTCAGCGTTACCAAGCTGGTAGCGCTTAAGAATGTAAAGCAATTGGGGGTGACTATTGAGCGGGGCGTGAAGGGTGAAGCGTGAAGCGTGAAGCGTATTGAGCCTATAAGCGACATACGGTATGCAGTTGTGTGGAGCGCTCGGTTCTGGGAAAGGAAAAATTTACTGCTCGCGAAGATCGCTTACAGGCCTCAAGTAGTTTCACGAAAGGCTTTCGCGACTGCAGGCGCTCGATCCCTATCACGAAGTCAAGCGACAGCTAACATCAGTTTTCCAATAGGTTTAGACGTCCGTTTTACTTTGATTTCGATGTCATAGCCTAGCCGGTTCAGGCAATCCATCAGCTTACGTTCCGAAAGATTGGAAAAGTCGCCGCGCATCATGCCCGATACCTTGGGTTGAGTGATACCCATGCGCTTTGCTGCTTGTTGCTGTGTCAAGCCAAGCTTTCGAATTGCACGCGTGATTTCAATCACCAAGCTGGATTTGATCTTGAGTTTGCCGGCATTCCGCAGGCCCAAGTCGGCAAAGACATTGCCGGAACTCGCTTCAACTTCTATGCCGTTAATGATGCGTTTTGCCATTTCGCCACTCCTTTACAAGCACCTCGGCAACTTTCAGCCTGGCGCGAATGATATTCATGTCTACTTTGGGTGTTGCTATTCCCCGCTTACTCTTTTTCTGAAAGCAGTGCAGAACGAACACTGCCTCTTCAAATTTTACGGTGTAAACAGCGCGATACGTGCCGCCGGCATCGCCTTCGACGATCTCTAGCACACCGGCACTGCCAAAGCCTTTGAGCAGGGGACTAGCCAAAGCCACCATGGCAACTTCACCTCGGTTGAACCGCACATTTCGGTCTTGTTCCACTGGAAAGTAAACGGCTTTGACATACTAGTCTGGTCTTTGACTGACAAGAAATGTTTGATGCGTGGATGAATCCAGCTGTTCGGCGCGCCACATCCAGGACATTTGTCTGCCATGGTGAAATGTCCTTGTCACACGCCTCGCACTTGATGAGGCTTTGAGTCGATTTTGCTTCGGTGGTCATAGTCATCTCGAATTGTTCCGGTCAAATAAAGGCATGACTATCATTGCCTCAAAGTAGGCGTCGTAAACAACGCATAACCTCCAGAAAAACAGCATGCATAAATGCTGTTGCAGAAAAGTTCATTTTTAAATCTGTTGGATAGCAATTTTTAGCACTTCCGAAACTAAACAACAAAATACACCCAGTTCTACCGATGGTGCAACTGCGGCGCATGGCAAATCGGGGGCCGACCTTTCTGGTCTGCGCAGCAACATGATACGTCGTACGCTCGTACTGTCAGCTACCGCGTGTCGCTGTCCAGCCGCAAGCCTGCGGCCTTGATCACACGCGCCCATTTTGCGGCATCATGCTTCAGAAACTCAGCGAAGGCTTCGGGCGTGCTGGTTTCAGTTTCCATGCCGATCGCCAGCAGCTTGGTACGCACATCGGGCAGTGTGACGATGCGTGCGATCTCCTGATTCAAACGCAGGACGATGGCGCGTGGCGCGCCTGCGGGCGCGGCGATGCCGTACCAGTTGCTTGCCTCGAAACCGCCGACACCCGCCTCGGCGATGGTGGGGATATCTGCTGCGGCGGGTGAGCGCTTTGCGCCCGTCACGCCCAGCGCGCGCAGGCGCCCGGATTGCACGTGCGGCAGCCCGCCAGGAATGGTTGGCAGACTCAACTGAATTTGCCCGCCAATCACATCAGTAATCGCCGGCGCCATACCCTTGTAGGGTACGTGCGTGAACTGTGTGCCGGTCATCGCCGCTAACAGTTCCACCGATAAATGACTGGGCGCGCCGTTGCCGGCAGAGCCATAGTGCAGTTGCCCCGGCTTCGCGCGTGCGAGGGCGATCAGCTCCTTGACTGTCTTCGCCGGCAGGCCAACGTTAACGACCAGTATGCCCGGTCCGCGCGTGAGCTGAGCCACCGGAATAAAATCACGCAGCGCGTCGTAAGGCAACTTGCCGTAAAGCAATTCTGAGGACGCGAAGCCCGCCGAGATCATCAGCAGGGTGTGGCCATCGGGTGCTGCCTTCGATGCAAGCTCGGTGCCGATAATGCCGTTAGCGCCCGCGCGATTGTCGATCACCACGGGCTGGCTCCACGCCTCGGTGAGTTTGGGGCCGATCAGCCGCGCCTGTATGTCGCGCGTGCCACCGGGCGGGAAGGGGATGATGAGACGGATGGGTTGGGGTAGGGTTGCGGGAGTGCGGCAAATGCTGTTGTAGCCAGCACGAGCATGGCAAAGCAAAGAATTTCCCTCTCCCGCCCCGGGGCGGGAGAGGGCGAGGGTGAGGGTAGGGGAAGCACGCGGCAGCCCCTCACCCCCACCCGGCCCCTCGCCTGCTTGCGCTGGCTCTCCCCGCAAGCGGCTAATCTATGCACAAAACTTTGAGTGTGGGCTCATGTAGCCCGGAAGAAGGCCATGGTTTTTCATGGCTGTATTCCGGGGAAGTGTGGGTGGATGAACTTGCGTGTTGTCGATGCGCCGTGCTTCTTCCCGGAATACGTCCTTCGGACTCCTTCCGAGCTACGGGAGATGTGGGCATAGATTAGCCGCAATCGAGGCGAGGGAGTTTTGCATATATCAGGCTTCGTGACACACCGTACCATCATGCGCCGCTGCGAAATGCAGCAGATGCGTGGCACAGGTGCGCGGAAACATGAGTTGTATTTTGTGAAAAGTCGATGGCACGCGGATTACCTGCAGGTTTCGTATATTCTGCTTGAGCGTGGTCATTTGTTCATCGCTGGTGATCGGCCCGGCGGAGGGATACAGGCCCAGCACCGGCGCTTCAATCTTTGAGAGATAGGGCAGCGCGCTCGACGCATGCAGCGCACGACTCATCGCCGCCTGCACGTCGGGGTTGTTGCGCGAAAATTCCTGCTCGTACCAGTCGAGCAGCGCCGGATCGGCATTCGCGGGAAAGCGCGTGGTGCGATTGGTCGCCGCTACCCACGCTTTCATGCCCATGGCTTTTTGCGCTTCGGACTCCGATTTGTGGCCGAGCGCGTAAGTGGTCTTGGTGGTTTCGTTAAGATTGACGGGGGAGGACACCAGCGTCAGCGTGCGCACGCGTGCCGGATGCGTGGCCGCGAGCACCATGCCGAGTATGCCGCCCATAGATTCGCCGCAATAGTGCACCGAGTCCGCACCCAGATGATCGATGATTGCCGCCAGATCGGCCACGCAGTTGTCGACGGTAAACTCGCGATCAAGATCAAAATCAGCGGACGATAGTCCCAGTCCGCGCGCATCCGGGCGCACCACCTTGAACCAGCGCGCGAGATAGGGCACCCAGCTGTACCAGAATTTTCCGGAGCGGCCGAAGCCGTGCTGCAAAATCAGATACGGCGCGTTGCGCCAAGGATCGGTAAAGTCATCGAGAGCGTAATGAATGTCCGGCTGACCGGCACGTTTAAGAGTGGGCATAAGGTTACGAGGTAAGTTGACGCACCAGTTGATCGACGTATTGCAAGGTCAAGATGCGCATTTCATCGTTTGAAAGATTGCTGATCGGGTGCGGCAATTCGATCAGCGGATGTCCCTCCATGCCTTGGCTTTTGAATTGGTGCGCGGCCGCGTTCCTGAATATCTGCGTGAGGATCACCGTCGCGGGGATGCCTCGTTTTTCGAATTCCACCGCGTCGTGCACACTGCACAACGTGCAGGAGCCTCACCCGCCGACGGCGGCCGCCGCGACATCGACTACATTGGCCAGTTCGTTGATCAGTTCCTGCGGCGCCGGTTTCGAGAAATAGGGTTTGCGGCGAATGATCACCTGCGCTACGCCGTATTTTTCGCGCAGGCCCTCGGCCATTGCTTCCAGGATGATGTCGGCCTGCTCCTTGCTGTTGTCGATAAAGCCGACAACTTTGCCGCGCAAATCCATGAGGCGTGGCGCGGGCAAAATTCGCGAGCGGCTACCGCCAGCGCTGGGATCGATGATAGTTGTGGTCATGTTTGATTCCTGAAAAAGGGCTCACCGCAGAGGCGCAGAGACGCAGAGAAATTCGACACAGAAATTTTTTGAGGTTCTCTGCGTCTCTGCGCCTCTGCGGTGAAGAACTTCGGTTTTGAATTTTACGCGTCGTACGTACCATGCACCGCGCGGCTCGAATCATTCCAGCCGTGGTATACCGCGGTTACCGGCCCCAGCCCGCCAGCAACGATCAGATGCACGCGCGCCGGGTCTTTCACCGCTTTGAATGCGGCTTCGTCGTCATCCGGGTCGATACCCAAGACACGCGCGCGCTCGGCCCGCCAGTTGCCGCCACGTTTCAGCTGGCCTTGTTTGCGCTCGGCCAATTCCCACAAGCGCCTTTGCACCTGCGCGCGGCTCATGCCTGCGGCCGCACACAAGCGCGCGTGCTGCGGTCCCATCGCCACCACCACGTCGGAACTGAACCACATGTTCCATGAGCCACTGGACGTCATCGCCTCGGCTATGCCACGCAGCAAACGCTGCGGCTCGGTGCTTACGTCATCAAAATGCAGGCGCGGGCTGTCCGCCATGGCGCAGGTAATCACATTGGCGGTGTCATCGTAACCATTGGCTTTTGCGATGGTTTCCCACGGGCTTAGCGCGGCGTTTTCGGCGAGGCAGGCGGTGTAACGAAGAGGTGAACCAAACACCGTAGCCGAAGCCAGGCCCGCAAGACCACCGCCAAGATTCATCAGCATCAAGCGCACTGCACGGCCGATGCTGGCGTTGGCACGAAAGCCAGGCCCGAAACACCCATTACCACCGTGGATGCCGATTTCTTGCGCGTACGGCCCGTTGACGATCATCAATGGCGCCACGCCATGCATGGTGCATTGCACGCCACCCATATTGAATTCATCGCGCAATATGATTTTTATCGCACCCAGCACCACCGGCAGATATTCCGGTTTGCAGCCGGCCATCAGCGCATGCAGCGCAACATCACGCACCGTCGCGGTTTCGCCCGCAGGCGGAATCACACCAATGATTTCATCAGGATTGTGCCGCGTGCCGGCGAGCATCCAGTTGAGGCGCGTTGCATTAGGCGCAACCACGGGGAAACAATCCGACCACTCTTTTTCGAGAAAGTATTGATACTCGTCTACGTTATCGGCGAGTTCGATTTCCTGCGCGGGCATGGCGGGCGGTCCAAAAACCGGAAGCAGTGAATATTACACCCTGAAACCTCAGAGCATCTCCGGCGTCATTACCGCGCGCAGCACCGCATGCGCTTTGCTCTCACGGCCCAGCGTGAGCCACCACACGGCGGCTTTTTTTACGCTGAGTTCACCCTCGGCGCCGGTCAACAGCAGCGACGCCACATGGCCCAGCGTGGGTTGATGGCCGACGATGAGGGTAGTGCCTTGATGCTTGCTCGGGCCCAGTGCTTTGAGCAGGCTCGCGCAATTGGTGGACGTATCGAGTGCTGTGCAGGTGGTGAACTCGCGTTTCAGCGCTCTGGCGGTTTGTTGCGCGCGCAGCGCCGGACTCACCAGCACTACCGTATCAGGCGGCAGATGCGTGTTCAGCCACGCCGCCATGCGCTTGGCTTGCAGCCGGCCCTTATCGCTCAGCGCGCGTTCGTGATCCGGAAATCCAGCGACTGCGTCGGCGTGACGCCATAACAGTAAGCTCATGTTTTTAAGAGATTTTTAATCTGCCAGTGTGTACAACAGTTGCTGCTGCGCGCCAGCGTCAGCGCCCACTAGCCGCGCGCTGTACTCGCCGTGCTGATCCATGATCCAGGCTTGTGACTCGCCCTCGAGATAGGGCTGCAAGCCTTCGTCGATGACGCGCTGTTTCAGCGTTGCCTCCAGCACCGGAAAGCATACCTCGACGCGGCCGAAAAAATTGCGCCCCATCCAATCCGCGCTGGACAAATAAACATCGTCTTTGCCGCCGTTTAAAAAATGAAACACGCGCGAGTGTTCCAAAAAGCGCCCGACGATGGAACGCACGCGAATGTTTTCCGACACGCCGGGGATGCCCGGCCGCAGCGCGCACACGCCACGCACGATGAGGTCGACTTGCACACCCGCCTGGGACGCTTCATACAAGGCCGCAATCACCTCGGGTTCCAGCAGCGCGTTCATTTTCGCGGTAATGCGCGCCGGGCGGCCCGCTTGCGCATGCGCGATCTCCGCGCGTATGGCGCGCAGCGTATTTTTGTGCAGCGTAAACGGCGCTTGCCACAGGTGTTTTAATTTCGAGGCGCGGCCGAGGCCGGTTAACTGCAAAAAAACTTCGTGAACGTCGGCGCTGATTTCCGGGCTGCAGGTAAACAGCCCAAAGTCGGTATAAAGCTTCGCCGTGTGCGCGTGGTAGTTGCCGGTCGCCATATGCACATAGCGCCGCAGTAAGACTGCATTGTCGTGCGACTCGCGCCGCACCACCATCAGTAATTTGGCGTGGGTTTTGTGGTTCACCACGCCGTACACCACATGCGCGCCCACGTCTTCCAGACGCTGCGCCCAGTTGATATTGGCTTCTTCGTCAAAGCGCGCCATCAGCTCGAGTATCACCGTCACTTCCTTGCCGCTGCGCGCGGCGGCAATCAGGCTTTCCATCAGCACCGATTCGGTGCCGGTGCGGTACACGGTTTGTTTGATCGCCACCACTTCAGGGTCACGCGCCGCTTCTTCGAGGAACGAAATCACCGGCTGAAACGATTGAAACGGGTGGTAGAGCAGAATATCACCGCCGCGAATCGCGTCGAAAAGGCTGCCCGCGTTTTCGATACGCGCCGGCACGCTCGCCTTGAACACGGGATATTTGAGATCGGGGCGGTTCACACCATTGGGCACACTCATCAGGCGCACCAGGTTTACCGGGCCGTCCACGCGATACACGTCGTCAGCAGCGAGCTTGAACTGATGCATCAGAAAATCGCAGATCGCCTGTGGGCAATCGGCGGTGATTTCGAGCCGTACTTCATCGCCAAACTGCCGCTGCGGCAGCTCGCCGCGCAGCGCATCGCGCAGGTCTTTCACATCTTCCTCGTCGACGAACAATTCGCTGTTGCGCGTGACGCGGAACTGGTGGCTGTTCACAACTTTCATGCCCGCGAACAACGCCGAAACATGCGCGTGCATGATCGAACTCAGCAGCACAAAATCAGCATCGCCTTCACGGCGCGCCAGGCTGGCCGGCAGACGAATCACCCGTGGCAGCACCCGCGGCGCGGGCACGATGGCGATGTCCGAATTGCGGCCAAACGCATCCTTGCCCTGCAGTTCCACGGCGAAATTCAGGCTCTTGTTTAACACGCGCGGAAACGGGTGCGAGGGATCAAGCCCGATCGGCGTCAGCACCGGCATCACTTCGCGCAGGAAGTAATCCCTGATCCACGCCGCCTGCGCACCGCTGAAATCGGCGGGCTGCAAAAAGCGTATGCCTTCGCGCGCCAGCGCAGGCGTGATGTCTTCGTTGAACAGCCTGTACTGCGCGGCGACCAGTTCATGCGCTTCACGCGCTACCTGCTGATATACCTGTGCGACCGGCATGCGGTCCGGCCCGAATGCGGAAGAGCCTGCTTCGATTTCCGCCTGCAACCCCGCCACGCGGATCTCGAAAAACTCGTCGAGATTGCTGCTGACGATGCACAGAAAACGCAAGCGGTCGAGCAGCGGTGTAGCGGCAGTCTGTGCCTGCGCCAACACCCGCCGGTTAAACGCGAGCTGGCCGAGTTCGCGGTTAAGAAACAGCTCCGGGGCGAGCGTTGAAGCGTGAGCGGGTGCATTCATAACGGAGTCAAAGCGGCGCTAATATCAGGGCAGTGCCGCCATCGGCGTCACTTTTTGTCCGGCGCCACGTATCCGGCCGCGGCGTCGGCGCCGCCGCCAAAGAAATGCTTGTCCATTTGCTGCGCGAGATAATCGCGTGCTTTTTTGTCGGCGAGACTAAGGCGGTTTTCGTTGACCAGCATTTTTTGTTGTTCGAGCCACTGCTTCCAGGCCTCTTTCGACACGTTGTCGAAAATCCGTTTGCCCAGCTCGCCCGGATACGGCAGAAAATCCAGTCCCTCGGCCTCGCGTCCCAACTTGATACATTTCACGGTTCTTGCCATGGCGAAAGCCTCAATGTAAGTATCTGATATTACGGGATTATTACAGGATTTGAAATCCACAGCAATGGAATCGCAGAGAACATCAATGCATGCCCCAAGGGCACTCTGGCGGAGGCCAGAATCGTGCGCCCGTGATGGCGCCAAATCAGCACGGCGCAAGTCCGTGCCGCATTGTGCCACAGCGCCGTAGCCCAAGGTAACGCAGCGCTGAGGAGGCAAATGTACGAACCCGTCACCACACAGACTGCGCCTCACTTGCGTCCTATTGTGTTGGACGGTCAATTCCGATGTGGAAACTCTCGGCAGGAGAGCCACTCACTTCTAGCTCGCCTTCTTCCGTTTGGGCTGGGACGGCAATTGTTTGATAGCTTTGTCAAAATCGCCGCCGGCCTGGTCGGCTTGCTTAATCTGTTCGCGTTGGAATTTCTCGTATTCCGCCTCGGCTATTTCCTTTGCCATCTCGTGCGCGATTTTTCCCGCATGATTCAGAATGGCGCGCTCGTTCAAGGTCAGGAAGCCATGGAGTTTGGTGATCCAGTCGCGCATGTGCAAGGGGGCGCGGCGCATGGCTTGACCTTCAGCAAAGACGAGGTATTGCTCAACGAGGTTGTAATGTTCTCCACCGCGCGGGACACCTGCCGGTTTTCCTCCTGTCGAACTATTAAGAATTCCTTAACAGTTACCGCTGCCTGCAATTCGCCTTCGGCATAGACGTTGCGGAGGTGCATGCTCACGTTCGGAACGGTTGTTTGGAACAGCTCCGCCATGGTAACCGGTCCCCTGTCGGCGTTATGTAAATCCCAGCCGAAGCCCGGCACAATCCCGCGACGTTTAACGACAGGGGGAAGACATGAGCGCTTCAGCAGTAAGGACAGCACAGAACGAATCTATCTGGCGTTAGTGCGTAGCGCGCCAGGTGGCCAGTGGTAAAACCATCGGGGTGTTCTGCCGCGAAGAGAGTATTGGTAAATTGACGCTGAGCTACTGGCGCAAGCGACTAGGCGTGGTGGACGCTGCGGCAGGACAAAAGCGTGCTGCTGCGGCCACCCCGTTTTTAGACCTGGGCTTGGTTAAAGCCGTGAAAGCGCAGCCGCTTACAGCGTCACTGGCAGACCATCCATCCACGTGCCCAACCCGGAGGCAGAAGGTCTCACCCCCGATGCGTATGAAGTCATCGGCGAGAAGGTGAGCCACCGCCTGGCGCAACGCCCGGGCAGCTATGTGGTGTTGAAGTATGTGCGCCCGCTGATCAAGCGGCGCGACACGCAAGTGCTGTCGTGCCCGCCGGCCCCGGTAGGCGTGATTGACGGCAGCCGCGCCGACGTCAGTTTCATCGCCGGAATGATGGTTGACAAATTCGCCTACCATTTGCCACTGTATCGCCAGCACCAGCGTTTGCGCGATGCCGGGTTCAAGGTGAGCCGCCACTGGCTGACGCAGCTGGCCCTCGATGGCACCGACTTCTTCAGCTCGAACAAGATTCACTGCAAATGCTGCTCCTGTGCAGAGCAAAAAAACGGCGACACGCTCTACCGCCATATTGCGGTGACCCCGGTGTTGGTAGCCCCCGGCCAGGAGCAGGTGATTGTGCTGCCGTCCGAATTTGTGCAGCCCCAGGATGGGCACGACAAACAGGACTGCGAGACCGCAGCAAGCGCGCGCTGGCTCAGCCAGCACGCCGCGCACTCGGCGGCAGGGGCAAACTGGGGCGCCATGACATCAAGACCAACAGCGTCCATTTTTCGCGGCCCCACACACCTTACGGCCCGTTCACGGCCGCTGACGACAGCAGTCTGACCTGTCTGATCATCCGTTCCCGTCCCGATACCGGCGCGCAGCACGACGCTGAGGCGATCGCCCAGCTCAACCAGATGCCCGACCGTAATCCATGGCAAGTCACGCACGACGTGAGGTTCCCCGACA
>CAMBCF010000088.1 GCA_945864585.1 Bordetella parapertussis | reverse complement strand
GACGACATCGCGGCGCCGCGTGATCAGCCGGCGGCGCCCCGCTAATCCGCCCGCGTCATGCCTGATCAGACGGATGCCTGCGCCGCCACCAGCACTGCCGCCGCACCGCGCAGCGCGTTGAAAGCCGAGCGGCTGCGCAAGCGCTACCGCGCGCGCACTGTTGTTCACGATGTATCGCTGGAAGTCCATAGCGGCGAAGTGATCGGGCTGCTGGGCCCCAACGGCGCCGGCAAGACCACCTGCTTTTACATGATGGTGGGCCTCACGCCGATGGACGGCGGCGAACTGTATCTCGACGGGCAGCGCCTCACGCACATGCCGATCCACCGCCGCGCGCAGCTGGGGGTGTCGTATTTGCCGCAGGAGGCATCGATCTTTCGCCGCATGTCGGTGGCCGATAACATACGCGCCATACTCGAATTGCAAAACCGGCGCGAGGTGGATATCACCAACCGGCTCGATGACCTGCTGCGCGACCTGCACATCACGCACTTGCGCGACAATGCCGCGATCAGTCTGTCGGGCGGCGAGCGGCGGCGCGTGGAAATCGCGCGTGCGCTGGCGACCTCGCCGCGCTTTATTTTGCTGGATGAGCCGTTTGCCGGGGTGGATCCGATTGCGGTGATCGAGATCCAGAAAATCATCGGCTTTCTGAAAGAGCGCGGCATCGGCGTGGTGATTACGGATCACAACGTGCGTGAAACGCTGGGTATCTGCGACCGCGCTTACATTATCAATGAAGGCACCGTGCTGGCGTACGGGACGCCCACCGAAATCGTCTATAATGAAAACGTCAGAAGGATCTACCTGGGAGAAAACTTCCGCCTCTAGCCGTACTGCCCGCGCGTGCGTTCTCTACGCACAATAGCGCCGGCTTCCGGACAGCTAACGACACCCACCATGAAGCACTCGTTACAACTTCGGCTTTCACAACACCTCACGCTCACACCGCAGTTGCAGCAGGCGATCCGGCTGCTGCAGCTTTCGACGCAGGAACTCGATCAGGAGATCGAACGTTACCTGCGCGACAATCCCTTGCTGGAACGCGATGAGAATATTGCCGAGGCCGCGCCGGGAAGCGCGCGTGCGCCGGAGGGCGCGCCGCATGAATCCGCAAGTGCTGCGCCGAATGATGAAGCGCATGATGCTGCTGCTGCCGGCGACGGCGGCGCCACGCGCGAGGAAGCAGAGCCGAGAACCGACATCCTGGCAGAGCTCAATTACGGCGCGTCGGGCGAGCGCGACGACCGCGATGGTGACGGCGAGGACCGCGATTATCCGCAAGTGGCGAGTGATATGCCCACGCTGCGCGAGCATTTGCTGTCGCAACTCGCGCTGCTCAACCTGCCGCAGCGCGATCGCATACTCACCGCACTGTTGATCGACACGCTGGATGAAGCGGGCTACCTCACGCAGAGTCTGGACGAAGTGCAGGCCATGCTGCCCGAAGAGTTGGCGGTGGATGCGGTGGAACTGGCGACTGCGTTGCGGCATATACAGCAGCTGGAGCCGGCCGGCATCGGCGCGCGCTCGCTCGGCGAGTGCCTCGCGCTGCAGCTCGCGGCGCTGCCCGCATGCACCGCGTATTGCGCGCAGGCGACGGTGGTGGTCACGCAACACCTCGATGCGCTGGCGGGCAAGGACTACGCGCGCCTGAAGCGCGCGCTGCACTGCGATGACAATGCGCTGCGCGCGGTGCAAAAACTCATCACCAGTCTGCAGCCGAAGCCGGGGCGCGACTATGCGCAGGCTGATATTCGTTACGTGATTCCCGATGTCATGGTAGACAAAAAAAAGGGCTTATGGGTGGTTGCACTGAACGCCGAGGCGATGCCGAAATTGCGCCTGAACCGCCTCTACGCCGACATACTGTCGCGCGGGCGCAACGGTTCGCATTCCCTGAGCGGCCAGTTGCAGGAGGCCAAATGGCTGATCAAAAACGTGCAGCAGCGCTTTGACACGATATTGCGCGTGTCGCAGGCCATCGTTGACCGCCAGCGCAACTTTCTGGAGCACGGCGCCATCGCCATGCGCCCGCTGGTGTTGCGTGAAATCGCCGAGGTGCTGGCGCTGCATGAATCCACGGTGTCGCGCGTCACCACCAACAAATTCATGCGCACGCCGCGCGGCATTTATGAATTGAAGTATTTCTTCGGCAGCCATGTCAGCACCGACGCCGGCGGAGTGGCGTCGAGCACCGCCATCCGCGCGTTGATCAAGCAACTGGTGGGCAGCGAAAATTCGCACAAGCCCCTGAGCGACGCGCGGCTGTCAAATCTTCTTGGGCAGCAAGGCATCGTGGTGGCCCGCCGCACGGTAGCCAAGTACCGTGAGTCACTGCGGATTTTACCGGGCAATCTCAGAAAAACCCTATGAAGGAGGTCGCATCATGAATTTACATATCACTGGTCACCACGTTCAGGTTACCTCTGCGATCCGCGATTACGTCAGCGCCAAAATGGAGCGTGTCACCAAGCATTTCGACCACGTGATCGACGTCAGTGTGATTATGTCGGTGGCCAAGCTGCAGCACAAGATCGAGGTGACGGTGCATGTGCGGGGACGTGATATTTTCTGCGAAAGCACGGAGAAAGACATGTACGTGGCGATCGACGCCCTGATCGACAAGCTCGACCGCGCCATCATCAAACACAAGGAGAAAAATCTGGAGCACCGTCACGGCGAGCTGCCCATGAAGCAGCAGGCGTTGGAGGAAGACCTGACACAACGGCCGCCGCAATAAGCGCTGCGACAACGACTTTCAGGCCTGGTATCATGAATCCCGTTGCACAAATACTGCCGCTGTCCAATGTGCTGATCGATATGGACCTGTCGAGCAAAAAGCGTGTTTTTGAACAGGCCGGCCTGCTGTTTGAAAACAATCACAGCATCGCGCGCGCGCAGGTGTTCGACAGCTTGTTCGCGCGCGAGAAGCTGGGCTCTACCGGCCTCGGGCAGGGGGTGGCGATCCCGCATGGCCGCGTCAAGGGCCTGAAAAACGCGGTCGGCGCGCTGGTGCGGATGAAAGCGCCGATTCCGTTTGACGCGCCGGACGGTGTGGGGGTTAACCTGATATTTTTGTTGATGGTGCCCGACCGCGCCACCGATGCGCACCTGCAAATTTTGTCGGTGCTCGCCGAAATGTTCAGTGACAAGGCGTTTCGCGGCGAACTGCTTGCCGCGGCGACGGTATCCGCGCTGCATGCCCTGATAACCAACTGGCGTTCCCATGCCCCAGATCAGCATCGCTAAGCTGTTCGAGGACAATCACCTCCGCCTCCAGCTCGCGTGGTGCGCGGGTGCGAACGGCGGCGCGCGCAAGCTCGACGACGAACTGACCAAGGATTCATCCAAAGGCCTGATCGGTCATTTGAATTTCATACACCCCAATCTGATACAGGTGCTGGGGGTATCCGAAATTCAGTACATCGAGAGCATGCACCACGCGGATAGCGCAGCCTGCGCGGCCACGCTGCGGCAGGTGGCCACACGTGATCTGGCGTGTTTTATCGTCACCGGCGCGTTGCCTGTGCCGCAGGCCCTGATGGACGCCGCGACGGATACCGCCACACCGCTCATGACCTCGCCGATGCCCAGCGTCGAACTGATGTGGATGCTGCGGCCGTATCTTGCGCGCGCGCTGGCCGCATGCATCACGGTGCACGGCGTGATGCTGGATGTGCTGGGCATGGGGGTATTGATCACCGGCGTATCGGGCGCGGGCAAAAGCGAGCTGGCGCTGGAACTGATTTCGCGCGGCAGCGGTCTGATCGCCGATGATGTGGTCGAGCTGTATCGCGTGGGCCCGGAAAACATCGATGGCCGCTGTCCGCCGTTGTTGAAGGATTTTCTCGAAGTGCGCGGCCTCGGCGTGCTCAATATCCGCACCATATTCGGCGAATCGGCGCTGCGTCCGCGCAAGGCGTTAAAGCTCATCGTGCATCTGGAGCGTCCCGGCGCCGGCGAAGCGCCCGCCGAGCGGTTGCCGCTGAAACCCGGCGCCGAAAACATCATGGGCGTGCATATACGCAAAGTGTCGATTCCGGTGGCGGCGGGCCGCAACCTCGCGGTGCTGACCGAGGCCGCGGTGCGCAATTACGTGCTGCAGTTGCGCGGCATGGACAGCACCCGCGAGTTCATCGAGCGCCAGGCGCAACAGATGGAGGTCGTGGATGACGAAGACGACCGGCTGTGAAGCCTGCGCACTCGACCTGGTGCTGATCACCGGACTGTCGGGATCCGGCAAGAGCGTGGCGCTGGCGGTACTGGAGGACGCCGGCTATTACTGCGTCGATAATTTCCCCGGCCAGTTGTTTAACGGGCTGGTGGATGCGCTGGTGAGCGCCGGACATACGCGCGCCGCAATCACCATGGATGCGCGTTCGGGCAGTGACATGGCCAACTTTGCGGCGCACGTGGAAAGCCTGCGCGAGCGCGGCGTGAAGTTCAAAATACTCTATCTCGACGCCAAAGACGATACGCTGATCAAGCGCTTTTCCGAAACGCGCAGACGCCATCCGCTGTTCGATGGCCGCTTGACCCTGACCGAATGTATAGCCCACGACCGCGCGCTGCTGGCCGACGCCGCGGCGCTGGCCGATCATATCGATACCAGCGAGCTGTCGCCCAAGGCGCTGCGCACGTGGGTGAAAGACTTTGTCGCCGTGCCGCGCGACGGATTGATACTGCTGTTTGAGTCGTTCGGTTTCAGGTATGGCATACCGCTTGACGCGGACCTGGTGTTCGATGTGCGCAGCCTGCCCAATCCGTACTACGATCCGCTGTTGCGTGCGCTGGACGGGATGGACGCTGAGGTGATCGCGTTCATGCGCGATATTCCCGAAGCGCAGCGCATGCTTGAAGATATTCGCAAATTTGTCGAGACCTGGCTGCCGTCTTACCTGCGTGACAACCGCAGCTATCTTACCGTCGCTATCGGCTGCACCGGCGGGCGTCACCGCTCGGTGTATTTTGTCGAGGCGCTGGCGCAGGCGTTTCGCGACGCCACACACGTGCTCACGCGCCATCGCGGGCTGCCACAACGCGCGTCATGACGAAAAATTCGCACACCAACATATTTCTATTTCCGATGGGCACGGTGCTGTTTCCCGGCGGGGTGCTGCCGCTCAAAATATTCGAGCAGCGCTACCTTGAAATGACCAAGGCCTGCCTGCGCGACAACCAGCCGTTTGGCGTGTGCCTGATTCGTGAGGGCCACGAAGTGGGTGCGCCCGCGGCGCCGGCCAGTGTGGGCTGCCTTGCCGCCATCGAGCATTGGGAGATGCCGCACAGCGGCATGTTTCATCTGCTCACGCGCGGCGGCGAACGCTTTCGCATCATTGAGACCTCGGTGGCGGGCAATGGCTTGATCTCGGGCGTGGTGGAGATGCTGCCGCCGGCGGCGCCGTGTACTCCCGACGCGCAATGCGTGGCGCTGCTCAAAAGCGTGGTAGCGCGGGTGGGGGCGGAAAACTTCCCGCAGCCGCTGGCGCTGGACGAAGGCGCATGGGTGGCCTACCGGTTGGCCGAGATGCTGTCGTTTCCGCTGACGGTGAAGCAGCGCATGCTCGAGCGCAGTGACATGGCCGAAGTGTTTACGGATATAATTAATTTAATAAAAACAATGGGTTAGGGTAGTCTTCCGCCTGCGATCATACGGCTGTTCAGGATCGGCTTGGAGATCCAGATGACAATGTCGTCAAACTCGGCGCTCGCGATATTCGATTGGGTTCGGGTCATTGCATCACGATCATTATTCGCATTTCCCAGTTCGTCGGCCGAGGTTGCCGCAGTGTTTAGCGTGTTGGTGTTGGCGTTGTATGCGCTGTAGCCGTTCTTGCCATGGGAGATAATCACCGCGGCTGCGGTTGTGGTTAGCGTGGTCGCGCATGAGGATGAGGTGCATACCCGCAATCCGCCGCTGGTTCCCAGGCTAAAGGACGCCGCCGGTGCGCGTCGCGCATAGAGCTCGAGTACGGTATAGCGGAAGCGGTTGCCCCACGCATCCT
This sequence comes from Bordetella parapertussis, assembly GCA_945864585.1. GTDB lineage: Bacteria > Pseudomonadota > Gammaproteobacteria > Burkholderiales > SG8-41 > UBA5216. Next base: position 13,688 of record CAMBCF010000088.1, on the reverse strand, counting down.
GATTTCCCAAACCCAGCGTGACCCAGGGCACGTTGCCGGCGGACGATTTATTCGAGCCGCTGCCCGAGATTAAACTGCACAGCCCGGTTGCAGCGTCGAAGTCCTCGGTGCCGTCATTTGCTCCGCTTCCGGTTTGCCGGTCGGCGCACGGCAGATAGCCGTTGGTCGCCGCGAAACCGAACAGCGCATCGCGGATTTCATCCATCGTTTTTTGGGTGTCGGCGATCTGCCGCGTTTCCACTTGTGTGGTTAATGGCACCAGGATACTGCCCAGCAGCAAGGCGAGGACAAACATCGCCACCGCCATCTCGATCAGGGTGAATCCTGCGTGGTGATGTTTTCCGCTCATGGCGCGACGATAATGACACGGTCGTTGATGGTGGCCGACCCGGTGGCATGCGTAAAAGCCGGGAAGGCAGTGGTATTGGGCGGCTCCAGATAGTTGTCTATGCCTGCGCTGAGGGAGCGCAGCTGTCCCGGGAATACGGGGCCCGGTGCGATGACCAGCGCGCGAACGTTGCCCGCGCCGTTTACGCTCAGGTATCCACCGCCGCCCGTGCACAGTGTCGCGCTGGGGTCCGCACAGGCAGGCGCCACGGCGTAGAACAATACCTCATGCCATTTGTCTGTCCAAAACCAGTTCGGAACGCCGGCGCCGCCCCAATTATGCTGCCCGCCTCCGCAATCCGACGGATCTTCCGCTATGCGCCCCTGCGCGGCGGCTGTGCAAGCGCTACCGCCATAGGCGTTGGCGATCGGAAAATAGTCCCGGCTGCGGTAGTACTCATTCAGAAACACACGCGCTTCGCGCGCGACGCGTATCTCCACCTGGGGAAAAAACATGGCCGCGGTGATGGCCAGCAATCGATCATTGAATGTGCCGCTGCTCTGGGCGGTGGCAAAGGTGGTGTCGCCATTGGCATTTTCACCTTCCAGGTAATGCGCAACATTATTCACGTTCGCGGTGGTGCGTGTCTGTCCCGCGACGGCCGCACCCGCGGCAAAAACAATGGCGATCACATTGCTGGCCGGGGCGATACCGGTAACGCTGAGCTGCCCCGGGGTATTGCTGTTGAGGGGTGTTACCGCAGTATTATTTTTGAAGTTGCTGGACACCGCGTACCACAAGCGCTCGCCGGCGCCGTCTCGCAAGTCGGACAAACCCAGCGTGGACCAGGGTAGCCGGCCAATCTGGGATGCTGCCGTGTCGCACCGGTTCGCAGCGCTGCCGTTGTTGTCCGTATCCGGACACGGTAGTTCTCCCGGACGCTCGTTATAACGCGCTCCGGCATAGGCAATCAACGCCTGCTTTGCCTGTGCCAGCGCCTGCGCGGTTTGCGCGTTGTTGTCCAGTGCGGGATTACGCGGTTTGATGAAGCTGACCAGCGCGATGGAGCCGGCCATAGCCAGCAACACAATCGAGAGCAGGATCACCTGTCCCTTCTGCAACCGCAGCCGGGGCTGGCTGCGGGGGTGCCGTTGCCGGTGTGCGCACATTATTTTCCGGGTGCGCGCACTGCGGGCGCGCCGCCGCTTTCGGGATTAGTCTGCTTGCCGCCGCTTGGTAGCAGCAGTTCTACGGCCTTGGCGTCTGCCTGCGCTGCCGTCGGCGCCGCCGCCGTGGGCGCTTTCTCCTTCGGTGGTGCAGCCGGGGCGGTTGGGGCAGCCGGGGCCGCTGCCGGTGATCGCAGCAATGTCGCGCGCCGCGCGTAAGACTCCTCAATAGTCCCCGAAGTCACTTCAAGGCTCTGCCCGACTCTAAGTGACGCTTTACGCTCGGCCTGCGGAATCGCCACCGCTACCTCGCCGTCGCGCCGTACGCCGAGGATGTCGATTTCACCATCGCCCTTGCTGCGTTCGGTGAGCGGTTTGCCATTGATCCACACGGTTGATTTGCCGTCGCTGCGGCGAACCATGCCGCTGTAGGTGACGACGTCCGGGCCGGTGGGCGCTGCCGGCGCAAGCGCAGGCGCCACTTCCGTTTCGACGATGACGGGCAGGCGCCGGTCGCGTTGCGCGCGCACGGTTTCGAGCTGCGCGCGCTGTTCGGGGGTGAGAAACAAGCGGCCCAGGCCATCGGCTGCCCACGCCGGGCCGGTGATAAAAAATAACCACAAAATTAAATACTTACGCAGCATCATCGCACCGCCTCCGGCGGCGTCGCGGGGGCCGCTGCGGGCTGCGCCGTGATCCACGCCAGTTGGCACTCGGCGCTCATATTGGGTTGAAAGCGCGTGCTCTGGGTGCCGGTGGCGCGGCGCAAGGTACATTGATCGACCAGAAACACGCCGACTTTTTGTTCAGTAAGAACGTCAAGAAACCGCGGCAGGTCTTCTTCATGCAGCAGCGGCACACGCAGTTTCATCACCGATTGCATCACGTTCATCTGGCCGGGCGCGAGCAGGGCGGCGTGGATGTAGGGCTGGCGCACGGCGATATCATACTTGACGCCGAATAATGCGCTGATCTGGTTGGCATTGCGCAAGGCGTCGAGCCAGTTGATGCGTTGTTCCTCGCCGACAAACCCCAACGCGCTGAGTTTCTGGTAATCGGGGAGGTAACGCACAATCAATTCTTTCTCGGCGCCTGATTTTTGCACGCGGCTTTGCGCTTCGCGCAATTGCGTTTGTTGTGCGGTGAGCTTGCGTTGCGCTGCGCGCGCCTGATCGTCGCTGAATTTGACCGCCACCGCAGTCGCGACGATCGCCGCCAGCAGCACCAGCAAGGGCAGGATCAGCGAGTTGGATAAGCGTTTCATACGTTGGGCTTCAGGAACACCACGATCCTGAATTCAGCCACGCCGGCCTGATCCGCTGCGTCGCGCGTATTGCCTGAAAGTGCGAGATCCGGATTGACGTTGAGCGGCAGCTTGAGCACTTTGACATCGACCACCGCGGGGTCGCGCGCGAGACGTTCCGCCACGCGGTTGATCGACGCAATGGCTGCGCGAAAATCCCCCTGAAACGGCCGCACTTCGCCGGTCACGCCGCCGCTCTGGCGCAGGCCCTGGCCAGCCGCAGCGGTGGCGGGGTCGGCAGCAGCGGCAGCTCTGGCGCCGCGTGCCCCTGTTGCAGCGCCGGTGTCAGGCAGATCAGTGCCGTGCGCCCACTGGATTTCCTGAATGTATATTTCGGGGCTGCCCGCGATCGCACGCGAAACGATTTGCATAAACGGCAGCGGCGAGCGCGCGGATTTCAGCACCTGCTGATAAATGCCGACGGCTTTGAGCAGATTCTCGGAAGTCGTAGGTGCGGCGGGAAAGGTGCGGGTGATTTCCTTGTACTGCAACTGCATGGCGGCGGTGCGGCGCGTGGCATCCGCGGTTTCGATGGCTACGGCGCTCAGGTTCCACACGTTGTATCCGGTCCACACGATGCCCACCAGCGCCACTGCGGCGCTCGCGGCATACAGCGCGTTTTTGCGCTGGAGCAGACGGTGGCCGGCGGTAATGGATGCCGGCGCGAGATTGGTGGCGGGCGGTTTTTCCGCCATCAGGCACAGGTAAATTGTTTCCAGCGCGAGATCGAGGTGGGGCGCGCTGATCGGCAATTGGCGGATCAACGTCGCGCGGTCGACGCGCGTGCAGTCAAGGCCGTGACCATCCGCCGAAATATGTTCAACCACGGCAGCCAGCGTGTCATCGCGATCGAGAAACACCACCGGCAGCGGTTCGTCGCTGGTGTCGAGATTCAGCGTCGACAGGTACAGGCGCGTGTTCGACAGCTCGGTGACCAGCATCTTCGCTGCGTCGTTGGCATCGCGGGGGATGGCGCGCGTCAGGCGGCTGGAGCAGAACTCGCCGTCCTTGTAAAACGTCAACCGCAATCCCGAACTGTGGGGTGCGGCAACCAGCACGCGCGGCAGATTGATATCGAGTTTGGCCACCAGCGCCGCGGTGAGCATCGATGACAGATACACCCCCGCGACCGGTGCGCCGTGTTGCGCGATCAGCGCGAGCCACGGATCAATCAGACCCGGATTGATCAGCGCCGAGAACAGGAAACGGTCGTCCTGCCGCTTGTCGCCGGCGCGTCCGCGCGACAGCGCCGATACGAAGCGTGTGCCGCGATAATATTGCCGGATCTTGCGCTCGAGCAGCGCCGTGCGATCGCTGCCGGTGGCGTGCGGCAGGGTGTCGAAGCGATAATCTTCTTCACCCGTATCGGCGGCGACATAGGCCAGTGCCTGTCCGGCGGATTTCAGAAATTCAGTGAAGGCCGCGAGACCGGTTTCATCGCGGGGTAAAAGTTCGCAGCGCACGATTTTGCGGCCGCGCCACAGCGCGACGACGGCCTGTGCCGGCGAAATACACAGCAGAATCTTGTCAGCCATAGCCTGTGCCGCTTGCGCTATCCAAATTTGTCCAGGGTCACATTTTCACCTTGCCCAGAATATCATACACCGGCGACAACACCGACCACATGATAAACGCCATCACCGCGCCCAGCCCCATGGTCAGCGTGGGCTCCAGCATTGTCATTGCCTTGTCCACCGAATCGCGCACATCGCGGGTGTAAAAATAGTTGACGTTGCGCAGTGCCGTATCAAGCGCGCCGGTGGCCTCACCCACGCGCAGCATGCGCACCACCATGGGGGGCAGCAGGCCCAGATCGCGAAACGCGTCGGTCATCGTCTGCCCGGCGGAAATCTGCTGTCCCGCGCGCGCGAGGCCATCGGCGATGTAGCGGTTGCCCGCAATTTCTTCGCTGGTTTTCAGCGCATCCAGCACGGTGATGCCCGACTCATACATGAGTGCGAAAAAATTCGCGAAACGCGCGAGGATGATTTTTTGCATGATGGGGCCGATCACCGGTATGCGCAGTTTCCCGTAATCCCACAGATAGGCGGCGCGCGTGCTGCGGCGCAGCGCCAGCAGCAGCCCGGCGGCGGCGATGGTTGGCGCCGCAAGCAACAGCGGCCACCAGCTTTTCAAAGCGTTTGAAGCGCCGATCAGAATCACGGTCTGAATCGGCAGCGCCACGTTCATGGTTTTAAGCAGCGTAGTCACCTGCGGCACCAGAAAGGTCAGCAAAAACACGATCACCCCGGCCACCACCACCAGCACCATCGACGGATAGATCAGCAGCTTCTTGGTCTGCCCGACCAGTTCGTCCTGCCATTTCAGCGAATCCGCGAGATTTTTGTAGACATCGGAGACGCGTCCGGTCTGTTCGCCGGCCTTGACCAGGCTGACAAATACCTTGTCGAAGGTTTCGGGTTGCTCCGCCATGCACTGCGAGAGGTTCTTGCCGCTGTTCATGTCTTCGACCATGACGGTTAACACTTCGCGAAAGCGCTTGTTGTCCAGCGTGTCGCGCAGGTCGCGCAGTCCATCGATGATGGGGATGCCTGCACGATTCATTTGCTCCATGTCGAAGCAAAAATTGATCATATCCTGGCGCGTGATTTTTTGGCTGCCGATCGCGCTTTGCCGGTCGACTTCGGTGGCGGTGATCAGGTCCAGGCCCATGCGCTTTAAGCGCAGTTCGAGATCGACTTCGTTGACGGCTTCCATGCCGCCCAGCGCCTGGCGTCCGGATTTCTCGACCGCCTTGTAACGGTAGGAGGGCATTTAACGGGGACGCAGTGAGGATTCTGGATGCAAGGGCGCGCTCAACCCCTCTACCGCAAAGACGCAAAAACGCAAAGAACGACACGCAAAAGAAAAGCAGGCACAGGTTTTCTTTGCGTTTTCTTTGCGTTTTTGCGTCTTTGCGGTGAGATTTTGAATTTGAGCCTGTTGTGTGTTTGGGATGGGTTACGGCCATTGCGCACTACCCCTGCTGCGCCCGTGTGCCCGTGTGCTTTAGGCCGGCCGCACTGTGAGATCCACTTCGCGCGATACTTCGGCCAGCGTGGATACGCCTTCGAGTGCGCGGCGAATGCCGGCGTCGGCCAGCGTCAAAAATCCCTTGCGTTTCGCCGCCACATTGAGTTCGCGTGCGGTGGCGCCGCGCTGCACCAGTTCGTCGAGATCGCCATCCATCACCAGCAATTCCATGATGGGTGTGCGGCCGCGATAGCCTTTGCCGCCACACGCTTTGCAGCCCACCGCTTTGTAAATTTGCGTGGGCGCATCCGCAGCGATCCGCAGCACCTGGCGCTCCTCGGCCGAGGGCGCATGCGGCTCCTTGCACTGCTTGCACAAGGTGCGCACCAGCCGCTGCGCAATGATGCCGATGATGTTGCCTGCCATGATGCCGGGCTGCACGCCCAGATCCAGCAAGCGCGGAAACGCACCCAGCGCCGAGTTGGTGTGCAGCGTGGTGAACACCTGGTGCCCGGTCATCGCGGCGCGAAACGCCATCTCGGCGGTTTCCTTGTCGCGCATCTCGCCCACCAGAATGATGTCCGGATCCTGGCGCATGATGGAGCGTATGCCATTGGCGAAATCCATTTTCGCTGCTTCATTGACCGAGGATTGGCGCATCAGATTCAGCGGATACTCCACCGGGTCTTCCAGCGTCATGATGTTGACGGTTTCGTCGTTCACCTGTGTCAGCAGCGAATACAGCGTGGTGGTCTTGCCGCTGCCGGTGGGGCCGGTGACGATCAAAATGCCTTCGGGCCGCGCCAGCAGGAGATTGAGCTTTTCGAGGGTGTCTTCGGGCAATGCCATCTGGCTGAGACTGATGATCGATTTTTCGCGATCGAGCACGCGCAGCACGATGTTTTCACCGTAAATCGTCGGCTGCGTTGAAACGCGGAAATCCACCTGGCGGCCGCTTAAGTTGAGCGACAGGCGTCCGTCCTGCGGCGCGCGCGTCTCCGCGATATTCATGCCGCTCACCACTTTGACGCGCACGGTGATGCCGGAGGAAAACGTCTTGTGCAGGCTGCGCACGGTTTCCAGCACACCGTCGATGCGGAAGCGGATGCGCAAAAAGGCATACTCCGGCTCGAAGTGGATGTCGGAGGCGCCGCGCTTCACCGCATCCACCAGCAGCGCGTTGACCAGGCGCACCATCGGCTGCGTATACTCGTCGCCGCCGATGCGCAGGCTTTCGTAGTCGATTTCGCCGGTTTCGATCTCTTTCAGAATGCCATCGACGCTCAACTCATAGCCGTAGAAACGGTCGATGTATTCCTCAACCTGCGCTTCCGCCGCGATCTGCGTACGGATTTCGACATCCGCGCCGACCGCCGCGCGCAATTGATCCATCACCACCACGTTGAAGGTTTCGGTGGTGGCGACAGTGAGCGTGCCGTCCGCGGCGGAATAGGCGATCGGCAGCACCTGATTGCGCCGCGCAAAATCCTGCGACACCATCTGCAGGGCGTCGGCGTCGGCAACCACCAGCGAGAGGTCGATGGTTTCCTGGCCCACGGTGTGCGCCATCGCGTCGCGCACCGCGATTTCGCTGGCGAATCCGAGGCGCACCACCAGACGGCCCAGCGGGATATTGGAGTTGCGCTGCTCCGCCAGCAGAATGATCAGTTGGTCGGCGCTGAGCAAACCCTTCTGCACCAGCAGGTCGCCCATCCGTACGCGCTTGCGTTGTTCAGCCATGAGTGTTACTTCAAGCGCGCGGCGAGTTGCGTGATACGCTCCTGCGCGCGCACATCATCAAAATTCGCGCGGCCCCTGGCGGACAGTAGTTGCACCGCCTTGCGGTAATACTCCAGCGCGAGTTTTTGCTGGCCCAGATGTTCGAGGCTCACCGCGAGGTTGTAGGCGTAATCCGGGTTGCGCGGCTCCAGATGATGCGCCTGAAAGTACGAGTGCTGCGCCTGCGCCCACAATGACTGATCCGCGTAGACGTTGCCAAGATTAAAATACAGCGACGGCGTAGGCTCGCGCGCCAGCAATTGCTTTAAGCGCGTTTCCGCCGCCTGCGGATCGGCGCGGCTGATCAGCGCCAGCAGCGCGGATTGCGCCAGCGCATTGCGTGGCTCAACCGCCAGTATGGTCATGAAATAGCGCTGCGCGTCCTCGGCGCGATTCTGGTGTTGCGCGATGGACGCCAACCCGAGCAGCGCATCCACGTTGGCGGGCTCGCTGCGTAACACCAGTTCGTAGAACCGTTGCGCGGTGTCGAAGGCGCCAATTTCGAGTGCTGCGTAAGCCGTGCTGACCATGCCGTTGATGCGTGCGACCTCGCTGTCGCCACGGCTAATCGCGATGCGCGCTTGCGTGGGGTCGGGTTGCGCCGCCGGCGTAGCGGATAGCGCCGCAGCCGGCGCGGGTTGTGGGCGCGGGGGCGGCACGCTGCCGGTAATTTCCCTGGCCGCAGCGGCTGCACCAGGCGCGGCGGGCGCGCCGCCAGGTTGGCCGGGCGCTGCGCTGCGCGCGACGGCGAGTGGCGCCGTGAGCGCGGTGTCGGCGGCTGGTGTGCCAGGCGCGCCTTGAGCGCCTGCTGTGGACAGGCCGGGAACCGGCGGCGGTAAAGCGGTTGCCGTCCCGGCCTCAAGCGCGGCGGCCGCTGGCGCAGGCGCAGGCGCCGCCACCAGTTGCGGGCGCGGTTGCGATTTTTGCAACAGTCCGGGATGGGCGATTTGCACATAGACGTAGCCGCCGTAGAGCAGCAGACTCAGTACGACAAGTCCGCCCATGACATAGACGGCATGCGCACGCATCCATACCGCAGCGCCGCCGGCGTCGCTCGGCTGCGCGCTCAACACCGTGGCTGCGTGTGCTTGAGCGCCGCTTAGCGCGCTGCTCTTAGCGGCGGGCGGTGCGACGGACGGCGGCGCAGCGGCGGCGCGATTGCCGCCCACAGGCAGGGGCACGCGCGAGGTGTCTTCATCGGGCTTGATGCCGGGTTTGAGTTCGACGGCTTCCAGGGAGAGTTCGCGCGCGGCGGCGCGCGGCGACACCGTCGTCTTGTCCCGATCCTGCGCGGCCTTTTCCAGGGCCTTTATCAACAGGCTCATCGGGTATCGCCGGTATCCGGTGCTGCTTTCACTGACTATCGAGCCCGCAGTGATAACGCGGGTTCGGCCTGCGGCAGGTAACGCTGGAAGAATTTCAACTCTTCGCTGTCGAGCGTAGGGTTGGTCACTACCGTGGTGCGCAGGAAGATCACCAGTTCGGTTTTGGTCGCGCTTTCGTTGCGAAAGCGAATTAAATCGCCTGCTGCGCCAATCCGATCAGCGCCGGGCAGTTGTTCGCTTTTGAACCTTACGTCATCCTGCATCAATCCGCCGAGTATCACCGTCTGTCCGCTGCCGACCTGCAACACAGACTCCATTTCGCGCACCTGAATTTCCGGCACAAGATTCTTGATCGCCACCAGGCTTGGATTGGGGTCGGTGACGAAACGGCTCACGCGCGAGATGGTAGGACGGATGTTGAGAGAAACGCGTCCGTCGTCGGCAATTTGCGGGGTGACGCCCATCACCATGCCCACCGCAACCGTTTTCGGTGTGGTGTTGGTGGTGCCAGCGGTCACCACTCCGGCTGATACGGTGGATGCTGTGGTAACCACTTCAAAATACACAATATTTTCGACCACTTTCAACAAGGCTGTCTGGTTGTTGAGCGTCATCAGTTTGGGGCTGGACAGTACCCGGGTGTTGCCAAACTCCTGCAACAGCCGCACCGTGAGGCCGATATTGCCGACCCTCGAATTCGGATTGGTGTAGCCAACGGTGAGGGCGCTGCCGGCAGTAGCGCCTGCCGCCACCGCGGCTGCGCCAAACCCGCCGAGCAGCGCCTGGGTCAGCGTGAGGCCGCCGCTGATCGCGAGCCGGCTCCAGTCGATGCCGCCTTGGTAGGCTTCGGACAACTGCACCTCGACGATGGTCGCCTCGATCAACACCTGCCGCTGCACTGCGCTGGTGATGCTGTCCAGATGCTGCTGAATTAATTGATGCTGTTGTTCTGTTGCGAGCACCGTGACCGTGCCGCTGATGGGATTGACGATGACGTCCTTGCCGATGTCTGTTGACTGCAGGGTTGGCGGGGGTTTGGGGGTGGTGGCGGCTTGCTGCTTTGCCAGTTCGCTGGCGCCCGCTCCGGCACGCGATACCGCCTCCGTCATTTTTCGGGCTTCATCCCGTTCCTGGGCGAATTCAGCTTTTTGTTGTTCGGTGGCATAGACACGGCGGGTGGAGATCAAAAGCGCCTGAATATTGTCTTTGAGTTGTTCCCAAAAATCGTTGTTTGACTTGCTCACCACTTCAGTTTTTGAACCGCTGCTGCTGCCCGCGGTGCCTGCGCCGCCTACTTCCCCCGTCACGTTGATGGTCGAAGTAACCGTACGCGACGCATTGACATAGTTCACGCGGTAGGTTTTTACATGCGGATTGTCGACCGACACGATTATCGTGTTGCCCTCGAAGCGATAGCGCAGGTGGACCTGCTTGGCGATGCGCTCGAGGATGGCGGGCAGGGTTTCGTTGATCGCGTTGAGGCTGACCAGACCGGTGATGCCGGAATGGATGTCGATGTTCTGGCGGGTGTCGCGCGACAAGGCCAGCAGCAGTTCTTTTACCGGCACTTCGTTGACCACCACGCTGTAGGTTTGTGGTTTCAACGCGGGCTGCGGCGGCGGCACGAAGGTGCTGAGGCGCACCGGTGGCGGGATATCGGCAGTGGTGGTGGCGTCTGCGGGCGCGGGTACGGTGATGTGGCCTTGCGACGGCGACACACTCGGCGCCCTGGGTACCGCACAACCGGCGGCGGCGAGGAAGACAGCAAGGGAGGCCGTCAGCGCGCCCGTCGCAGTGCGACGAGCGCGAGGGGCGAACACCGCCGCCACGGCTGCAAACCGTTGCGCGAGCGCTATCCCGGCGTACACCGAGGCCGGCGTTGCGTGCATAGTTCCTCCTCTCGTGCGGGTGGCGATCACCGGATCACCTTTTATCGGTGCGGATACTTCGCACGGTACGCGGCAAAGGCCGGTTCGATTTCAGTTGCGCTGGCAGCTCCACCATTTTTTTCTCCGCCGCAGCCCGGCTGTCGTAGGTGCCATAGAGCACCGCTAACACCTGAATCTGCGCGGCTTTCTGATCCGCAGTCTCCGCACTACGATACACATAAATGTCATTTATATCAATGGAATTCGTCAGAAATGTAAGATGGTTTCTAAGGTCTTGCTCGGAGGTGGTGGAGGCAATTTGCAGCGTCCAGGCGGTGTCGCCCTGGCGCGCCAGCCATTGCGCCGTTGCCGCCAGCCGCTGCGTAAGGATATCACCGCTGATTTTTTCCGTGGCCAGCGCTTTGGCCGCTGCGGGTGGGGTCACGGCCGCTGCGGGAGGCACAGGCGCAGCGGGAGGGGTAACGGCCGCCGCGGCAGGGAGTTCGATCGCGGGCGCTGGCGCCGGGTTCACAGGCGCCGCCGCTGCTGCAACGGGTGCAGACGCGCCGCGCGGATCAGGCAGGGGTGCGGCGGCTGGCGCGGGCAGCGGCACGCCCTGCTGCAAAAACCAGGCGTAGCCTGCCACGCCCAATGCCATACCGCCGAGTGCGGCCAGCACCCAGCCGTAGCGCAGTGCGGGGGTGGTGCGCGCCGCGATATGAGCGAATTCACTGTCGCGCAGCGCGGCTTCGATGTGGCGGGGCTTCAGGGTGTGGGTGTTCTCGGAGAAGGCGGCGAGCAGCGCCTTGTCCGCGATCAGATTGACGCGGCGGGTGAGGCCGCCGGAGGCGCGCGCGATCATCTTCACGATTTTGCCGGTGAACAAATCCGGTCCGTGGTAGCCCGCCGCGCGCAGGCGAAACATCAGATACTCGTGCACGTCGTTGGTGTTGAGCGGCGCCAGGGTAAAACTGTGGGTAATGCGCTCGCGCAACTGACGGATGTTCTGCTGGCGCAGGTTTTCATCGAGTTCGGGCTGACCGAAGAGCACGATTTGCAGCAGCTTGTCGCTGTGGGTTTCCAGATTGGAGAGCAGGCGAATTTCTTCGAGTGTGGCCAGCGGCATGCCCTGCGATTCTTCGACGAACATCACCACGCGTTTGCCTTCGGCGTGACGTTTGATCAGGTACTCCGGCAACGCCTGCATTACCTCGAGATGGGTGGCCCGGCGGCCGATATTCAGTTGCAGCTCAAACGCGATCGCGTGCAGGATTTCGTCGGGCGACACGCTGGGATTGGCGAGATACACGGTTTCCACGTTTTTCGGCAACCGCGTCATCAGCATATTACACAACATGGTTTTGCCGCTGCCCACTTCACCGCTGACTTTGATGATGCCTTCGCCATGCGTTACCGCATAAATCAACGCTTCGAGGATGGGTCCGCGATTGCCCCCGCCAAAGAAAAAATCGGTGTTCGGGGTAATCCGAAACGGCGCCTGGGTGAGTCCGAAGTATTCGTAATACATGGGTAATTATTTTTCCGAATTATCCGTGCCTGCCAGCGCATAATTTTGCATCCGGCTGTAGAGCGTGGTGCGATTCACGCCGAGCATTTTTGCCGCGCGCGCGAGGTTGCCGTGCGTGAGTTCCAGTGCGGCTTCGACATAGCCGCGTTCCCAGGCCGCCAGTGTTTCATCGAGATTAAGGACTCGCGTCAAAATAAAGTATCCAATTTAGCTCTTGCGACTAATGGGCAAAATCGTGTAATTCCATTCGCCGTGAAAGTCATGGCGCTTGAGATTTATTGAGGCAAGTTGTTCGTCGCTGACTTTGGTGCCGGTGGGATAGCTTGAGGTGTCGATCTCGGCGCGTATCCTCAGACCGGCGCGTGTGGTGGTGTTTGCGATGAGCGCGATGATGATGTCGTGACTCTCCAAGGGTCGGCCTCTCCAGTTCCGGGTGATGTGGCAGAACATACGGTGTTCGATTTTGTTCCACTTGCTAGTGCCGGGCGGAAAGTGGCAGACGCGGATCGGCAGGTTCAACCGCTGCGCCAAATCTTGTAGCGCCACCTTCCACAAGCGCGAACGGCTAGCGTTGCTGCCGCCTCCGTCTGCCGTGATTAATAGCTGCTTGGCATCGGGGTAGCGCTTGGCACCCATCTTCTTCCACCAGCGGTGGATGGCTTGCGCGGCAAACTGCGCCGTGTCGTGATCAATGCCCACGCTCACCCAGCCTTCGTTGCGGCTGAGGTCATACACGCCATACGGAATCGCCTTGCCCAACTCCGGGTCCATGAAGTCATGGGTCTTCACCGTGAGCGGCTTGCCCTTGGGTTGCCACTCACGCCCACTATTCTTGAACTCGCCCACCAACTCTTTTTTCTTCGCGTCCACCGAGATGACCGGTTGAGCGCGCCGCTGAAAGCGCTTGACCGTCTCATTGATGTGCTCGAACTGAGCATTGCGATCCGGATGGTCGGCACCTTCTTTCGTCTTGCGGTTGCCCTGCAGGCTGAAGCCGGCTGCGTTCAGAAGTCGCCCTACGGTTCGAGGACTCAACTCGTGCCCTTGCTCGGTCAGCGCCTGCGCCAGTTCCTGTGTGCTCTTGCACGTCCAGCGCAAGGGCGACATCGGGTCGCCACGGGTCGTCGGATCAACCAGCCATTCCAAGCTCGCGAACAATTGCGGATCGATCTCGGTCAGCCGTTTTCGCCCGCCACCCGGACTGCGCAGGCGCGCCACCACCGGCGCATTCGGTTCCAGCGCACGAGCACCCAACTCCGCCAAGCCCTTGCGGATCGTCTTGCGCGACATCCCCGTGGCATCGCTCACCGCACTCACGCCACCCCATCCGTAGGCCTGCGCTTCGCTCGCCGCCCAATGCCGCCGCACTCGCTCATCCATCAAGGGCGCGAGCGAACGATATTTCAATTCGATCTGTC
>CAMBCF010000087.1 GCA_945864585.1 Bordetella parapertussis | reverse complement strand
CGCAGCGGGGTTTCCAAGATTGATGTGAGCAGATTATTTCTTGTCGGCCTTGTCGTCTTTCTTGGCATCGGCCTTGGGTGCTGCCTTGTCGTCTTTCTTGGCATCGGCCTTGGGTGCTGCCTTGTCGTCTTTCTTGGCATCGGCTTTGGGTGCCGCCTTATCGTCTTTCTTCGCATCCACCTTGGCGGGCTCTTTGGTCTCCGCTTTCTTCGCTGCCTTGGCATCCGCTTTCGCATCTGCTTTGGCAGGAGCCGCACCACCGGCCACACTGATTTTGTCGCGGATGTCTTTCATCGTTGCCGGGCCGATACCGCTGACTTTTTCAAGATCATCCACGGTTTTGAAAGGGCCATTCTTGGTGCGATGGTCGATAATAGCCTGCGCTTTGGCGGGGCCTATACCTTTAAGGCCGTCCAGCTGTTCCTTGGTCGCCGTATTAATATTGATTTGGGCCAACGCAGCGCCCACCATCGCCAACCACATGGCCAATACCAGTAATAGTTTCTTCATGTGTTCCTCCCGGATAAATTTAAGCCCGCATCGAGGCCACTCTGGAATGACGGCCTTGCGGACATGCGCTAAAAACGTCCCAATGCCTATTACGTTGACAGCTTCGCGTAAGGTTCCCGCTGGGCTTACCCGGTGCGCGCGTTGAGCGCCTCGCAATACCGTGTAACGCCCTGTTCTACTGTAAGTAATTGGTCGGCATAGCCCGCGGCACGCAAGGCGTTCAAATCGGCTTGGGTATAACTTTGATACTTACCCTTGAGATCCGGCGGAAAGGGTATGTATTCAATCAACCCCTGCGCCTGCATCGCGCTAAGCGCCAACGGTGACTCGCCGCGCGCCTTGCGGCAGGCATTGATAGCAGCCACTGCGACGTCATTAAAACTTTGCGCCACGCCTGTGCCGCAATTGTAAATACCTGATTTTAAAGGGTTATCTAAAAAATAGAGGTTAACCCTCACCACGTCTTCCACCGCTACAAAATCGCGCCGCTGCTCGCCGTTACCGTAGCCATCGCTGCCCTCGAACAGGCGCACTTTGCCGTTGCTGCGGTACTGGTTGAAAAAGTGATACGCCACCGACGCCATGCGGCCCTTGTGCTGCTCGCGCACGCCGTACACGTTGAAATAGCGCAGGCCCGTCACCTGCGAATGAATTTGCGGCAGTATGCGGCGCACGAACTGATCGAACAAATACTTGGAGTAGCCGTAAACATTCAGCGGCTTCTCATAGGCCGGTGATTCGCGAAACTCGCTCAGGTCGCCATAAATAGCCGCCGATGATGCATAGATAAACGGTGTGCGCTGCGCCACGCAAAATTCGAGCAGGCGCCGCGAATAGCGATAATTATTCTGCATCATGTAACGGCCATTCGATTCGGTGGTGTCCGAACAGGCGCCCTGATGCAGCAGTGCGCTAACCGCGCCGTTGAACACGCCACGATCCAGCGCGGCGATGAACTCGTCCTTATCCAGGTAATCGTCGATCTGGCAATCGGCGAGATTGGCAAAACGCGCGCCGTCAGTCAGATCGTCTACCGCGACGATGCGCGTGATGCCGCGCGCATTGAGCGCTTTAAGCAGATTAGCGCCGATAAAGCCCGCCGCACCTGTTACGATGTAAGTCATTGTTTTTAATAATTATTTAAGTTAACAATTCTTGCGGCGTCACCGTCGCAGTGCCGAACTTGCCGACCACGATGCCTGCAGCGCGGTTGGCCATGTGCACGGCCTGGTCTATCGCCGCGCCGCTGGCCATAGCGACTGCCAGCGTCGCGATAACGGTATCACCCGCGCCGGACACATCGAACACCTCGCGCGCCTGTGTGGCGACGTGTAAGCGGCTGCCTGGGCCATGCTTACGATACAGCGTCATGCCTTCTTCGCTGCGTGTGACCAGCAACGCTTCAAGGCCCAGCGCACGGCGTAATTTTTGCGCGCGCAAGGTGA
Organism: Bordetella parapertussis; assembly: GCA_945864585.1. Taxonomy (GTDB): domain Bacteria; phylum Pseudomonadota; class Gammaproteobacteria; order Burkholderiales; family SG8-41; genus UBA5216. Next base: position 17,794 of record CAMBCF010000087.1, on the reverse strand, counting down.
AGTCCGCTTCACCGCGCGCCTTGCCCACGACCTGCTGAAATTCACTGCGATTGGGGGTGAGCACGGTGGCGCCACGATAACGCTTGAAGTCCTCGCCCTTGGGATCCGCCAGCACCGCGATGCCCGCGCGGCGCGCGGCAGCGATCATGGATTCGATATGCGCCAGCCCGCCCTTGCCGTAATCGGAAAGAATCACCACGTCGTGATCACGCAACAGAGCACGATACTCGCGCAGTTTCGCCGCCAGCACTTCATGGCCGGGCGTGGTTTCAAAATCGACACGCAGCAATTGTTGCTGACGCCCGATCACACGCAGCTTGACCGTGGTCGCCACACTGGCGTCACGGTGCAGCCGCGCCGTCACCTTATCGCGCTTCAATAGCCTGGCAAGTTGCACGCCGGCTTCGTCACGCCCTACCACCGACAACAAGGTGACGCGCGCACCCAATGCCGCTGCGTTGCGCGCAACATTGGCAGCACCGCCAGGGCGTTCCTCGCTACGCTGCACATGCACCACCGGCACCGGCGCTTCGGGCGAAATGCGCGCGACATTGCCAAACCAGTAACGGTCCAGCATCACATCGCCCACCACCAGCACGCGGGCCTTGGCAAAAGCGGCAATAGCGACAGCGTTTTGCATGCTCACCCCGCAAGCTCGCGTTGTATGCGTAGCAAGGTCGCCACGGGATCAGCGGCCTGCGTAATCGGCCGGCCGATCACCAGATAATCCGCACCCGCATTCATCGCAGCACGTGGCGTCATCACGCGTTTTTGGTCATCCTGCGCGGCATCGGGAAGACTGTCGGCCAAACGGATGCCAGGCGTCACCAGATTAAAGCCCGCGCCACACGCGCTACGCAGCAGATGCGCTTCCTGTGCCGAACACACCACGCCATCGAGTCCCGCGCCTTCGGCAAGCCGCGCGAGGCGCAGCACCACCTCGTCCGGCTTTCCCTGCATGCCGATGTCGGCAAGATCGCTGGCGCCCAGACTGGTCAGCACCGTAATCGCGATCAGTTTGGGCCGCACCGTTGCCCCGGCAATGGCCTCGCGCGCCGCCAGCATCATGGCGCGTCCGCCGGAAGCATGCACGTCGATCATCCACACCCCCAAACGCGCAGCGGCCTTGCACGCACTGGCGACCGTATTAGGGATGTCGTGGTATTTCAAATCGAGGAACACACCGAAGCCGCGCGTGACCAGCGTTTCCACCAGCGCCGGCCCTGCCGCCGCGAACAATTCCTTGCCCACCTTGACGCGGCACAGCGCCGGGTCCAGCCGTGCCGCCATGTCGAGTGCAGATTGCGCAGAGGGGTAGTCCAGCGCGACGATGATCTGCGGGTCGTTCATGCCGGCAAACTCTTTTCTTCGGTACGGCGCGGCGAGTACGTCTCCCACGATGCGCACGCCGGACAGTGCCAATAAAACTGCCGCGCACGAAAGCCACAATGGTCGCATTTGTACTGGGCGAGACCGCGTGAATGTTGATGCACCAGCGTCTTGGTGAGTTCAAGATCCTGGCGGCGCTCGGCAGGCACATCGAGCAACTGTGCTTCGAGCAATTTATCCAAACCCAGCAAGGTGGGCGAGCGGCGCAATTCGTCTCGCACCAGTGCATAGGCGCTTTCAGCGCCCTGCGACGCGAGCAAACCGTCGAATACCGTATTCAACAAATCCAGCGATGGATATTTCGTCAGATAACCGCGCAACAGCGTTACGCCCTCCGTGGTTTTATCCTGCTGCTTGAAAGCGCGAAACATGCGCTCGGCAACCAAAGACAGATAGTCGGGGTTCTGACTCTCAATGCGTTTCCACGCCGCCACCGCCGCATCCAGCTTGCCCTGCGACTGTTCCAGGTCGCCCAGCAACAGATTGGCTCGCACACACAAGCGGTGATGCGCAAGCGCCTGGTCGAGATGCGGGCGCGCGGCTTCGGCGCGGGAATGCATGATTTCGCTGCTCGCCATCTCGCAATAAAAATTGGCGATGTCCTTTTGATGCGAGCGGCCTGTCACGCTTTCGAGCTTGCCGGCAATGACGATGGCTTTACGCCAGTCTTTTTCCTGTTCGTAAATTTCGAGCAGGAATTTGAGCACTGCTTCGGCGTGAGGCGTGTGCTCCAGTTTGAGAAATAACTCTTCGGCGCGATCCAGTAAACCGGCCTTGAGATAGTCCTGCGCGAGTTCATACAGCGCCAGTGTTTTTTGATCTTTGCCCAGATCGGGACGCGCCACCAGATTTTGATGCATGCGTATCGCGCGCTCAACTTCGCCGCGGCGCCGAAACAGACTACCCAGCGCAAAATGCAATTCAATGGTTTGCGGGTCAACCTTGACCACTTCAATGAACGCCTCGATGGCTTTGTCGGGCTGTTCGTTCAACAGAAAATTCAGGCCCTTGAAATAGGAGCTCGGCAGCGCGCGCGATTCCGACATGAGTTGGCGTATATCAATACGCGCCGCTATCCAGCCTAACGCAAAAAACAGCGGCAGCGCGAGCAGCCACCAGGATTCGATGTCCATGATGCGTGGTGTTCGCTGTTAGCGCGCGTCCGCGACCTGCGATGGCGGGACGGGCTCGACGGGTACCGCCGTGACAGCACTTTCCCTGACTTGTTTGCGCAGACGCAAAATCTCCCGGCGCAGCCGCACGACGGGGCCAAGGCTGGCGAGCACGCCCGCTACCACGCCGGCGCAAAACACCACCAGAATCACAAATATCATCGGCGCCTGCCATTGCAATCCGAGATAGTAACGCACGGTTACCACGTCGGTATTTTTCACCGCAAAGGTCAGTGCGGCAAAAAACAGCAGCAGCTTGAGAATCCAGAATAATGTTTTCATCACGGCCATTCGACAACACCAGCGGCGTGAGTATCCGCGCCGGCAGCAAAAAACGGCATGATCTTTCGATCATGCCGTTTTGCGGGAGTCATCGCAAAAAACGCTGACGATGGCAATGCGTAATAAGCCGGACTATTTCCGCACATCAACGCGATCGCGCAATTCCTTGCCGGCTTTAAAGTGAGGCACGTGCTTCGCGGGCACCTGCACCCGATCGCCCGATTTGGGATTACGGCCAACGCGTGGGGGGCGAAAATTGAGTCCAAAACTGCCAAAGCCCCGTATCTCGATGCGTTGTCCTTGCGCAAGACTCCTGCCCATCGTATCCAAAATCATTTTCACCGCCAGCTCCGCGTCCTTTGCCACCAATTGGGGAAAACGCGCCGCAAGTTTCGCGATCAACTCCGACTTGGTCATGATGCTCCCTTATTATTGAGTATTCGCCGTATCCATTTTTGCCTTCAGCAAGGCGCCGAGATTGGTGGTCCCGGTACTCGCCGACTTGCTGTCCGCGGAGATCTTTTGCATCGCCGTGGCCTCCTCCGCAAGGTCTTTTGCCTTGATCGAGAGATTGATCGAGCGATTCTTGCGATCAATGTTGATGACCATCGCCGTTACCGAATCGCCTTCCTTCAAATGCGTGCGAATATCTTCCACCCGGTCGCGCGCCACTTCCGACGCCCGCAGATAGCCCTCGATATCCCCCACCAGCTGAATGACCGCTCCCTTGCCGTCAATAGATTTTACCGTACCCTGAACAATGGAGTTTTTGTCGTTGGCAGATACAAAATTCGTGAACGGATCGCCATCCATCTGCTTGACACCGAGTGAAATACGCTCTCTCTCAACGTCAATCGCCAGCACCACCGCCTCGACTTCATCGCCCTTTTTGTAGTTGCGCACGGCTTCTTCACCGGGCAGCGACCACGACAGGTCCGACAGGTGCACCAGGCCGTCGATGGCCCCGGTGAGGCCGACGAAAATACCAAAGTCGGTGATTGATTTGATCTGGCCTCTGACTTTTTCGCCTTTCTTGTGATTCATCGAGAACTCTTCCCACGGATTCGCCATGCATTGCTTCATGCCCAGCGAGATGCGGCGGCGCTCTTCGTCGATTTCCAGCACCATGACTTCGACTTCATCACCGAGTTGCACCACCTTCGACGGATGCACATTCTTGTTGGTCCAGTCCATTTCGGACACGTGCACCAGCCCTTCGATACCGGATTCAATTTCAACAAACGCACCGTAGTCGGTGAGATTCGACACCTTGCCGAACAAACGCGTGCCGGTCGGATAACGCCGGCCGAGGCCCACCCACGGGTCTTCGCCCAGTTGTTTCATGCCCAGCGAGACGCGGTTTTTCTCCTGGTCGAATTTCAATACCTTGGCCTGCACTTCGTCGCCCACTGTGAGCACTTCGCTCGGATGTTTGACGCGGCGCCACGCGAGATCGGTAATATGCAGCAGACCATCGATGCCGCCGAGATCCACAAACGCGCCGTAGTCGGTGATGTTCTTGACGATGCCCTTGACCACTGCACCTTCCTGCAGATTGTCGAGGAGCTTTTGACGCTCCGCGCCCTGTGTTACTTCAAGCACCGCGCGGCGCGACACCACCACGTTGTTGCGTTTGCGATCAAGCTTGATAACTTTGAAATCCATCGCCTTGTTTTCATACGGCGTGGTGTCTTTCACCGGGCGAATATCCACCAGCGATCCGGGCAAAAATGCACGTATGCCGTTCACCATTACCGTGAGCCCGCCCTTCACTTTGCCGTTGACCATGCCCTGCACGATACGGCCTTTTTCGAGCGCGTCTTCGAGGTCCAGCCACGACGCCAGGCGCTTGGCTTTGTCGCGGCTCAGGCGCGTTTCGCCAAAACCGTTTTCAAGCGACTCGATGGCAACGCTGATGAAATCGCCGAGTTTGGCGTCCATCACGCCACCGTCGGTCATGAATTCTTCTTTGGGGATGTAGCTTTCAGACTTCAGGCCTGCGTTGACCACCACGAAGTTGTCATCGATACGCACCACTTCGGCGGTAATCACCTCGCCTATACGCATTTCCTTGCGCGACAGGCTTTCTTCAAATAACGCGGCAAAGCTTTCAGCGCCATCGCTAACACCGGCGCTGGGTTGGGTTTGAGTATTCATTGTTTATCAATCACTTGGATTACCCGTCTGCGACTCTATCCGCACGGTACGCTGTACCCTGCGACATCAACATCGGCACAAAACGGGGTTGGTTAGTAAAACCACAGGCCTTGGGGGACTATGGCGCCTCGGGTGCTACGCTTGATTTGATACTGCTACCGATTTATTGCTGACGAACTGTAACTTTACTGTAATGCCCTAGAACGCATGCTATCGACTGCGCCACCGACAGGTTAGTGGTATCCACTTCTATGGCATCTGCGCACTTTTGCAAAGGCGCCGCTGTGCGTTCGCTATCTCGTTGATCGCGCAGCAGAATGTCCTGTAAAAGGGCACTGATATTAGCATCGAACCCCTTGCCGATCAACTGCTTATAGCGCCTTTCGCCGCGCGCCGCGGCGCTTGCCGTAAGATAAATTTTGAGTACCGCATCGGGGAAAACCACAGATCCCATATCGCGTCCGTCTGCCACCAAACCCGGCGGCTGACGAAAATTACGTTGCCGATTAAGCAGCGCCTGGCGCACTTGTGCATGCGCGCCTACCTTGGAGGCCGCGGCGCTGATGGCTTCTTCGCGTATCGCTTCGGTGACATCGGCGCCGTCCAATAACACCTGCGCCTGTTCAAATTTAATGTTTAGTTTCAATAAAATAGACAATACCTCGGATTCGCTGTCGAGGTTGCTGCCAGCGCGAACCACGGCTAACCCGACTATGCGATACAGCGCGCCGCTGTCGAGATAATGAAACGCCAGTTCACGTGCCACAGCTTGTGCCACCGTGCCTTTTCCCGATGCCGAAGGGCCGTCGATGGCGAGCACCGGGACAGGTTGATTTCTATCAGTCAAAGTCAAATAAAAACAATAGGTTACATCTATAATTTAATGTGTACTTATAGATGACAACACAGCAAAATACTCGGGGTAAGTTTTCGCCACACAGCGCGGATCGTTAATGCGCAGCGGCACACCGCCCAGCGCCGCCAGCGAAAAACACATCGCCATGCGATGGTCGTCGTAGGTGTCAATAGCAACCCCAGGACTGAGGACTGAGGACTGAGGTGGCGTGATCTTCAGATAGTCCGCGCCCTCCTCAACCTGTGCACCCAGTTTGCGTAATTCGGTTGCCATAGCCGCGATGCGGTCGGTTTCCTTCACCCGCCAACTGCCGATGTTGCGCAACGTGCTGGCGCCGTCGGCGAATAACGCCGCCACCGCCAGGGTCATCGCCGCATCGGGTAGATGATTGCAATCGGCGTCCAGCGCCTTGAGTTTGCCGCGACGCTTGGCATCGGCATTCGCCGTCGCTTCGATCCAGTTGTCGCCGAGTGTGACGGTTGCGCCCATTTGCTCCAGCAATTCGGTGAAGCGCACGTCGCCCTGTATGCTCGCGCGGCCTACGCCTTGCACGCGTACCAGGCCTTCGTTGGAGAGGCCGCTGATCGCCCCCGCCGCCAGAAAATACGACGCTGACGATGCATCGCCCTCGACATACACCTCGCCGGGGCTTTTATAACGCGCCGCGGCGGGCACGCTAAACGACGTCCAGCCGTCGCGCTCAACCGCCACACCAAACTGTCGCATAGTGTTGAGGGTAATTTCGATATACGGCTTGGAAATCAGCTCGCCCACCACCCGCACGCGGGTGCGTTGTTGCAGCAACGGCAGCGCCAGCAGCAAGCCGGTCAAAAACTGGCTCGACACATTGCCGCGTATGCTGACTTCGTTTTTCCCGCTCAGCAGTGCCGGATGTATCGCCAGCGGTGGAAAGCCGTCATCGCCCATGTAATCCAGACGTGCGCCGAGTTGACGCAGCGCATCCACCAGATCACCGATCGGCCGCTCGTGCATACGCGGCACGCCCGACAAGCGGTACTCACCGCCGCACAGCGCCAGCACCGCAGTCAACGGGCGCATCGCGGTGCCGGCATTGCCCAAAAACAACTCGGCTTTTTTCACCGCAAATGCGCCACCCGCGCCGAACACACGCAATGCGCGCGGGCCACCGTCGCTCACGCGCATACCCAGCACGCGCAAGGCATCCGTCATGCGCTGCGTGTCGTTGGAATCAAGCACATCACGGATCAGCGTTTCGCCCGCAGCCAGCCCCGCCAGCAGCAGCGTGCGGTTGGAAATACTTTTGGAGCCGGGCAGCACCACCAAGCCGCGCACCGCCCTGATCGGCGCAAGATCGAGGAATTCCATCGCGGCCTTATTCGTGCTCAACTGCGTTTGCCTTTCACCAGCCAACGCTCGCGCGCATGCCGCGCACGCTCAAACTGCGCTTGCAGCGCATCGCCGTTGCCCGCTTTGAGAGCGGCACGCAGATATTTTATTTCCTTGATATAGGAATCGATATTCGCCAGCACCGCGCCACGGTTAGCGAGAAATATATCGCGCCACATTTCAGGCGAACTACCGGCGATACGCACGGTGTCACGCAGCCCGCCGGCCGAAAATCCGAGTATGCGCCGCGCGTCGTTGCGCCTGGACAGCGTACTCATTAAGGCAAACGCCGCGACATGCGGCAAGTGGCTCACTGCCGCAAGAATTTCGTCGTGCTCGCGCGCCTGCAAGCGCACCACGTTCGCGCCGCACGCTGTCCACGCCGCGCGCACCAGCACCAGCGCGCGCGCAGACGTCTCGCGTTGCGGCACCAGTATCACTTTGCGTCCGTGATATAGCTCGGCAAATGCCGCTGCCGCACCGCTCATTTCCGTGCCTGCCATCGGGTGCGCAGGCACAAAATTCGTAAAACGCGCGCCGAGGTGCTTGCGCGCGCAGGCAATCACATCCTGCTTGGTGCTGCCGCCGTCGGTAATGATGGCTTTGTCGCCCAGGTGCGGCGCAATGGTTTTCATCACACCCGCCATCTGCCCCACTGGCGTGCCGATCAATACCAGATCGGCGTCGCGCACCGCTTGCGTGGCGGTCAACGAAATTTCGTCGATCACGCCGAGTTTCAGCGCAGTATTCAAATTCTTGCGCGTGCGCCCAACACCCACCACGTGTTTCACCACCCTGGCTTTTTTCAAGGCCAGTGAGAATGACCCGCCGATCAAACCTACACCAATGATCACCAGCTTGTTGATGCTCAGTTTGCTCATAACGCTGTCATGCGTGTAGCGCTTGCGTCAGGCTCGACAGAAAGCGCGCGTTTTCCGACTCCAGCCCGATCGACACCCGCAGCCAATCCGGCAAGCCGTAGCCCGCGATGGGGCGCACAATCACACCGGATTTCAGCAGCGCGGTGTTAACTGCCTTGGCATCACTCACCTTAAACGTGACAAAATTGCCGTAAGAAGGAATATATTCAAGCCGCAGTTTTTTAAACCCCGCGGTGAGTTGATCCATGCCCGCAAGATTCAGTTCATAACTCTTGCGCACAAATTCATGGTCGTCCAATGCGGCGGTGGCCGCGGCCAGCGAAATACTGTTCACGTTAAACGGCTGACGCACACGATTCAGCAAATCCGCCACCGCTGCGCTGCCCACAGCGTAACCGACGCGCAGGCCGGCCAAACCATATACTTTTGAAAATGTCCTGGTAATCAACAAGTTGGGATATTTTTTCAGCCAGGATAAACTCTCCGACCGATGCTCGGGACGCAGGTATTCGTTGTAGGCCTCGTCGAGCACCAGCAGCACGTGCGCAGGCAGCGCGGCAATAAAGCGCTCCAGGTCTGAGGCAGGCGCCAACGTGCCCGTCGGATTATTCGGATTGGCTACAAACACCATGCGCGTATCGGGCCCAGTGCTACGAATGGCGCGCAACATCGAATCCAGATCGTGACCGAAATTTTTTGCCGGCACCTCAATGCCGGTACAGCCCATCGCCTGCACCACCAGCGGATAAACGGCAAACGCATGCTGCGCATACACCGCTGAATTTTCGGGCGCGAGAAAAGCGCGCGCAGCGAGTTCCAGCACGTCGTTCGAACCGTTACCCAGCACCAGTTGATCCATACCCACACCGAGATGCCGCGACAAGGCCTGCTTTAATTCAAAACCGTTGCCATCGGGATACAACGCCAGACCGTCCAGCGCGGCGCGTATCGCCTGCTGCGCTAGCGGGCTAACGCCGAGCGGATTTTCATTGGAGGCGAGCTTGATGATGCTAGATTCAGCGAGGCCAAACTCGCGCGCGAGTTCGGAAATAGGCTTGCCCGGCTGGTACGGCGCAATCGAACGAATGTACGAGGGCGCGAGATCACATATCATCATGAAAAACTACCGCGCAGGCTCAGCCGGATAAGAGCCAAGATTTTTTACAAACGACGCCTTGCGCGCAATCTCAACCAGCGCCTGCGCCACGCGCGCGTCGGATGCATGGCCTTCGATGTCGATATAAAACATGTATTCCCACAGCCCGGTTTTTGCCGGGCGCGACTCTAACCGCGTCATGCTCACGCTGTTTTTCGCCAGCGGCGACAGCAAATCATGAATAGCACCCGGTACGTTGCGTGTGGAAAGTATTAATGATGTTTTATCGCAACCTGAGGGCGCAACATCCTCGCGCGCCAGCACCAGAAAGCGCGTGGTGTTGCGCGCTTCATCCTGAATGTTGCGCGCCAGCAGATTCAATTGGTACAATGCGGCAGCCGTTTTGCTGGCGATGGCGGCGGATTTTGCATCACTCGCCGCCAGTCGCGCCGCTTCGGCGTTACTCACTACCGCAATTTGATCCGCACCCGGCAGATAGCGCGCCAGCCAATGCTGGCACTGCGCGAGGCTTTGCGTATGTGAATAAATTTTCTTGATCGCCGTTCGATTTTTTGCCTTGCTCATCAAGCATTGACGCACCGGCAGCATAATCTCGCCGCACACTTTTGCGGTTGTCGTCAGCAGCAAATCCAGCGTGCGGCCGATCGCGCCATCGGTGGAGTTTTCAACCGGTACCACGCCGTAGCCGATGGCACCGGTTTCCACCTGTTTAAACACGTCATCAATCGTGGTACACGAACGCAGTTCTATACTGCTGCCGAAATGGCGTATCGCCGCTTCCTGGCTGTAAGTGCCTTGCGGTCCCAGGTACGCGACGGCAAGCAGGTCTTCCAGCGCGCGGCACGCCGACATGATTTCGCTGTAAATGCAGCGTAGCCCCGCGCCCGACATCGGGCCTGCGTTGAGTGCAGAAACACGGCGCAGCACCTGCGCCTCTCGATCCGGCCGGTAGACCATTACGCCATTCTTTATTTTGCCAACCTGCTGCACGATTTTGGCGCGCGCCGAAATGAGTTTCACCAAGCGGGCATCAAGCGCGTCTATTTTGCGGCGAATGTCGGCGAGGGAGTCAGTCATGTCTTCAACTCGTTCACCCGTTCACTGCCCTTGAGGCAAATAACGCACCGATCTCACGCCTTCAATCGCAGCCAACCGGTTGACCAGTTCAGAAGGTATCGCACTGTCTACATCCACCAGCGTGTAAGCCATTTCGCCGCGCGATTTGTTGAGCATATTGTGTATGTTAAGGCCTGCACCCGCCATCGCGGTGGAAATCTGTCCCACCATGTTCGGCACGTTGGCGTTGACGATGCATAAACGATACGGCGACTCGCGATCCATCACCACATCGGGCAGATTCACCGCATTGCGGATATTGCCATTTTCCAGAAAATCACGCACTTGATCTGCCACCATGATGGCGCAGTTGTCTTCGGCTTCTTCGGTGGACGCACCCAGATGCGGTGTTGCGATCACGCGCGGCGCGCCTTGCAGCGCCTGCGCCGGAAAATCGCAAATGTAGCCGCGTAGATTGTCCGCTTTCAACGCGCGCACCACAGCACTGTCGTCAACAATGCCGTCGCGCGCAAAGTTGAGCAAAATCGCATGCTTTTTCATCAGCGCGAGTCGCTGGGCGTTAAGCAAATTGCGCGTGGTGTCCAGCAACGGCACGTGGATGGTTACGTAGTCGCTGGCCTTCAGCACCTCTTCGATACTGTGGGCTTTTTTTACCGATGACGGCAATCCCCACGCGGCGTCCACTGTAATGTGCGGGTCAAAACCGGTGACATTCATGCCAAGTTTGATGGCCGCATCGGCCACCAGGCTGCCGATCTTGCCCAGGCCGATCACGCCCAGTGTGCGCCCGGGAAGCTCGGTGCCGGAAAACGCCTTTTTGCCGTCTTCGACCTGCTTGTGCAGGGCTTTATCGTCACCGCTCAATCCGGAGACAAAGGTCAGCGCCGGGGCAATATTGCGCGAGGCGATCAGCAGCGCCGCGATCACCAGTTCTTTCACCGCGTTGGCATTGGCGCCCGGTGCGTTGAACACCGGCATGCCGCGCTTGCTCACTTTTTCCACCGGGATGTTGTTCACCCCCGCACCCGCGCGGCCGATGGCTTTGACGCTGGCGGGTATATCCATCTCGTGCATGTTGTGCGAGCGCACCAGTATGGCATCCGCTTCGCTAACCTTCGAGCCGACCTTGTATTGCGCTGCCGGAAAGCGCTTCAGCCCGACGCTGGAGATGGCATTAAGGGTCAATATATTGAGCACGTAGCTTATCCCTGTTTCTTTTCAAAATCACGCATGAACGACACCAGCGCCTGCACGCCTGCGATGGGCATGGCGTTGTAAATCGATGCACGCATGCCGCCCACCGAACGGTGGCCCTTGAGTTCAATCAAACCCAGCGCTTTGGATTCTTTCAGAAACGCTTCATCCAGCGTTTCGCTGCGCAGCCGGAACGGGACATTCATGCGCGAACGGTCTTCCTTGTTCACCGGCGACTGGTAAAACTCGGACGCATCGAGATAATCGTAAAGCAGTTTTGCTTTGGCGATATTGATTTTCTCCATCGCCGCGATACCGCCTTGCTTTTTCAGCCACGCAAACACCAGCCCCGCAATATAGATGGCATAGGTCGACGGTGTATTGATCATCGAATCCGCTTCAGCCTGCACTTTGTAGTTGAAGACTTCCGGCGTGATCGGCATGGCTTTGCCCAGCAGATCGTCGCGCACGATGACAATGGCCATGCCGGCAGGACCGATATTCTTTTGCGCACCCGCGTAAATCAGGCCAAAGCGCGACACCTCGAGCGGACGCGACAGGATGTGCGAAGACGCATCCGCCACCAGCGGCACCGCGCCGGTTTCAGGTATCCATTGAAATTCGACACCGCCGATGGTTTCGTTCGAGGTGTAATGCAGATAGGCGGCATTCGCATCCAGCTTCCATAGCGATTGCACCGGCGCATAAGTGAAATTCTGGTCTTCGGAGCTCGCTGCAACATTCACTTTGCAGAATTTCTTGGCTTCGCTGATGGCCTTTTTCGACCATTGTCCAGTATTGACGTAATCCGCGCTGGTCTTGCCACCCAGCAGATTCATCGGAATGATGCCGAACTGCCCGGCGGCGCCGCCATGCATGAACAACACTTTGTAGTTTTTGGGGATCAGCAGCAGCTCACGCAAATCGGCTTCCGCACGCGCATGGATGTCAATGAACGTTTTGCCGCGGTGGCTCATTTCCATCACCGATGTGCCGGTGCCGCCGTAGTCGAGCATTTCGGCCGCAGCGTGCACCAGCACCGCTTCCGGCAAGACCGCCGGACCCGCGCTGAAATTAAATACTCTTGCCATAATTTTTTAGCCTGAATATTGGGTTTAAAACAATTTTTCCTGATCATCGTCATCGTCGGGTTCGACGATTTTTTCCAGCCCTGCGAGTTTTTCGTTGTCATCCAGATTAATCAAGCGCACACCCTGAGTTGAACGGCCCTGTACGCGCACCTCTGAAACGCGCGTGCGGATCAATACGCCGCCAGTGGTAATCAGCATGATTTCGTCTTCCTTGCTCACCAGCTGCGCGGCGAGCAATTTGCCGTTGCGGTCACTGCACTGGATCGCGATCATGCCCTGCGTGCCACGCCCGTGGCGCGTGTATTCCGACATCGGCGTGCGCTTGCCGTAGCCGTTTTCCGTGGCAGTCAGCACCGACAGTTTCTCGTCCGATAACGCCAGCAGCGAAATCACTTTCTGATTTTTTGGCAGGCGCATGCCGCGCACGCCCGCGGCATTGCGGCCCATCACGCGCACGTCGGATTCCTGGAAGCGCACCGCCTTGCCGGCATCGGAGAACAGCATGATGTCCTGCTTGCCATCGGTTTGCGCCACGCCGATCAGAAAATCGCCATCCTCGAGCGTAACCGCAATGATGCCCTTGTTCATCGGCCGCGAAAACGCCGATAGCGCGGTCTTTTTCACGGTGCCGTTGGAGGTGGCCATGAATACAAAGTGATCATCGTCAAACGCGGTCACCGATAGCACCGCGGTGATTTTTTCGTGCTCCATCAGCGGCACCAGATTCACGATGGGCTTGCCGCGCGAACCGCGCGTGCCCTGCGGCACTTCATACACTTTCAGCCAGTAGACGCGCCCGCGGTTGGAGAAACACAGGATGAAATCATGGGTGTTGGCGATGAATAGTTTGTCGATGAAATCCTCTTCTTTTGTCGTCGTCGCCTGCTTGCCGCGTCCACCGCGCTTCTGCGCACGGTAATCAGCCACCGGCTGCGATTTCATATAGCCGCTGTGCGATAGCGTGACCACCACGTCTTCGCGCGCGATCAGATCTTCATTCGAGATATCGCTGGTTTGCACCACGATTTCGCTGAACCGTTCGCCGCCGTACTGCTTTTTGATTTCGGCAAGCTCCGACGCAATAACTTTGGTCACGCGCGCGGGCTTCGCCAGCATGTCGAGCAGATCCACAATCTTGTCCATCGTCTCTTTGTACTCGACGGTGATCTTGTCGGTTTCCAGCGCAGTCAGGTTTTGCAAACGCATTTCGAGAATACGCTGCGCCTGCACGTCGGAAAGTTTGTAGCCCTGTTTATGCAAGCCAAATTCGGGCGCTATCCCCTCGGGACGCGACAAGGCGCTATCCGTGGTGGTGTCACCCAATGCGCGCTCAAGCAAATCCTCCACCAGCTTTGAACGCCAGAAGCGGTTCATCAATTCCACTTTGGCGTCGGCGGGAGTGGGCGCCGCCTTAATCAGCGCGATCACCTCATCCACATTCGACAGCGCCACCGCCAGACCTTCGAGGATGTGCCCGCGTTCGCGCGCCTTGCGCAGTTCAAATACCGTGCGGCGCGTTACCACCTCGCGCCGGTGCCTTAAAAAGGCATCAATAATTTGCTTTAAATTCAATAACTTGGGCTGCCCATCCAGCAGCGCAACCATGTTCATGCCGAAGCTGTCCTGCATCTGTGTTTCTTTCCACAGATTGTTCAGGATGATCTCCGGCACTTCGCCGCGTTTCAGCTCGATTACCGCGCGCATGCCCGACTTGTCCGACTCGTCGCGAATATCGGAAATGCCCTCGATGCGTTTCTCGCGCACCAGTTCGCCGATTTTCATTAGCAGGTTGGCTTTGTTTACCTGATACGGCAGTTCGTCGATGATGATGGCAACGCGCCCGCCCTTTTCGGTTTCCTCGAAATGCGTGCGCGCACGCATGATCACGCGGCCGCGTCCCGTGCGATAACCTTCCTTCACGCCCTCAATGCCATAGATGATGCCGTGCGTAGGGAAATCCGGCGCTTTCACAATAGCGATCAACGCCTCAATATCCGCGTCCGGGCTTTTCAGCAGCAACTGACAGGCATCGATCACATCCGACAAATTGTGCGGCGGAATATTCGTCGCCATGCCCACCGCGATGCCCGACGAGCCGTTCACCAGCAGATTCGGCACGCGCGCCGGCAGCGCGCGCGGCTCGTTTTCCTTGCCGTCATAGTTAGGCGTGAAATCGACGGTTTCCATGTCGATATCGGCCAGCAACTCCGAGGTAATTCTCTCCAGCCGGCACTCGGTATAACGATAGGCCGCGGCGGAATCGCCATCGACCGAGCCGAAGTTGCCCTGGCCGTCGATTAACGGATAACGCATCGAAAAATCCTGCGCCATGCGTACCAGCGCCTCGTACGTCGCCGAGTCACCGTGCGGATGATACTTACCCAGCACATCCCCCACCACGCGCGCGCATTTCACATACGAGCGGTTCCATACCGTGTTGGATTCGTGCATCGCAAAAAGGATGCGGCGATGCACTGGTTTCAGCCCGTCCCGCACATCGGGGAGCGCGCGCCCGACGATCACGCTCATGGCGTAATCCAGGTACGAGCGGCGCATTTCTTCTTCGAGACTTACCGGGAGGGTTTCTTTGGCGAATTGATCCATTTATGCGGCTTTAGTGAGCTTTTGCAGGGCTTTACGACGGGTTTCTCCCGCTGCGGAAACAGCGCGAACCCGAGCAAGCAGCTAAATCTCAAGATTTTAACACGCGCGGGCAGTTCGAACGCCGCTGTAATTGCGTGAACTTGCAACCATCTCGTAACGGCTACGCGCGCGGCTGAACGCCCCGGAAAAGCGTTGAAAAACATTCCATTAGCCGGTGAATTTCGCTATGCTATACTTTACATGTAGCTAAGATGCTGCGGCACGCGTGGGAGCTATGCTGCTTGGATTAGCGGGTGTCCCGCGATAAAAAATCTATTCGTTGGGAGAAAAAATGTTATTAAAACAAACACTTATAGTATGCGCGACGGTTGCGGCCATCGCCGGATGCTCGAACTCGCCACCGACCACCACCGCGAATTTTCGCAATCAAGGCTATCTGCTTGATACCGCCGGTAACAACGCTGTGGTACGGTCATTGGGCTACGATGTATGCGTACGTACTAGTGACTGGACGCCCGCGCGCGCCATCCTCGAATGCGATCCCGATCTGGTGCCAAAACCCGTCGCCAAGCCGCCGGTAGCGCCGCCGCCGAAACCTGTGGTACCCACGCCCACACCCAAGGTTGTGACGCCACCGCCCGCGCCCGCGGCGCAGAAGTTCACGCTGTCAGCCGACGCGCTGTTTGACTTCGACAAATCGTCGCTCAGGCTCGAAGGCATGAAAAAACTGGATGATCTCGCCGATGCACTGCGCGGCAAGCAGCATGACACTATCGTCGCCACCGGCCACACCGACCGTATCGGCAGCGTGCGCTACAACCAGCGCCTGTCCGAGCGCCGCGCTGAAACCGTCAAGAAATACCTGCATGACAAGGGGCTGGACGTGAGCCGGATCCACGCCATCGGCAAAGGTAAAACGCAACCGGTAACCAAGCCCGCCGATTGCACAGGACCGAAGATGACCCGCACTGCCATCCGCGCCTGCCTGCAGCCGGACCGTCGCGTGGAGATCGAAGTCAGCGGCAGCCGCGTCTTCGACCCGAACGCCGCACCGGCAGCCAAACCGGCGGCGCCCGCTTTTAAGGCCGCCAAGCCGGAAGCCAAGGCTGCAGTAAAGAAGGACAAACCCCGATCCAAGGCCGCGGATAAGCCCAAGGCCAAGGCGGCCTAACAAGAAACTCGGCGCCAAAACAAAAATTGTCCTATTTAGGGCCATTCAACGAAAACGCCACACCCTCGGGTTTGGCGTTTCTTTTAGGCAACAAATCTGTGTGTGTTTTGCCATAAATCCGTGATACCATTCACTCTCGGTTTGCCATACCATCACAATTGTGATATTCAGTAATAGCAGTGATGCTTGGTGGCCTAGATTTTCAAGGTAAGGGACGTACTGGGAGACAGTTGCAGGTGTGTAGTGGTGCGGCGCCCTAATTTCTCATCGTAAAACAGGAGGATCAAAAACATGAGTACCGTATTTAAAGTCAGTTTGGCGGGCGTAGCGTTGGCAACCATCGCCGGCTGCTCGGGATTGGGCGGCAGTCAATATGCAGAGCGGCCCGCTTACTTGGTCGATAGCGGCGGTCAAGCGGTGAAGGCGCAAGGCGCCAATGTTTGTGTGCGCTCCAGCGACTGGACGCCTGCGCGCGGCAGCATTCCTTGCGGTGATGCAACCGCACCGAAACCTGCGGCGAAAGCAGCGGCTGCGCCGCCACCGAAAAAACCTGCGGCCAAACCCGAGGCCAAGCCGGAAGCCAAGCCGGCAGCCAAGCCGAAGAAACCCCAACCGATCAATATTACCGTGAAGATCGAACTGCAAAACATCCCGTTCGACCAGGCCACACTCACGGATGACAACAAAAAAGAACTCGGCAATTTCCTGAAAGGCCTGCGCACCGCCAACAAAGCGCGCACTGCTGCTACGTTTGGTGCGGTGGTTGTCACCGGTCACAGCGATCGTCTGGGCAGCCTGCCCTACAACATGAAGCTCTCGGAGCGTCGTGCGGTAGTGGCAAAAGATCATCTGGTCAATGCCGAACAGGTTGATCCGAAGCTGATCTTCTGGGAAGGTAAAGGCCCGAAACAGGCCATTCCCGTGACCAAGTTCTGCGACAACAAGATGGCGCGTAAGCAACTCATCGAGTGTCTGGGACCGAACCGCCGCGTGACGGTTGAGATTGTTGGCACTGCGATGCCGCAACCGAAGCCGGAAGCGAAGCCTGAAGCCAAGCCGGAAGCCAAGCCTGAAGCCAAGCCGGCAGCCAAGCCGAAGCCCTAAGCTTCGAAGCTAATGAATTAAAAGCCCTGCTTCGGCAGGGCTTTTTTTTGCCTGTTCGTTTAAACTTCTGCTGCGATGTCTGTCACCTCAATCCAATCAGCCCGCGCTGATGACACCACCCTCATCACTGCGCGCTGGATAATACCGGTAATACCGCGTGATACCGTACTGGAACACCACACGGTGGTCATCGCGCGTGGTGAAATCGTTGCGCTGATGCCCTCCAGCGTTGCGCTCGAACGCTACCCCGCGGCGCCAGTGATCAACCTGCCCGATCACGCGCTCATTCCCGGCCTCATCAATTTACACACGCACGCGGCGATGACCTTGA
>CAMBCF010000086.1 GCA_945864585.1 Bordetella parapertussis | reverse complement strand
GCACTTTTTTTTCGCACGCCTCGAAAAACGCCGAAGAATATCCCACACCCGCCAGCATGCTGCTGGGACTGGTGGCCGCACGCGTGGCGATACTGGCCGATGTTTATGAAAAACTGCAAAAGGACCTGGATGCGGTCAGCGGCAGCATTTTCAGAACTAATGCTCTCGGTATGATCAAAGCGCTGGAGGCGCTGGCGCGCGTCGAAGATGTCAATGGCAAAGCGCGCCTGGGTTTGATGGAGAATAAGCGCGCCTATTCCAACTTGTCACGCACTACCGATATCGCCGTCAGCATGGAAGTCATGAACGAAGTGCTGCGCGACGTGGAATCGCTGATGAATTTTTCCGATTTTCTCGCCGACCGCACCAAGTTTCTGCTGGATGCCGCAATGGGCATGATCAACATCGAGCACAACAAGCGGCTCAATGTATTCACCGTGCTGTCGGTGGTGCTGATGCCGCCCACGTTGATCGCCAGCATCTACGGCATGAATTTCACGCACATGCCGGAACTGTCGTGGAGCTTCGGCTATCCGATGGCCATCGTGATGATGATCGCGGTCGCCGTCGGGCCGATCTTGTTTTTACGGCGCAAGGGCTGGCTGTAGATTTGGCGTGCGGGAGCACGCTCCCGCGCCCCGAATCAATGCGCTCGCGCCGCAGCTTCAAGCTTTTCAACATCGCGTGCCGTCAAAAAGCGCCCGCCGCGCGCATTCAGGTCATCGCCAACCGACGCCAGCGTGCGCGCATCACTGAGCCGGCACTCTTCTAATAAGCTATTGATTTTATTAACTATTTCCACAACGTCATCCGGCGGATACAGCGGCCAGCGAAACCCTTCGAGCAGGGATTCATCAAACACTGAACTCAGGCTCACGCGCAACTCCGCGCCGCCCTGGAGCGTACGATGCGCGGACAACACCACGCCCGGGTCGCCAACCGCCATGCGAAACTGGCGCACGGCGTTGCTCAAAAATAAACTGAACGCGAGCTCGATCTGTGCCGCACGTCCCGCATCGGCGGCGAGATAAAGTGCAACCGGCGCACGCGCCAGCGGCAACACCTCCAGCCCGCTTTGCGCCAGTTGTTGCGCCAGCAATCGGGTAAACGCCATCCCCCATGCACCGACAAGCGCATCGCTCTCGGTGATGGAAGGCATGTGTGCAGGCGCCACACTGGCGCCGACCAGAAACCGCAGATACACCTGCTCGCGTCCCGGCGCAACCGCGATCGCGCTGCCCGCCAATTCGAGCGGTGCGGCGCCGGTGCGCAACTGCGCCGCCCATTGCCGCAACAGGCGCGGACGCAGCCCCTCGAGCGTCTCCGGCGCACACAGCGCATTGCCGAGACCAAAGTTTCGTCCTGCACCGAGAACGCCGTGCTGTTCCAGCAGCGCGCTTACCGACACCATGTCCGGCAGCGCAGCGGGTATTTCCAGGGATTTTTTAGCACCCGCTACCAGCACCAGCGGTAGCGCGAACAGCCGTGCGATCACGGTTTCGCCACGCTCCGGTTTGTTGACCAGTTGGGCGAGCGTTTGCCGCAGGTGGCGGTAACATGCCGCCGATGGCGCATCACGCAGCAGTGTTTCCACGCCGTCATCGCTGGCACTATCAAGCAGGGCATCCAGTTCGAGTCGCAGCGTTGCCCGTGCGGCAACGTTGCCGGCGAGGCTGGACAGCGCCAGCGCGTGCAGCGGTGATGCCGCAGCACGCCAGGCGCGCGGATCGGGAAGGTTCATCGCTGGTGGCAGGTTATTCAGGCTTGGCGCCCGAAGCCTTCACCGCGCTGCCCCACTTCACCAGTTCTGTCTTGAGGAATGCAACGAATTGCGCCGGCGTATCGCCGACAAACTCAGCGCCCTCCGCGCTCATACGGCCGCGGATATCCGGCGCCTGAATCGCACGCGTGGCGGCTGCGTGCAACTTCATCACAATGTCGTTCGGCGTGCCGGCGGGCGCCGACATGCCGAACCACGAACCGGTGTCGAAACCCTTAAGCCCTTGTTCATCCAGTGTCGGCGTATCACCCGCCGCCGCCACGCGCTTTAAGCTGGTGACGCCCAGCGCGCGCACGCGCGTGCTTTTCACGTGCGGAATCGTGGACACCATCGCACCGAAATATATTTCGATGTGGCCCGCTACTACGTCAGTCAACGCCGGCGTCGCACCTTTGTACGGCACGTGTATCATTTTTATGCCGGACATGGTTTTGAAAATTTCTGCCGCCAGATGATGCGGACTGCCGATGCCGGTGGAGCCGTGGCGCAACTCGCCGGGCCGCGCTTTCGCCAGTGCGATCAACTGTTTCGCATTTTTTACCGGCACCGAAGGATGCACCACCAGGATGCCGGGCACCTTGGCGTAATTGGTGATGTGGATGAAATCGCGCAGCAAATCGAAATTCATTTTCGCCATCAGCGTCGGATTAATGGCATTCGCCACAGTCGGCATGAACAGCGTATAGCCGTCCGGCGCGGCCTTTGCGACCATCTCGGCAGCGATGTTGGTGCCGCCGCCGGGACGGTTCTCAACAATCACCTGCTGGCCCCACGCCTCGTAAAGTTTTTGCCCTACCGCGCGCGCCAGCATATCGGCGACACCGGCCGGCGTGTAGCCGACAAGGTAACGGATCGGTTTTGTGGGGTAGTTTGCTGCGCCCTGCGCCTGAGTCTCGGCCGCGGCGCACATGATCGACAGCGCAAGCGCGCAGCGCAATTTCATGCTGGAGTCCATAAAATAATACTCTTTAAAAACCAATAGTTACGTAGCATTATGCCTATACACACAGCAGGCTCGCAGCGCACCGGCGCGCGCCTCTACCAACCCAGCACATAAGCCGGCCGCCGCGGATCCGCCCCGCCGTGCATTACGCCGTTTTTGTGATCGTTGACGATGGTGCACACCGCGCCGGCAAGCCAGGTGTATTCGGGCCACGCACGCACCTCATGGCCGCGCGCGGCGAGCGTGTCGTTCACCGATTTATCGATGCGCGATTCGAGATAGAGTCTGCCGGGGAAATACTTGTGCGGCTCGAACGAACCCGGAAAACTGTAGGTTGAGAAGCGCGGCGCTTCGATTGCATCCTGCGCCGACATGCCGAACACATTGACATTGAGAAACACCTGCAGCATGGCCTGTGTTTGCACATCGCCGCCCGGCGTGCCAAAAGGCATATACGCCTTACCGTTCTTGAACGCCAGCGCCGGATTCGGCGTGAGCCGCGGACGCTTGCCCGGCGCCACCGATGAGGGATGCGTCGGGTCAGACCACGATTGCGTGCCGCGTCCCGAACACAGGATGCCGACACCGGGAACAATCGGCGTTTGATCCGAGCCATCGCTCGGCGTGCATGACATGGCATTGCCGTGACGGTCGATCACGCACAGATACGAGGTGTCGCCCGGCCCCGGCGCTTCCGCGCCCTGCGGCGGCGGCATGCAGCAGTTATCAATTTCCGTCAGGGTTTTCGGGTCTCCGCCGCGCGGCATTTCCGGGCACGCTGCGTCCATGCGGATGCGCGTGCGCTGCCACGCCGCGTACTTTTCCGACATCAATCCGGCCATCGGCACTTTGACGAAATCCGGATCGCCGAAATAATTGTGACGGTCAGAATACGCGAGCTTGGTTGCCTCGGTCAGCAGGTGCACATAATCGGCGGAATTGTGCCCCATCGCGCGCAGGTCATACCCTTTGAGTATGTTCAGCGTCATCGGCAGCGCCGGCCCCTGCGACCAAGGGCCGCAGGCATGCAGATCGATACCTGCAAAGCGCGTTCTCACCGTCGGTTCGAGCTTGACGCTGAAACCGGCGAAATCCTCAAAGCGCATGAGGCCGCCTTCCTTCTCGATAAACCGGGTCACCTCGCGCGCAATGTCGCCTTTGTAGAACGCATCGCGCACGGCTTTGAGACCGGCCTTGCGGCCCTTTTTGCGCGCGACTTTGCGCTCTTCGTCGGCGAGAAATTTGAGCGTGCGCCCCAGATCGGCCTGCACAAAAATTGCGCCCACCTGAGGAACGCGGCCTTTGGGCAAAAACACTTTCGCACTCGACGGCCAGCGCTCGTAATCACTGCGATGGGTTTCGATGAACTGCGACAACGACGGATACATCGCGAACCCTTCACTGGCAAAACGGATTGCCGCCGCAACCACCTCGCCAAAACTCAGAGTGCCGAAATTGGATAACGCGGTAAGCCACGCATCCGGCGCGGCGGGCACCACGCAGCGCTCAACGCCGGGTGGAATTTTGCCGCCATGCTTCTTTTGAAAGTAATCCGGTGTAATCGCCTTGGGCCACACACCGAGGCCATCGATGCAGTGCACCTTTTTGTCCTTGGCGGTGTAAATGATCTGCGGCGCCACGCCACCAAAATTCACTTTGTCGGTCTGCAGCACTTCAATCGCAATACCGGCGGCAACACCGGCGTCGATGGCATTGCCGCCGGCTTCGAGTATCTCAAACGCAGCGTGAGCAGCCAGATAGTGCCCGGCGGCGGCTACGTGACGCGTGCCCATGATGGTCAAGCGATTAGAAGTTGTCATCGGTAGTTCCCGAAAATTGCGCGCGAGCGCTGGTGAATAGTGTAGATTCTAGCTTCATTCCCCGCACCGGTCAGCCACGAATCCACATCCAGGCATCGCTTCCACCAAAAACGCCGCCACAACGCGTGTATCATCAGCGCCTGCCGCGCGGCGTATGATGCGTCCGCGCCACATAAAGCCAAGGAGCATCAGAATGAATTTTCCACCAGTGCGGCAGACCGCAGGCGCCGTATTCATGGTCGCATTGCTGGCCTCGACGGCGCACGCGCAAACTTATCCGTCCAAGCCCATACGCATGATTGTGCCATTTGCGCCGGGCGGCAACACCGACATCATCGCGCGCATCGTGTCGCCCGAGATGAGCAGGAATCTCGGCCAGCAACTCCTCATCGACAATCGCGGCGGCGCGGGCAGCATCATTGGCACCGAAATGGCTTCCAGGTCCCCCGCCGACGGCTACACGCTGTTGATGGTCTCTGCCGCGCACACCATCAACCCCGCAATGACCAAAAAGCTGCCGTACGATTCGATCAAGGATTTTGCATCGATCTCAATGGTGGCCGATGTGCCGACCGCCTTCGTCATTCACCCGACGTTGCCGGTGAAAAACGTCAAGGAATTCATCTCACTCGCGCGCACACGGCCCGGCCAGCTCAATTACTCCACCGCCGGGCGCGGCACTGTCGGGCATCTGTCGGCAGAGTTACTGAGTTCGATGGAAAAAATCACGCTGGTGCACGTGCCGTACAAGGGCTCGGGACCATCGTTGATCGACCTCATGGCGGGTCAGGTGCAGTTGCAGTTTTCCAGCATGCCGGCGGTAGTCAACTACGTGCGCGCGGGAAAAATGCGCATGATTGCGCAGACCGGCAAGACGCGCTCATCCGCCGCCAAGGATGTGCCGACGATGGAGGAAGCCGGCATCAAAGGCTTTATCGTCTCCAGTGGTTTCGGGCTGTACGGCCCGGCCAACATGCCGCGCCCGCTGGTGGACCGCGTTTATGCTTCGCTCAAAGCAGCTCTCGGCAGCGCAGACGTGCGCAACAACTTGCTGGCACAAGGCGCAGAACCGGTAGGCAGCTCGCCGGAAGAATTCGCCACCTTCACGCGCAACGAAATTGCGAAGTGGATCAAGGTGGCGCGTGAGGCGGGGATACAGGCGGAGTAGCTACAGCAGTGTTGAGTGCTGGCAAGACTACACCACGAACTCGACTTTACGCACCGGCTCGCCGCGCAACTGATTCTCGATAGCAGTCAGATACTCGCGGATGGCATCCTTGATATTTTCTATGGCTTCTGCTTCTGTTGCACCTTGCGACCAGCAGCCGGGCAAGCCGGGTACCGAAACCGAGTAGCCTTCGTCGGATTCGTGGAGAGCGATACGGTAACGCATAAGTCCTCCTGCATGAGTTTCCAGTATAGCGCAACGGCGGGACGCGCTACGCTCCTCCCGCCCTTCGAGAGCTACTCCGCCTTGATGCCCGCGTCTTTGATCACCTTCGCCCACTTCGGGATTTCGGACTTGATGATTGCGGCGAACTCAGCGGGCGAGTTGCCGATCCCTTCTATACCAAGATCAGCGAGTTTGGCGCGCAGGTCGGGTAGTGCGAGCGCCTTGACGGTTTCCAGATGGAGTTTGCGGACAATCGCAGTAGGGGTTCCTGTTGGCGCGAGCAATCCGTACCATAGCGTAACTTCGAAGCCCGGATAGCCGGACTCGGCAATGGTCGGCAATTCCGGGATCGCCGAAGAGCGTTTCAACGAGGTCACTGCGAGTGCGCGCAGCTTCCCCTCGCGTGCCAGAGGCAAGACAATTGATGTGGGGCTGAATATCATCGTAGGTATTTGTTTTTATTAACTATTTTAATATTTATACACTCCCGCGTCCTGTATCATTTCCGCGCGCCGCGGCCCCTTGAATCAATCATTTCGTACAGCTTGTTCAACCCGGCAACCGCCACAACAAACACCACAGTAACCGCCGCAGCGATCAGCGCGACGTCGAGAAACGCCAGCGCCCACAGAAAGCTCATCACAAACGCCAGTGCGCCGCCCGCCAGTCCAAACAAGGTGAGCGGGATCAACAGGCCAATTTTCAGCACTTCCATGGCGGCGCTCGAAATCGCAGCGCAAAAGATAACTAACATGCCGCAGGCAAAACCAACAAACGGAAGTTTGTCGGCCACACGCGGCGAAATGCCCAGGCGCACAGCAAACGGAATCAAATGCACGGACACAATCAGCATCAAAAAACCTGCCGCGAACATCAACGCCAGCAGTTTGAAGAGGCCGAACCTTCGCAGCCGCGCAACTATGGAAGCATCCGGCGGCAAGGCTGCTTTCATGAACAGCCTGTCCTTCACGCGTTTTCCAGTTCCCAATCCTCAATCCGCAAACCCGTCACGCGACCGAATTCGCCGGTGTTGTGAGTCACCAGGGCGGCATCGTGAGCACGCGCGATAGCGGCGATAAGCAGGTCGTTGGGGCCTATGGGGATACCTTTTTCGGCCAATTCAGCGCGTATCAAAGCGTAATGTTCGGCGCACCGGTCATCAAAAGGAAGACTTTGCAAGGGTGCAAAAAAAAGCTGCAAGCGGTGCAAATTGGCTTGCACTCTCGTGCTGCGCTGCGCGCCAAACAGCAACTCGGCCTTAACCACACTGCACAGCGCGATTTCCGTGGGAGAGTGCTGCATAAAGCGCTGCACAATCAGGCTGTTTTTTTCGTTCAGCAGATGTATGCAAACGTTGCTATCCAGCAGATAGATCATTCCAGCTTTAGCCTGTCTTCCACTGTGCCTTGTGGCGGACGCTCCAGCCGCTCCCCTTGCCATTGACCAAAAAGCTCAAAATAGCCTTCAGGCCACTGGCTTTGCAGGCTGGTTTCGCGTTTGACCAAATCGGCAAGATAGCGCGAAAGCGGCAACTTGGCTTGCTTGGCTCTGCGTCGGATTTGCGCTTCGACTTCGTCGGGAACGTAAAAATGTAGTTGCGACACGACGAACTCTCCTCATGTATGTGCTATATGTGTATAGTAGTTTTCTTATGCTGGTACGTCAAGAAATAGTCTGCGCTTGGCGCACGCGCAAATGCCGATGAACGGTGCGCGATGTGCATCCTGCGATGCCTGCGAACGGCAAGTCCGGAGGAAGCGCAGCGTATCCCCTTGCGAGGAGAATTCACTCTCCAATCCTCATCCATCCCACCTTTATGTAAAATCCGCTTTCCCACCGACTCACCGGGTCATCCAATGGACATGTTCGACTGGCAGTTCCCCTACCCTTCGCAGCGCATGCCGATACTGGCGCGCAATTGTGTTGCCACTTCGCAGCCGCTCGCCGCGCAGGCGGGCTTGCGCATGATGCTCAAAGGCGGCAATGCGGTGGACGCGATACTGGCCACGGCGATTTCGCTGACGGTGCTTGAACCCACCAGCAACGGCATCGGCAGCGATGCGTTTTGCATCCTGTGGGACGGCAAGCAGCTCAAGGGTCTGAACGCCTCTGGCCGCTCGCCGGCGACGTGGACGCCCGAACGCTTCAAGGGGCGAACCGAAATGGCGCGGCGCGGCTGGGATTCGGTGACGGTGCCTGGCACCATTTCGGCATGGGTGGAACTGTCAGAGAAATACGGCAAGCTGCCGTTTGCGGATTTGTTTGAACCGGCGATCAAGTATGCGACTGACGGCTTTATGGTGACGCCGACGATCTCGCGCCTGTGGGCGAATCAGGCGCCAGATCTGCAGAATGAGCCTGGTTACGCGCAGGCGTTCATGCCACGCGGGCGCGCGGTCGCAGCGGGAGAAATGTTTTCTTTTCCGGATCAAGCCAAAACCCTCGCGCGCATCGCCGAGACCCGGGGTGCCGCCTTTTACAGCGGCGATCTCGCGGAGAAAATCGCCGCCTGGGCCAAGCAAACCGGCGGCGACATCACCATGGCCGATCTCGCCGCGCACACCTGCGACTGGGTAGAGCCGATCGGCATTGATTATCGCGGCTACACGTTGCATGAAATTCCGCCCAACGGCCAGGGCATCGCGGCGCTGGTCGCGCTCGGCATTCTTGAAAATTTCGACGTCGCCGCACTGCCGGTCGATTCGCCCGACAGCCTGCATCTGAAAATCGAGGCGATGAAGCTCGCGTTCGCCGATATCAACGAATATGTGTCCGATAGTTCAACCATGCGCGTGACACCCGCGCAGATGCTCGACAAAAATTATTTGAAACAGCGCGCCAAACTCATCGACATGGAAAAAGCCGCCAACCCCGCGCACGGCTATCCGGCGAAAGGCGGCACGGTATATCTCACCGCTGCCGACGCAGCGGGCATGATGGTGTCGTACATCCAGTCGAACTACTCCGGCTTCGGCTCCGGCGTGGTGGTGCCGGGCACCGGCATCGCCATGCAAAATCGCGGCACCGGTTTCAGCCTGAAACCCGGCCACGCTAACATCGTCGCGCCACACAAGCGCCCATTCCACACCATCATCCCCGGCTTCATGACCAAAGGCGGACAGCCGCTGATGAGTTTTGGTGTGATGGGCGGCTCGATGCAGGCGCAAGGCCACATGCAGGTGATGTCGCGCATGGTCGATTACGGGCAAAATCCGCAGGCGGCGTGCGACGCGCCGCGCTGGCGCATCGACAGCGGCGTCAGAGTCGGCATCGAATACGGCGTGCCTGCGGACACCATCGCGGCGCTGAAAGCGCGCGGTCACGACATGCCGCAGGCCGACCGATGGAGTACCGACTTCGGTCGCGCGCAGTTGATCTATAAAATGGAGAACGGTTATTTTGCCGCTTCCGAGCGTCGCACCGACGGCCAGGCCGTGGGGTTTTGACTTCAGGACTGAGGACTGAGGACTGATTAAAAACCTGCACGTTGTTCTCAGTCCTCAGTCCTGAACTTAAGTCCTGAACTTAGGAGATTCACATGGCATTCATCCGGCAAATCGGCTCGCGCGCATCGGAAGACCGGCTTGAGCTGTTGATCGAAGAACGCTTGCGACCCAAAACCGACAAGGATCGCATCGACAAGCGCATCTGGAATCTTTTTGGCGAAAAATGGGCGGTGCTGTATACGGATCTCTCGGGTTTTCACGCAACATTACTCAATTCGGCATCATCCATTTTCTGCAAACCATCTATGAATCGCACCGCCTGCTGGTGCCGGTGATCCAGCACGGCAGCGGTATTCTGCTCAAAACCGAAGGCGACAGCCTGATGGTGATCTATCGCAGCGTCGATGACGCCGTGTGCAGCGCCATCGCCATGCAAAATTGCTGCCAACGCCACAGTGCGAATCTTCCCGCTGAAGATAAAGTGCTGCTGTGCATCGGCATTGGTTATGGCGACTTGCTGCGCATAGGCGATGCCAACGTGGTGTTGTCGGGTTTTCCCAAACCGGCTGGAGTGTAGTGATGAATGCCCCTGGCGCCGGCATGTTGCTTGCCATGCTCGAACTGCAGGACAGCATGAACTGCTCGCTGCGCTGGCGGCGGTGCGGCGGCTGTGCATGCCGCTGCTGGCGCGGCGCTTCGCCGCCTGCGAACTGACACCCGCCGCGCTGTATCGTGAGTACGTTTCCAAAAACGTACTCAATCACTTACGGCAGGATCGCGGTTATAAAACAGGCGCCTACAAAAAATTCTGGGACAGCGCGGAAGACAATGTGCACATGGCCGAAATTCTGCAATCCCTGCTGGCTACCGACGAGCATCTGCCCGACGCACTGTATCGCGCGCTGGCGCATCGCTATGACGAGTTGCGTGAGTCGGGCAAACTGGTGTGAGCGCTCATGCGCCCAGCCGCGACCGCGGAGATTAACGCGAAGTACTGCAACCAGCCCCGTCATTCCAGCGTTCGCCGGAATGACGGTATGGTGGGATAGCGCTTAATGCAAAACGCCGGCGACCACTGTAAATCGCCCAGCGCTTACCCGACCTGCCCTTCCATCAGCAACTTCACCACTTCCGGCGTGATCGCCGCCGCCCGTTCGTCGAGCTGTGCGGGCGTGAGGTTGGCGATGGGATGCTGCATTTCCAGAAAGCGAAATCCTTCCAGTCCCCAGGTGCGCGCCATTGCTGCACCGGTGGCCCTGAACACGTGCGTAATGATCGAAGCGGAAGGAATACCCTGCTGTTCAAATACGATGCTGTCGAGCACACTGCCCGAGCTGCATGACCCTCAGTCGCCGACGCCTGCGACGATCACGTCGCAGTTGGCCTTGTAGTCCTCGATAATCGCCGCATGCGGCGCCGCGCCGGAACTCGTTTTGCGGCGGATGATGTGGGACTTGGTGCCATGCTCGCGTTCGAGTATGCCCGCGATACGCATCAACAACTGGTCGGAGTTGTGCTTGGTATTGTCGATCAGCCCCACGCGCAGGCCATTCAGCGATTTAGGCCGCTGCGCATAAGCGATGCGCCGCCCCGAAATCTCGGTGGTTGGATCCAGTATTTGCACTGTCATGGTGATGTGCTCCTTTTAATTAAAAAAACCAAAAACATTTTTTGCCACAGATTAACGCAGATGAACACAGATTAAAACCAAACTGCCTTACGCCTCACTCCTCACGCTCTACGAATTTCCCGCGTCACGCTTTGCGAGCCATTTTTGCCGCCCCAGCCCGGTATGTACGAGGATTGCACGCCGGCGATACCGCCCGCCGCGATCACCAGAAAATCCTGCGGCGCTTCGACCAGATCGACCATGGTTTTTTCATCTTCCGGCGTAATCGGACCCGGCGCGATGTTGATGCGTTTTAATTCCGCCATGGAAGACTTGGCGTTTTCAAAACAGTAATTCTGCACCTGCTCGCGCGACCAGCCGGCTTTTTTCATCGTCAGTTGATGCTCGCCCGGGAACACCAGCGCGTATTGCGGGCGCCGGCTGGTGCCCGCCGAGATGCGCATATTGGCGCACATCGTTGTCAGCACGCCTTCGGGGGCGACGCTCAGTTGATTGGAAATCTGGTGCGGTGCGAGTGCGGCGAACACCGTCACGGTGTTCTGATCGCGGTGAAAGCTGCGCGTGGTATGAAACGGCGGCCACGGGCTGCTGTCGGTTTCATTCTCGGCAATGCAATAGCTGTACTTGCCGCCGTGACCCATGCTGCTGCGATCGAGTTCGCCCGGCAGGGTGCCGATCACGTTGCGCATCACCAGCCGGATAGCGCGGCCGATAGTCGCGTTGGCGCGCCAGCCGGGCCCAAACAGATTGTCGCCGGAATTGATATCCAGTTCCTTGGCGATCGGGCCATTCACCAGCATGAACACCGCCGATCCGCCGGTGCTGGTGGCCGGGCCGTGATAGCCATACTTGGGATCGGCAAGCGCTTCAACCGCCGCCACCACCACCGGCATGTATTCGGACTTGCAACCCGCCATCACCGCGTTGATCGCGACTTTCTCGGCGGTCACTGAAATCTGTCGATTCTCGATAAATGCAAGTTGATGCTGCGGATCAATTTTCGCCGCATCCAGCATCGCGCTGACACGATCCGCCGTCGGCGGCACCACCGGCAGTCCGTCGGTCCAGCCGTTGGTGTAACAAAGATCGATGGCGCCACCGAGGTCCTGCACCGTGTGCCGTTGTGATTTGAGTTCCATACTGTGTATCCCGTAGTGGGTTGATTAGCTCAATCCGCAGTTTACATCAAGAATTGGAAACACCTTGTCAACACATAAATGCTTACGACGTATGCATCCGCCTCAACCCAGCATCTGCCCACCGTCAACCGCGATGGTCTGGCCGGTGACCCAGCTTGCCGCACTACTTGCCAGAAACAGCGCGACGTTCGCGATTTCCTGTGGCGTGCCCAGACGCCCAAAACGGATCCTGCCGAGGATCGCATTGTAGAGTTTGGGGTTTGAGGTCTTTCGCTTCTCCCAACTCCCGCCCGGAAACTCGATGGAACCGGGTGCAATACAGTTCACGCGGATGTGTTTGGCCGCTAGGTGCGCGGCCTGCGACAGGGTGTATTGAATCAGCGCTGCTTTGACCGCGCCGTACGGCGGTGTGCGTGCACTGGCCTTAAGGCCGGCGGTGGAAGAGATATTGATGATCGATCCCCGCGATTTCTCAAGAAAAGGCAGGGCAGCGCGGGATGCGCGCACCGGGGCCATCAGATCAACGCTGACACTGACCGCCCAGCCCGCTTCGTCGTCGCTGCTGCCGAAGCCGGATGCATTGTTCACCAGCACGTCAATACCGCCAAGGGCTTGCGCCGCGGCGGTTACGTAGTTTGCCACCGCAGGCCCATTGCCGAGGTCGCAAGTCACGGCATGCACGGCGTGACCGAACTGCCGCAGTTCGGCTTCGGTTGCGCGCAACGCAGTTTCGCCACGCGCACAGATCGATACGTTCGCGCCGGCCTGTGCGAACGTCAGCGCTATCGAGCGGCCGATGCCGCGCGAGCCGCCGGCGACAATCGCGTTACGGCCTTTCAGGTCAAGTTGCATGTGTGCAAATCACTCCGTGACAGTGGTTTTTGATTATCTCATCCCGTTACATTTGCGCCCAAGCGTACGGCATTTGCGGCTATGATAGCCCACTAATTACGCTGGCTGATACTCAGGATGCAACAACCGATGGCTCACAGTGAACCATTACCGGGAGGTCGCGAATGAAAGCCATTGCATACGTCGAACAGATTTACCACGAGTGGAGCACCTACATCTTCTGGTGCCTCGATGCTCCATACACTGCCCTCGTGTGCAAACCCTTCTGGACGTGGGTTGCGATAATTTCAGTTTCGCTTGGCGCAATCGGGATTGTCTGGTTCATCTGGAAATTCATCGACTACAAACTGAAATATCACGCCGCCATCATGGCCGAGCTGGAGCGCGAGCGCGTTGCTGATTACCAAGTAATGGCAGCATCGCGATGGACGGGCAACAATCCGGTAAACGGGAGCGCCACTGAGGATGAGATGGTGGATCGAATCAGAGGGTCACTTGAAAAACGCAAGCTGGGATTGGATAAGCCCAGCACCGATTTGCCGAGCATTGAGTTCACCCCAGATGTGGAGGGGGGGGCGAATGTTGTACCTCGAAAGGAATAATTACGCGCATGATTACTCTAATCACATACGATCTTCGTCAGCCTGGACGCAACTACTTGCACTGTGTTACACACTTATTCCCTCCCCTTCAAGGGGAGGGTTAGGGTGGGGATGGGTGGTAACTGATACCCCACCCCCATCCCAACCTTCCCCCTGAAGGGGAAGGAGTTTCTGGACGCCGTGCTGGGCGCGCGATGCGCTATCATGCCGCATGCGTAGCTGCTTACGATTCCTGCTGGTGTTTGCTCTTGCGCTGCTGCCCGCCTGCGCCAGCCAGCACACCGCGCCCCCGCGCACTGGCGGCGGGTTTACTCCTTCGCAGCTCGCGAAATCCGATATTGACCGCGTGGCCGAGGCGCATCAGCGCGAAATTTTTCAGCATCTGCGCGTGCTTGCCGAGAAACTCTATCGTCGCAATCCGCGCGAGTTGAGCAAAAGCGGGCAAAGCACGGTAGATGTCGGCGTTGCGCGCATTTTTGACGTGCATCACGACTGGCGCTTCGCCGAACTGCGCGGCGCACGCGGCACAGCGGCGATACAACTCGCACTGCGTGAGGATTATGCGGGTGACCGGGTGCTGGCCTACATCGTCGGCGTAGCGAGCATGATCCAGACCGCGTTCCACGACAAAACAGAATTTTTCATGCTCGACGATCTTGACGCGCAAGGCCTGCACAACGCCGCCCGCAACGTGGAAATCGCGGTGTGGAAACTCTCCAACACGCGCAACGCCCAGGCTCAGTTGCTGCTGCTTTCCAACGACATTGCCGGCGCAACCATCAATCTCAGCTTCGAACGCGAGTTTGGTAAAGTGATCGCCAGTCTCGACATCCTGTCGAAAATCGCGGCGGACAAAGGCAATCGCACGGTGGTCAAAGCGTTTCAAACCATCGCCACCGCGGTGTTTTTACCGATAAGATAGTCCGGTCAGCGCCGCCCTGCCCGCATTACCCCCTTCACCTCGCGGATCATGGATAACACGCGCCGCAACTGATCGAGATTGGCGATTTCCAGCGTGAACCGCATGCGCGCGAGCATGTCACGTGTCCACGTATTGGTGGCGGTAACGTTTGCGCGTTCGCGCGTGAATACCTCGCTGATATCGCGCAGCAGCCCGGTGCGGTCGAGCGCTTCGATCTCCACCTCAGCAGGGAACGTGGCGCCGGTTGCAGCGCCCCATTCGGCTGTCACCATGCGCTGCGGATCCAGGCGCTTGACGTTGGCGCAGCTTGCGCGATGCACGGTGACACCACGTCCGCGCGACACAAAACCCACTATCGGTTCCGGCGGTGCAGGTTTGCAACACTTCGCCGGTACCGTCAACAGCTTGTCCACACCCACCACCAGCACGCCGCCACCGCCAGTACTGGCACGCGGCTTGCGTGGCGCGGGCAGGGCCTGCGGCGCCGGTTCCGCCGCCGGCACGGGGCGCAGCGCTTCCTGTAGACGCTTGGGTCCGACATCACCGCGCCCGATATCCGCCAGAAAATCATTGAGCTTGGCATAGCCCTGCTCGTCCGCCAGCTTGTCGAGATTCAAGGCGGTAAGACCATGACGCTGCAATTCTTTTTCCAGCAGCGCGCGGCCTTGCGCCACATCCGTGTCGTAGTGCTGGCGATTAAACCACTGCCGCACTTTGCTGCGTGCGCTCTGACTCTTGATGTAGCCCAGTTGGGCATTCAGCCAGTCGCGGCTGGGCCCGCCCTGCGCCACCGTGGTGACTTCGACCTGCTGGCCATTGCGCAGCACCGTATTGAGCGGCGCCATCGCGCCATCGACCTTCGCGCCGCGGCAGCGGTGACCGAGTTCGGTATGCACGTGATAGGCAAAATCCACCGGTGTTGATCCGCTGGGCAAATCAACCACTTTGCCCTGCGGCGTAAAGACGTAAATGGTGTCGTTGAACAGGCCGGTTCTGAATTGCTCTGCCAGTTCACCGGCATCACGAACCTCATCTTTCCACTCCAGCACCTGCCGCAGCCAAGTGATTTTCTCGTCGTAGCCTTTGGTTTGGCGCTCGCCTTCCTTATAGCGCCAGTGCGCGGCGACGCCAAGCTCCGAGCTTTGATGCATATCGTGGGTGCGGATCTGCACTTCGACCGATTTGCCTTCCGGCCCGATCACCGCGGTGTGCAGCGAGCGGTAATGGTTGGCCTTGGGCTTGGCGATGTAATCGTCGAACTCCTTCGGGATAGGCGACCACAATTGATGCACCAGGCCCAGGGCGGCGTAGCAGTCCTTCACGTCGTCCACCAGCACCCGCACCGCGCGCACGTCGTAGAGCGCTTCGAAATCCATGCCTTTGCGCTGCATCTTGTGGTAAATGCTGGTGATGTGCTTGGGCCGGCCGCTGATCTCGGCTTTGATACGCGCGTGCGCAAGTTCGTCCTTGAGCAGCGTCATCACGTTTTCGATGTAGCCCTCGCGATGGACACGCTTATCGTCAAGCAGGCGCGCGATTTCCTTGTAGGCGTCCGGCTGGAGAATTCGAAACGCCAGGTCTTCCAGCTCCCATTTCAACTGCCACACCCCCAATCGATTGGCGAGCGGCGCAAAAATATCGCTGCTGAGCTGCGCCTTGTCGCGGCGCACAGCTTCATCATCACTCTTGACCACGTAACGCAAATCCTGCGTGTGGTCCGCGAGCTTGATCAACACCACCCGTACATCCTGCACCATCGCCAGCAGCATTTTGCGCAGCGCTTCGAGTTGCTCCGCCTGTTCATCGGCGCCAATGTTAGGAACCCGGGGATGCCCTTTGCGCCGGTTCGACAACGCGCCGATAGCGTTCATGCGCAGCACGCCTTCGGCCAACTCTGCAATCGCTGCGCCGAATTTGTCGCGAATGCGTCGCGCGGCATTAGCCTCCAACGCCAGTGCCGGCCACAACAGTGCAGCGGCCACGGCCTCGTGCCCCAAACGCAAATCGTCGAGCAACGACACTGCGCCCATCACATGCGCGAGCACCGGTTCGCCGTGGGCAAGTGTTTTGCCCTCATACAGCGGCGTGACATGGGCGATCACATCGCGCAGTGTTTGCGCGGCGGCAGCCGATTCATGCACGGCAATCGCGTCGATCCACGCCGGTGCAGCGGCGGCGGGGGTTACCAGCTTGAGATGGGTTGCTTTTACCATAGGATAGATTCCACTACCGCGAATTGCCGCGGGATGAAATACGGGCTGCGGCCAGCACCCGTCCCCGGTTCATTCGCGTCACCCAGCGGATCACACCGCCACCGCTGTCACGTCGTAAATAAACAACCATTCGTAGCGCTGCCGCACCTTCTCGGCAGTCCATTCGCGATCGACATACGCCTGCGCGGCGGCAGAATCGGCCAGCGTGCGGCTCTGAAAACGCCGCCCATTCTCGGCCGAGCCCAGCACTACTTTCGTGGTGCGTTCCTTGCGCGCCTGCTGGTAACGCGCCAGACCCGGTTCAATATCCGCCGCGGCGGCGTCCAGCGCACGCCCGAGTATGTAGCCGTCTTCCAGTGACATCGCAGCGCCTTGCGCCAGCATCGGCAGCATCGAATGACAGGCGTCACCCAGCAAACTCACACGGCCCACGCTCCACTTCTCAAGCGGCGCGCGGCCCATTAGCGCCCACTTGTAGGGCGTGGCAAAGTTGTCGATCATGCAGTGGATGTCTGCGTTCCAGCCCTCGAAACAGGCGTGGCATTCCTCATGCGTGCCGCTGGCGCTCCACGATTCGACCTGCCAATCATCGCGCTCGATGATGCCGTTGAAATTCATGTACTCGCCGCGGTGCACCGGGTAATGCACCACATGCCCGCCCGGCCCCACCCAGTTGGTGCCGACCATGCGGCGCATGTGTAGCGGCAGCTTGTCCATCGGGATCACCCCGCGCCACGACAGCATGCCGGTGAACGCCGGCTGGTCGTCCCCGAACAGCGCCTGCCGTATGCGCGAATGCACACCGTCCGCGCCGATCAGGGCATCACCGCTGGCGGCTTGTTGCTTTCCGTTGTTCGTGTAGTGCAGCGTGACGCCGTGCGCGGACTGCTCAAAGCCGGTGGCGCGCGCATTCAGATGAATCGCATCCAGCTTTTCACGTCGCACACCGTCGGCCAGCACGCCAAGCAAATCCGGGCGATAAGCCAGATAGTGCGCAAAGCCATAACGCTCGACCGCGTCCGCGCCCACTTCGAACAGTTTCCAGGTCTGGCCGCTGTCCCACAGCCGTATTTCCTTGCCCGCTGCCTCGCACGCGAGCGCGCGGAAAGCCTCGAGCACACCCAGTTCGTGCAATACGCGGATGCCATTGGCGCTCAATTGCACGCCGGCGCCGACCTCGCGCAGTTCAGGCGCCTGTTCATACACGTCGACGTCGTAGCCGCGTTTGAGCAACGCCAGTGCGGCCGTCAGGCCGCCGATGCCGCCGCCGGCGATGAGGATGTGGGGTTTGCGGGATAGGGATGTCACAGGGCGATTATAAGTTGAGATTTATCCGCCGTGGCCAACGCGGGAACAAGCTGCAGGATCATTCACCTGCCGCCCGAAACGCCGCCTCAACCGCGCGCACGAGCGAAGGATGCAGCGCGCCCAAAGCGGGCTTTTCTCAATGGGGGGCTGCTGGCGGGACAAAGAACCAATCCGTGGTGTACGGCAGATCAACGATCTGCCGCCGGTCGAATTTCGTGTCGTAACTCAGCCCGGCGGCTGCATAGGCTACCGGGTTACGGCTGCGCAGAATTGCAATTTCTCCGCGATACAGCGTCGTAGTACGCTGACTGGTGCCATAAGCGACACGCACAACGAACTGCGGCGCGTCATCGTCGAAAACCGTAACGATAAGCGCAGGTCGTGGCTTCGGGCGGGGATGAATGTCGTCGGGGAAATGACACCACACGATTTCGCCAGCAGTGGGTTCACCCCACCATTTCATTTCACCACCGTCTCGCTCTCGAGCAAACTGGAGCGCACCGAACGCTTGGTACTGCGCGGCGCGCGCTTTTTAATTTGCCGAATTTGCGCTGCGCTAAGCGCGCCATCATCAGGCTCGTACTGAGGCAGAATTTTTACAGCCAACTCGTGCAAGGCCTGATGTATCGCTTGTGTCTCATCGACACCCAGGCGCTCAGCGAGGCGCTTCGCGGTTTCGCGAGTCACGCCGCCCGGGCTGTCAGACACGCGATAGCGAAAAGCAATTTGGTTGGCGATTAACTTGGTCGGCATACTTAAACTTCATTGTTGGACGAAGCCGCTACGCGGAGGAAACAGCG
This sequence comes from Bordetella parapertussis, assembly GCA_945864585.1. Lineage (GTDB taxonomy): Bacteria > Pseudomonadota > Gammaproteobacteria > Burkholderiales > SG8-41 > UBA5216. The sequence goes on along the minus strand of CAMBCF010000086.1, from coordinate 1,104 downwards.
CTGTTGAATTGAATACAAAATGTAACCTCATCCCCTTTCACGAGGGGTTGTTCCACGACAACCGATGAGGTTAAGCTGAGCCCCCAGCATGCCTTGAATCAGGGCAAATCGCAGCACAATAGGCTCGCCAACGAACAAAACGGCCACCGCCTGCCGCAACGGCATGCATGAAGCGGGCTCTTCAGTCCCCGCCCTCCCGGTAAAGCTTCAAACCGGGGCCTTCCCCCAATACATATTTTCTATGCGGCCCGATCCGCACTCAGGGACCGGGCTCGTCCAACAAACGGTTCAGATCGCGGCTGCGCTTCGCTTGCGCGATCTAACCTTAGTCGTTACCGGCCTTTCACAATCTACTGTTCGGGGGCACTACAAAAAATACCTTGAAGATGAAGCCGACTTTAAAAGAGTTCGTAAAATTGAGGCCCGCTTAAAAGCGGAAAACAATCGCCCCAAGACTTCCATAAAAGTAGCGACGCAGGTGCGCAATAAATAACCCATTTTATTTGCACAAAAAACAGGTATTTAATACGTATCGCCTCAAACAAAACGGAGCGATACGAAATGGAAGAAAAAAAGTCAAAGATTCGCCAGTCAGGACATACGTCTTCAGGCGCAATCCCAACACAAGTTCTTAACGCAGACTACCTCCCCGATTCCACCCTCATGCAGCAGCCAGCGGTGGAAAACATATTGGGGATCAGCGGAAACACTGTGTGGCGCTGGACACGCACGGGAATCCTGAAAGCTACCCGGATTGGTCGCACAACTCGATGGCGCTTACCGTCAATCGCGGATGGCCGCTAGGCAGCGACCGATTCAAAGACGAGATAGAGCGCGCCTTGCAATGTGCGGCACGTCCGCCCAAGCGCGGGAGACCATCACGCAAATCTGAATTGACGCTCGTCGCGAAGCGGCGACAGCCGGTCTACAGAACGGAAAAGTTACACTGACCCTGTTTATTCGCTCAGTTTTATCGGGCTAGGTCACAGGCGACCGGCCAGACCGTGCGCGCCAAGGGAGGCTGCACCGAGCCTTTCGAATCGACATAGCTCGCAACCACCTTTTTGCGCTCCGGCGACAAGTCTTCTGCCTCCTCGGGCACCC
>CAMBCF010000085.1 GCA_945864585.1 Bordetella parapertussis | reverse complement strand
ACACCAGCGCGATCAATCCCGCGACCAGCACGCGGTGGGATTCCCAATACAGCAGGATCACAAACAATGTCAGCACCACCACTGCCAGCGCCAGAAAAAACGCACCCGCCATGGCAAATGCCGTGATGCCGGCGACCCGCAGTTTTTCTTCTTCGATCTCAACCTGCAACAACTCGCCGCGCGTGCGCACTGTCGCAAGCAACGTCGCCAGCAAGGTGCGCAGCGAGCGCAACAGGCCGCTGTGCGGACCAGACGTGCTTTGTGCTGCGCTGTCGCGCGCGGAAGATTCCATGCAGGCGGCGTGCTAGCGGCGGCTGATCAACAGGCCAATGATCAGCCCCACGCCGGCGGCGATGCCCACGGCGCGCCATGGATTGTCGTGTACGTATTCGTCGGTCGCGCGCGCGGCTTCCTTGGTTTTGTCGACGACGATTTCTTTGGTGTCGACAAGGCGATCCTTGGCTTTATGCATATGGTCCTGTAAGCGCTCGCGAAGCGCGCCGATTTTTTCGCCGGTTTGACTGGTGGTGGCGCGCAGATATTCTTCCATATCCGCAAGCACGGTTTTGAGATCGCTCTTGATTCTGTCTTTGGAAATTTCAGTGTCTGCTACTTGTGCGTCAGTGGTCATGATGGCTCCGTGCCGGGTAGATGATGGTTAGTAGCAAATTAATAATTGGATGCTGTCTGCGTGGGTTAACAGCATAAATTCTCGCAACACCTGCAAATCTCACAGTAGCTATTTTTCCTTGGAAAATCAATGCATTTTACGCAAAAAACGGTATATTGGTGACTGCACTTACGTTTACACCCAACCAAGGAGTTTCCATGAGTGACTACAACAAACGTCGAAAACGCGGTATGGCCCTGCTGAAAAAGATGGGCCGCGAAGAACTGATGCTGGATCAAAAAGCGCTCTACCCGGACCTTTACGAAATGTCGGTCGGGCACCTGTTTGGCGACGTGTGGGCGCGTCCGGGATTGAGCTTGCGCGACCGGCAACTGGTGACACTCGCCGCCAACATCGCGCTGGCACGCCCCAGCGGCAACTACTCTCACTACCGCAGCGCCAAACACATCGGCATTACCCATACGGAAATCTGCGAAGTGATGATTCAGGTTGGTCACTACGCCGGCTGGCCGACAGTGTCGAATGCGGTACGCCAGTACACTGCCGTGCTCGACGAGGAAAAAGAAATCAAGGCCGGCAAAAAGCGTAAGCCGACGCTGGTGTAGTAAACACGCGCACGCGCGTGATCAAACTACGACACCCGTGCAATGCCAAAATAACCGGCACCCGGCCGCGTCACGCGCCGCTTCGGCTTACGGCAGGACGTCTCCACCCGTTATGCCACAGCAACCACAGGCGATATATTTTTAACCTTAATAACAGCTAGTTACATCACTTTATCGCTATGCCAGCAAACATTCGGGCATTTACATCAGCCTAAAAAACGAGTTGCGCTGACTGACTGCACTGCGCTACATTGACATCGGACACATTCGATGTGCGGGACCAACAACACAGGCGGACAACCATGCCAATCAATTCAGATGAAGGGATACGCGAAATTCTCAGCAGCACTAAAACGATCGCTCTGGTGGGGGCAAGTCCGAACCCGGAACGGGCCAGCCATGCGGTGATGCACTATATGCTTGATCGCGGCTATCGCGTGATCCCGGTCAATCCGAACGAGACCGAGATCCTCGGGCAGAAGGTCGTGGCCTCGCTCAAAGATATCCAGGAACCGGTTGACATGGTAGATGTTTTCCGCACCTCAGAGGCAGCGGGGCCGCTGTGTGACGAGGCGATCGCAATCGGCGCCAAGTCGGTGTGGCTGCAGTTGGGGGTAATCAATGAGGAGGGCGCCAAGCGCGCCGAGGCGGCCGGATTGAAGGTCATCATGGATCGCTGCCCTGCGATCGACATGCCGCGCCTTGGCATGGGGCCTGCTAACCCGCATAAACCCAAGCGCGCCGGCAAGTAAGTCGCGGCCTATCCACTTCATCGTGCCATTCCCGCCGGGAGGCGGCACCGAAATTTACGCGCGCATCAGTCGAGCCTGATATTGGCGGACTTGATGACTTTGAGGTACAGGGCTATTTCCGATTTAATCATCGCGCTGAATTGGTCAGGCGTAGAAATCATGGTGGTCGTCCCCAGCGCATCCAGCTTTTCCTTGACGCTGGGTGTCACCAGCATTGCGCCGATTTCTGCAGACAACTTGTCGACGATTGCTTTTGGCGTAGCAGCGGGCGCAACCACGCCGTTCCACGTGTTTACGTCGAAGCCGGGCAGCCCAGCCTCCGTAAAGGTTGGCATTTGGGGCAACGCTGGCACGCGATTTTTCCCGGTCACTGCGATGGCTCTGAGCTTGCCGCTATTGACGTGAGCAACTATGTTCACCGGGACCGAAAAGAACATCTGCACGTGCCCTCCTATCAGATCGATCATGGCCGGCCCCGCGCCTTTGTAGGGAACATGCTGCGTCTTGACGCCTGCAATGATGTTGAACAACTCTCCGGAAAGATGGGTCGGTCCACCGGCACCCGAGGAGGCAAAGTTAAGTCGCCCGGGCTTGGACTTGGCCAGAGCAATAACCTCCTGCACACTGTTAGCTGGCACTGCCGTATTCAGCACCAGCACTTGCGGGCTAACCCCGATCGTTGCAACCGGTGCGAAATCCTTGATCGGATCGTAGGGTGTCTTGGTCAGACTGGAAAGAATGGAAAGCGTGCTGGTGACGAGCAGAATCGTGTAGCCGTCGGGCCGGGATTTCGCCACCGTTTCGGTGCCTATGATGGTATTGCCACCGGGACGGTTGTCGACAATCACATTCTGGCCCCAGCGTTCGGTGAGATGCTGACCGACAAGACGGGCCATTACAGTAGTACTGCCGCCAGGCGCATAAGGGGTGATGAACCGGATCGGCTTATTCGGATAGGTCTGTTGCGCAGTTGCGGGGCCAGCGAACGCCGGCAACATGCCTGCAGCCAATATTTGCAGAATTCCGACACCCAACTTGAACATGATCCCTCACCTTGAATCCGTGAATTCCGACGCAATTCAGCTACTGCGCCACTAGTTCTCCTGCGAAGCCTAACCCGTTCGTGACCATTATGTTATACCATGCACTGCCCTTATCGACCAACCCTGGAAGCCACCGTAATGCCGCAAGCTTTAGTAATTGGTGGATCGCTAGGCGGACTGTTCGCAGCGAATCTACTGCGATCCATCGGTTGGAAGGTGCGCGTGTTCGAGCGCGTCGGTGACGATCTGGCGAGCTGCGGCGCCGGTATCGGAACGCACGGGGAGCTGCTCGACATCATGCAGCGTATTGGCATTACGGTCGATGCCTCGATACGCCGGCTATATCGCGTGGCACGGCATCGTCGCCGAATCTGCCCTGCCCGCCGCTTTGCATCATGAGATTTTCGCGCATAACATCGTCTGCTATCCCGATGGCGATGCGATGACGATGTACGCCGTGCCGGGGCCGAACAACGATGTGCGTCCCGGTCATCGTGTTTACAACTGGGTGTGGTATCACCCGGTCGATGGCACAAGTGGCGCTACGGGGCTGGCCGCACTGTGCACCGACGCAAGCGGTTTTTGCCATGGCAGCGCGATTGCACCCGCCTTGATTCGGCCCGAAGTGATCGCCGCTATGCGCGCCACCGCCCGCCAGGTGCTTGCGCCGCAGTGTGTTCAGGTGATCGAACTCACTGCGCAGCCGTTTTTCCAGGCCATCTTCGATCTGAAGTCCCCGCGCATGATGCACCGACACGCAGCGCTGCTTGGAGACGCCGCGTTCGTAGCGCGGCCGCATGTCGGCATGGGTGTGACCAAAGCAGCGCCGGATGCAGAGTGCCTTGCCGATGCGCTGATGCAGACCAGCGATATCGATGCCGCACTGGCGCGCTACAACACACGCCAGCACCTGTTCGGTACTCGCGTCGTTGCGCGCGCCCGCCGCGTTGGCGCACATCTCGGTGCGCAAGCCACCAAACCACCCGAGTCATGGACACCGGAAGAACGGCACCAGGACCCGGTGCGCATGATGCGCGACAGCGGAGCCCGGCTGCGCGACATTCCGGAGTTGATTGAGCTGGTGCGCGCAAATCGTGCCGAGCGTGGCGAGGCAACGTCTGCCGCTACACCGGCGTGACGGCAAGTCCGATGAAGGCGCCATTGCACTTACGACAGAACCTGCAGCGCGTCCTGAGTGTCGCCTGCGGACTTATAGTCACAATCGCGACGCCGCCGGTGGCGGCGCAAAAAGACGCTGCGGTCTATCCCGCCCGCGTCGTTATCCTCATCAATCCTTTTGCGCCTGGCGCCAGCACCGATATCCTCGCGCGGGTGATTGCGCAGAAACTCAACGAAGCCTGGGGACAGTCCGTGGTCGTGGAGAACAGGCCCGGTGCGAGCGGAACCATCGGCCTCACCGCGGTGGCCCGCGCACCGGCGGATGGACACATGCTCGGCATGATCATCGTGTCTCACGCGACCAACGCGGCGCTGCAAGGCAGCAAGGCGGCGCTCGATCTGGTGCGCGATTTTGCGCCCATCATCCAAGTGGCATCGCAGCCCTATGTCATCTTGGTCAATCCGAGTCTGCCGGTCCGTTCGGTACGGGAGCTTGTCGCGCTCGCCAAAGCCAAACCGGGTGCGGTGACCTACGGCTCATCGGGCGTAGGCAGCGTGCTCCATCTCGCGGGCGAGCTGTTCGCTGTGCAGACCAAAGTGCAAATGACGCATGTCCCGTACAAGGGCGCGGCGCCGGCACTGGCCGATGTTGCAGGCGGTCATATTGTGATGCTGTTCACGACGCGTTTGTCTGCGCAGCCGTTAATCGCAACAGGACGAGTGCGTGCGCTGGCCGTCACTTCATCCGAGCGTGTTCCCGCAGCGCCGGAACTTCCGACGGTGCAGGAATCCGGGATGACGGGGCCGTTTGAAGTGAACGGCTGGTACGGTATCGGCGCGGCGGCGGGCACGCCTGCCGCGATCATCGAACGGCTAAATCAGGACATCAACCGCGTGCTGAAACTTGCCGATGTGCGAGAGCGTATGACTGGCGAAGGCACATTGCTGGTCGGAGGCACACCAGCGCAATTCGGCGAACTGGTGCGCTCCGAAGTAGAAAAGTGGCGACGCATTATTCAGCAGGCATCGATAGCGCCAGGATGACAGTCATGATAGCAGTCGGCAGATGAGCGTTTCCTGATGACGGTGCAGCCGCCGGCCTTTGCCGGCGGCAAGCCATCGTCGCTCAGGGCTGGTGCGTGATGCCTGCCCCTTTGATGATCTTCGCGTAGCGCGCGAATAGCTCGCCCGATAAATGCGTATTGGTGCCTACACCCGACGAGGCGAAATTGAACTCCCCCGGCTTGGCCTTGATCAGTGCAATAAGCTCCTGTAAATTGTTGGCGGGTACCGCGGGATGGAGCACCAGTACGCTGCGCGACTTCCCGATGGTCGTCACCCCGACAAAGTCCCTGAACGTGGGTTGACTGCGGCAATCGATATCGGAATACTCCCAGGATACTTGTCGAGAGCGAACTCATGAAAAAAAATTGCACCGCACTGGCGCGTCACGTTACCGCAGGCATGCTGTTAGGCCTTGCCGCATCGGCCGCCGCCCAGCAGGTTTATCCAACCAAGCCGATCCGCATCATCAGCCCCTACCCGCCAGGAGGCACCACCGACATTTTGGCGCGGCTTGTCGGTCCCAAACTGACAGAGAGCTGGGGCCAGCAAGTCATTGTCGACAACCGGCCCGGCGGCAACACCATTATCGGCTCCGAGGTCATGGTCAAATCTCCACCCGACGGCTATACCCTGTTGTTGATACTCACCTCGCACGTGATCGTTCCGAACCTGGCGCCAACCCCTTATGACGCCGTCAAGGACTTCGCCGCTGTCGCCACTATCGCCGGCACCCAACTCGTGCTGGTGATCCATCCCTCAGTACCCGCCAAGAATCTGCAACAACTGATCGCACTCGCCAAAGGCAGGCCGGGGCAGCTCAATTACGGCTCCGGAGGCAGCGGCACCGTAACGCATCTGGCGGGTGAGTTCTTCAACATCCAGGCTGGCATCAAGACGCAGCACATCCCCTACAAAGGGTCGGCACAGGCACTCACCGACGTTATAGGGGGTCAGATACACATGTACTTCAGCCCGCCGATTGTTGCCATGTCGCATATCAGGAGCGGGCGGCTCAGGGCCATCATGCTTTCCGGCGACACCCGGCTTGCCGTGCTGCCGGAACTGCCCACCGCCAGCGAATCCGGACTGAAAGGCTTCGTAGTCAACATCTGGTATGGATTGCTTGCGCCGGCTGCGACACCACGAGCAATCGTCGGCAAATTGGGGGCCGAAATCGCCAAGGTGTTAACCATGCCCGACATCAGGGAAAAGCTGTTGAGCCAGGGAATGGAACCGTTCATTTCCACACCGGACCAGTTTGCGGCGCTGATCAAGGCGGATCTCGCCAAATTCACCGCTATTATCAAGAGTGCAAATATCAAACTTGAACAGTGAGCGGCAACGGGTTTTGCGCTGCGGCTGCGGCACGTGACGATTCAGTCGCCCTCGACCCACCGCTGCGCCACGGCGGGCAAGCAATGACAGCTCTCCACCAGTACGCTCATGCCGCTGCTCCCGCCGATGCTGAAATCTTCGTCACCTACGGCGTGCAGATTACCGCTTACGAAATCACCAACTGCCACCTCTGCGGCCTGCAGCAACTCGAAGAGGGTGTAGTCGCCGTCGTCGGTCAGCACGGCATAGCGGCGACTGCGGTGGTTCGCAAACGCAATCTTTCCTTTCATTCGGCCTCCTTACACGCCGACCCTATAAGCCCGGAGGGGACATCTGAAAGGTCATTTTGAATCGCCGGCATCTTTGCCTGGAAGGTCCGGGCCGCGTATGAGCGCTTTGAGCGCCAGGCTCGCCACCTCCTCTGCGGTGTAACCTAACTCCTGCAATATTTCGCTGGTGTGCTTGCCCGGCTCCGCGGGTGCGTGGTGGCGCACCGAGAATTTGTACTCGCTGCTTTCGTAGGGTAGCGGCGGCAGACGCCCGCTTTTGCCCCCGATCTGCGCCGGCAGCGTGCGTCCCTCGGCGGCCACATGCTCGTCTTCCATCACACTGAGTGGCGTATTGACCGGCGCCACAGTCACGCCCGCGCCCACCAGCGCATCCACCACGTCTTTGCTCTCGCGATCGGCGACGGCTTTGCTGATGCGCGCCATCAGCATGTCACGCTGTGCGCCGCGGCCAGCGTTGTACTTCAGCGCGGGATCGTTCACCAGGTCTTCCATGCCGAGCACAGAACACGCGCGCACCCATTGCGGGTCGCTCATGATGCCGATGAAGACCTGCTTGCCACCTTTGCACTTGAACAGATCATAGATCGCGGTGCGTCCGCCTTTGGCGGTTCGCGCGGTCGACATGGGCACAGGCTCCTCGCCGGAGAGTTGTGCGTTGGACATGTGCTGTCCCACAAAAAACAATGCGGTTTCGAACAGCCCGCCTGTGATGTGCTGTCCTTTCCCTGTGGTTTGCCGTTCCAGCAAGGCAGCCATCACGCCGATGACTGCGTAGGTGGCGGCGCCGATATCCACCACCGACGCGCCAGCGCGCAGTGGCTGGCCGGGAAGACCCGTCATGTACGCGAGACCCGACGCCATTTGTCCCGGCTCATCCATCAGCGTTCGCGACTGGTAGGGACCGGTCAGATAGCCCTTGATGCTGCAGTAGACGAGGCGCGGATTGTGTTCACGCATGCTGGCATAGCCCAGCCCCAATCGATCCATGGTGCCTGGCGCCATGTTCTCGATCAGTATGTCCGCACGCTTGACCAGCCGCAGCGCCACCTCGAGCCCCTCGGGCGTGGTGATGTTCACCGCGATACCGCGTTTGTTGCGATTGAAGTAAAAGAAGGAACCATTTCGCAGGTTGTTAGGCCGGCTCGGCGTTCCCGCATCTATCGGCTCCACTTTGACCACGTCGGCCCCCATGTCGCCAAAAATCAAACCTGCCGTCGGCCCCGAGATGATCTGCCCAAATTCGACGACGCGCATACCCTCAAGCGGCAACCGGCTCATAGCGCGATCTCGTGCCAGCGCTTCATTCGCATGACAGGCATTTTTGGAGCGCAGCGGGTGCGCTCCCGCGATGACGCGACAGCTAAGCGTGCTTCGTGCCCGACATGCACCGTCTCACGGCTGGTGAAATTACCACTTTGTTCCATGAATGCTCACCTTCGGAAAATTTCTCGAATCGACAGAATACCATGTACCATGGGGCACTGAAAAAGGCATCGCCGCGAAACGCGCAGTCGCCAGTCCACACCGCTTGCGCTGGCGCCTCCAGGCCACTATCCTGACCGCCGTCCGCTACGCTGACCGTGCGACATACTGCTCATATCGTGGAGAAATCGATGGATCAAACCTTGCAGGATTTTCTCGGTATTCAATGGCCCGAACGCTCGAAAAAACCGCGCGCCGAAGGTATCACCATGGTGATGGATACCGGCTGGCCGACCACTTTTTGCGAAAGCATGCTGGCGCAGTACGGTGAATATCTCGACGTGGTGAAGCTGTGGGATCCGCACCTGCGCGCGCCCGAAAAAGAAATCCGCAAAAAGATCGAGGTCTACAACCACTACAACGTCAAAGTGCAGCCCGGCGGCATATTCATGGAAATCGCGCGCATTCAGGGCAACGAAAAAAAGGTCATGGAAAAAATGGCTGATCTCGGCTTTTCGGTGATCGAAGTCTCCAGCACCGCTACCACCGCGGCGCGCGACATGCAGCGCGAGACGGATTTCGTTAAATACGCCAAGGATCTCGATTTCACCGTGTTCGGCGAAGTGGGCAAGAAATTCATCGAGGGCGACACCACGCGCCGCAGCGAGAAGGTGGTGGACGAAGAAGTCACCGTCAAGGAAATGCTGGCGCTGCTCAATGCCGGCGCGTCTTACGTGTATTGGGAAGGCCACTTGCTGCGCCGCGTGATGGGCGAGACCGCCGAGGATTTGCTGGAAAGTCGCGAAACCGGCACACAACAAGTACTGCGCGTAGCGAAGGAAGTTGGCCAGCAGCGCATCATTTTCGAAGTGTCACCGCTGCGTGAAATGGTGCCGCGCCGCACGCTGCAATTCTGGCTGGTGTCGCTGTTCGGTACCGAGGTCAATCTCGGCAACGTGCGCCTCGAAGAGCTCGGCTTTCTCGAAGCGCTACGCTCCGGCAGCCACCCGGTGCATGGCTTCGGGCAGGCCGGCGATTATCCGTGGATACGCGCGGTGGAAACCGGCAAGCCGGCGGATTATCCGTGGTGGTCGGAAGCGCTCAAATCGTAGGATGGGTCTCTCAACAAAGTTCTGAATCATGAGTATCGAATCCGATTTATGTGAAATTGCCATCCGTGCAATGGCTGAACTGGGAGTACACCGCGCGTGACCCGTACGCCTCTCATGCGGCTTACCACCGCTGCGCTGCTCGCCGCTTGCAGCGCCGCCGCGAACGCACTCGCCGCCGAAAGCTTTCCGCTGCGCCCGATGCGCGTTATCGTGCCGTTTCCGCCCGGCGGCGGTACCGACATCATGGGGCGCATGGTGGCGCAGCGGTTCACCGATGTTTTTCGCATGCAAGTGGTGGTCGATAATCGCGGCGGCGCCGGCGGCATTATCGGCACCGAAATGGCCGTCAGGGCCAATGCCGACGGCCACACCCTGCTGATCGGCACGGTGAGCACCCTTTGCATCAATGCCAGCCTGCACAAAAAATTGCCGTTCGACACCGTAAAAGACCTGGCGCCCTTGAGCCTGCTGGCATCGACGCCCAGCATGCTGGTGGTAGGCAACTCTATCGCCGCGAAGTCCGTCAAGGAGTTGATCGCACTCGCCAAGGCCAAGCCGGGCCAGCTGCAATTTGCCTCTCCGGGCAGCGGTTCTTCGGCACATCTCGGTGGCGAACTCTTAAAGCAGGCAGCGGGTATCGATATTCAGCACGTGCCTTACAAAGGCACGGGACCGGCGATAATAGATGTGGTGAGCGGACAAGTGGCGATGATCATCACCAACATGCCCTCGGTAATGCCGATGATAAAAGCCAACCGTCTGCGCGCGCTGGCGGTGACCTCGTTGCAGCGCTCGGTGCTGGTGCCGGACTTGCCGACGGTGGCCGAATCGGGCATACCCGGTTTTGACATCACCGTGTGGTACGGTCTGCTCGCCCCCGCTGCCACGCCCAAGCCGATCATCAGTCGCCTGAATCAGGAACTGCGCACGATGGCGGAAATAGCGGACGTGAAGGAGCGCCTCGCGGCACAAGGCGCCGAAGCCATGAGCAGCACGCCGGAAGAATTTGCAAAACGCATACGCGATGACCTGGCGAAGTGGGGCAAGATTGTTAAGGCTTCGGGGGCGCGGGTGGACTAATCTTCACGCCACCCCTATTCGACTCGAATGCCCGCCACCCGCACCAGGGGATAGGAATTTTAAACACAAGCAAGGAACGCCCTATGGAAGCTGCCCTCCCCTTTAAACACCGCTCGTTCCCTTTGAGCATCCACGCGGGCAAGGATGCCCTGAATGAACTGCGTGGAGAAGTGACTCGTACCAAAGCAAAGCGGGCTTTCGTGGTGTGCGGAAAATCGGTTGCGCACAAAACCGATCTGATTGCCCGCGTTCAGGCAAACCTCGGTGACAGGTTTGCGGGTGTCTTTGATGGCGTGGAAGTATCGTCACCGCTGCCGTCGGTGCGTGCCGGCGCTGCTGCCGCGCGTGAGGCTGGGGCCGATCTCATCGTAGCCGTTGGTGGCGGCAGTGCGATGGTGACTGCCCGCGCGATCATTATCCTGCTCGCCGAAAAGGGCGATATTCACGAGATTTGTACGCAGTACCCGCCCGGCCAGGCGCCCGTAAGTCCCAAGCTGATGGCGCCGAAGATTCCGAATATCCTGGTGCTGACTACGCCGAGCACGGCGATGACGCGGGCGGGCACGGCAGTCAAGGATACCGAGAGCAATCACCGCCTGGAGTTGTTCGACCCCAAGACACGCCCTGCCGCGATGATCTGGGATGAGGATGCCCTGCTGACAGCGCCGGCTGATCTTTATTTGAGTACGGCCGCATCGGCGTTGAGCGGCATAGTGGCTGGCGCGGCATCGCCGAGGATCAATCCCCTTGCGCTCGCAGATTTGCTGCACGCCCTGCGGCTATCGCTGGAAAGCCTGCCGCTGATCCGCACCGACCCGAACAACACCACCGCGCGCATCAATCTGGTCGCGGCGTCGTTTTTGAGTAACCGCGCGCTGGACAGCATGCGCGGGCGCGCGTTCGGCATTATTTCGTCATTAGGTCATGTCATCGACACGCTGTACGAAAACCTGAGCCACGGCGATTCCAGTTCGCTGACCACGGCGTGGGGCTTGCGTTTTAATCTTGAGCAGACCGCTGCCGGGCTGGCGCGGCTGGCGCAGGCGCTGGGCGTCGGCAACGGGCTGCCGCAGAAGGAGGCGGCGACGCGCGCACCGGATTTCATCGAAGATTTTTATCGGCGCCTAGGCATGCCCGTGCGTCTGCGCGACGCCAACATTCCACAGCCGGACATCGAGCGCATCGCGCACCATGCGATGGGAGACTTCTACCTGCATCAGAATGCGCGCAAAGTGAAACACCAATCCGAACTTTTGGAACTGCTCAACCACATGTGGTGACTCGCGCTGTCTGGCGCGGTATCCACGCGCGCATTACCGTCGCTGCGTCGAAAGCGTTTCCTGTTACCGGCAGAATCTCAGACTCGCCTTGAGTAAGTTATGTAAGCACTTGATTTTATATAATATTTTATATATACCATTCGGCATTAAATGAAATCAATAGGTGACGCACCGCGTCCAAGCAACTGCTAAAAAAACTTCAAGTTGAGTTGTTTCACCTGCTGCTCTATTTCAACATATTCGCGCGCCATTGACGCCCTGAGTTCGTCGGGCGTCATGCGATCACCGGGTTGCGCACCTTCGGATGCGAGCCGCTGCGCCATCTGTGGGGAATGCATCCCATCACCCACGACGCGACGAATCGCGGCAACGATCGGGCGAGGGGTGCCCGCCGGCGCAAACAGGATGTAGCGATTGGTGATCTTGAAGCCGGGCACACCCTGCTCGGCGATTGTCGGCAGATCAGGCAGGGCCGGTATGCGCGTGAGTCCCATCGCAGCCAGCGCACGCACTTTACCGGTCCTGATCGCGGCGGTCGCTGCGATCGAACTTCCGGCAACCATATGAATCTCCCCGCCTATGACTGCAACAATGGACGGCGCTGTGCCCTTATAGGGAACGTGCCTTAACTTCGCGCCGGTGAGTAAGGCCAGCCGTTCCATCCCCAGATGGACCGTGCCGCCGATGCCCGAGCTTCCATACGTTAGCGGTTGCTTTGCTGAGTAGGCAACAAGCTCCTTCAGTGACTCGACGGGCAGATTCAGGCCGACGACGAGGATGTAGGGCTGAGCGGTCATCATAACGATCGGATCGAATGCCTTGAGAACGTCAAAAGGCACACGCTTGGTCGCGCCGAGAAACAAGAGGCTGTCTGCGTAGCTGAGAAGCGTGTAACCGTCAGGCGCCGCCCTTGCAACCAACTCGGTGGCTATTACGCCACTACCGCCGGCCCGGTTATCCACCACAACAGTTTGGCCCCAACGCTCGGTCAACATCTGCGCTGCGGCGCGCGCGATCGCATCGGCGCCTGCGCCAGGGGATACGGTCACAACGATGCGAATCGGTCGCAGCGGATAGTTGGCCGGTTTCTCCTGCGCCAGCACCGCCGTGTTGGACGCGAGCACAACGGGCGTTAGCCAACAACACAATCTCCTGATCACGGCATGCATGGGGTTTTCTCCTCGGATTTGATTCGTACCAGGTAGCCGCGGCAATCAAACACGTTACTGCTTGAACGCCTCGATCTGGATTGTGATCTTAACCTCGTCGCCGATTCCTACCGCGCCGCGCTTGATTCCAAACTCGCTGCGCTTGATCGCGGTGTCGGCTTCGGCCCCGCACATCTCGCGCTTGTTAACCGGATGCAACTGGCAACGAAATGAGGTCACGTTGAGAGTCACCGGTTTAGTGATTCCCATGATCGTCAAATCCCCATCAGCGCCGGCGAGTACATCGCCGTTGAAGCGCAGGCGATTGGACTTGAACGTCATCGTCGGATGCCGTTCGACGTCAAGATAATCCTCGCTGCGCAAATGCTTGTCGCGGGCTTCGTGCCCGGTGTCCACCGAAGACATGGCGATCGCGACCTCGATGGTTCCGGTTTTCGCAGCACGATCCAGCGCTATTTTCGCCTCGGTCCGGTTGAACCGTCCGCGCTGCCACGAGATGCCAAGGTGTCCGGTAGCAAAATACGCATAGGTGTGGTTGGGATCAGCGACATAGACTTCCTGTGATTGCGCAGGAAACGCGGCAGCAGCAGCGGCAAGCAGTAGCACGGAACGAAGCATGAAAATCCTCTCAATGTCGGTTGCGAATATCGATCCAGTGCAATAGATAGGACTATTTTTTCACTGCCGCAGGCGCTTTCGCGACCAGCAGCCGGAATTTGACCAGCACTTCATCGGCCACGGTATCCGTGTCCTTCCACACGCCCTCGCCAATGTTATACAACAGACGCCTGATTGGAAACTGGCCTTCGTAAATACCCGTGCCGCCCTCCTCCTTCCAGGTAAACGGCGCCGTCACCTCCAGCGTTTTTCCCTTGATCGTCAGCGGACCGCGCGCTTCGAAACGCCCGCCGCCAAGCGCGCGAACGGTCGATGCAACGAACGTCGCCTTGGGATGGGTCTTGGCGTCGAACCACTGCCGTCCCTTCACGTCATCGTTGATTTCAGTATTGCCGATGTCGAAGCTGCCGACCTCGATCTCGATGCGCGCTTTGCTCATTTCTGGTTTCGCCGCATCGAACGCAATCTCTGCGCTGAACTTTCTGAACTGCGCTTCGACCGGAATGTTCATCTGCCGCGATACGGCGCTGACGCGGCTCTTGTCATAGAGCACCGGCTGCGCGCTTGCCGGCGCAATCGCGGCAAGCCCGCCACTCAGCAACAGCAGGCTCAGAAGCATTCTCTGAGCGCGTGCTTTCAATCTGTGCATGCGCGATTCATCCCTTTCCGATAAACAGCATTCTGGTAAGCACGTTATCGCGATCGACAACATGATGCTTGATTGCCGCCAGCACATGCAACACCACCAGCGTCAGCAAGCTATAGTTCAAAAAGACATGCACGCTGCGCAATAGTTCCGCCAGCGCCTTGTCCGCCGCAAGGGGATTGGGCAGCGGCACCAGTCCAAGATAGAGCGTGGCCACGCCGAAAGCCGAACTCATCAGCCATCCCGTCAGCGGTATCGTCAGGATAAGAGCATAGAGCGCCACGTGACTCATCGCAGCGGCACGCCGTTGCCACGCCGGCATCGCGGGAGGAAGCGGCGGCGGCGGGTGCGTCATGCGCCACGCGAGCCGCACAACCGCCAGCAGGAACACTGTGACGCCGATCCACTTGTGCCAAGCGACGAGCTTCAGCTTCAGCGGCGAGAGCTTGAGTCCTGTCATATAGACCGCCAGCGCGAAACCGCACGCGATCAGAATGAACATCACCCAATGCAACGCGATCGCGGTAGCGGTGTAGCGCTCGACAGGAGCATTCATGGACGGGCAGGGAAACCACACGAAAATTGACGATGCGCACAGCGTATCACGGGCAGGCGCATCGTGGCCCGTTGACGGCCGCTTCCACCATGCGTTCACGTTCACTCTGACGATCCATCACCTCTGCACCGGGCACGGAATGGTTTACTATAAGGCTGGTAAGTCTGCTCAAAGAGAGGAAGCCAGCATGGCACAGCCGCACGGAGAACACAGTACCAAGTTACTCGATTGGGAGGCGCTCGTGATCGGCGAGAGACTGCCCACCTTGTCCTATGTTTTAACGCAAGAGATGGTCGACGAATTCCGCAAAGGCGTCATGGATCCCGAGGCAGCCTTCCCCACCATCTCACAAAAAGTGGATGTGCGCCCGTATCACCTGGTGTATCACGACGACGGCTCGGTGAATGCGCGCTGCGCGTTTTACTGCTACAACCCGCCGATTCCCGGCAAGCGTATTACGGTCCAGGCATGGATTGCCGACAAGTATGCGCGTCGCGGCAAAAACTACATCGTCACCCAGGCGGTGTCGGTTGACGAAGATGGCCGTTTGCTCGATCGCGTCATCACCCATGAGCTCAAGCAGCCTTCGGAGGTAGGAAAAAAATGGCAATAGTGCGCAACTACACAGTGGGCGACGCGTTGCCGCCGCTGACCAAGCATATGACGCAAGACGCCATCAATGCGTTTGAGAAGAGCGGCGGCGCAAAAGGTCCGAGTCAATTTACCGATCTGGAGACCGCCCGTAGTACCCTGGGCACGGCCAGCACTGTAGCATCCGGCCGCATGTCGCTGACGTTCGCTACGGAGCTGTTGCGCCGTTACTTTGGCGCGGACGTATACAACGGCGGGGGCATGGTGGACCTGCGATTTCTGCGGCCGGTGCGTCCGGGAGATTCTGTCACTTTTACCGGCAAGGTCACCGCGACCGCGAAGGAAGCTGATGGCACCCGTGTCACCGTGGAGGTAAGCGGCACCAACCAGAAGGGCGCGGTCACTGCAGCAGGCATGGGCGCATGCATCGTGCCCAGCGGCTACTTGCCGGCAGAAGAGTAGAAAGCTCGCGTGACAGCCCGCCGCTGCGCGGGCTGCCTGCATTAGCAACAAAAACGCTCAGATATCCCGAAGCCGGATCCCCGCTACTTCATCACCTGCAGCAATCATAATGCTGCCGGGAATTCCCTAGCGGACTGCATCGTAACTTCCACCGCCCCGCCCGCCATACTCCGCCTGCGCTATCGCGCGCTGTAGCGCAACGGAAAATTCCTTTGCCGCAGCGAGCGAAATCTCCAGCGCAATGCGTGAACCCGGTCCCAGGGCCGAGTTCACGAAGTCTAACGTAATGGCGTCTTCGAACATGGCGTGGTGCGGATGGTCGTAGGACACCACGGCATGCGTGAGGTCTATCCATCCTTCACCACCCTTGCCCATGCCATCAGTCTTGACGATCTCAAGGATGGAAGTACACATCGCTTACTGACGCCTATTTCGTGAGATATTTCTCGAAGAACGCATACACCTTTTTCCATCCATCCAACGCCTGTTCTATACGATACATCGGCCGGTCGTAGTAGAAAATACCGTGGCCTGCACCGTCATAGCGATGGAACTCGTAATTCTTGCCGTGCTTCTTCAACTCCGCCTCATGCTGGTTAACCTGCTCCGGCGAGGGCGCCTTGTCATCGTTGCCGAAGATGCCCAACAACGGGCACGACAAACCGCTGGTGAGATCGATGGGTGCGACGGGCATCTTCGGATTCAAGTCTTCCTTGGCCATCACCACGCGACCGCCCCACAGCTCGACTGCGCAGTCGATGTCCTTGTGCGTGCACGCGTAGAGGAACGTTTGCCGTCCTGCTGAGCAGGAACCGAACATGCCAACCTTGCCACTCAGCCACGGCTGGGCACGCAGCCACTTCACCGCACCCGCGGTATCGCCCATGGCCTGCGCGTCGGGAATACCGCCCTCGGCGCGCACTTTGGCCGCGATGTCGTCCGATTTGCCCTCGCCCGCGCGATGAAACATATTGTGACAGATCACCGCATAGCCGTGGTGTGCAAACCGGCGCGCGGTTTCGAAATTCCACTCGTCCCAGCCGGGAATGTGATGGAGCATCACAACGCCTGGAAACGGCCCCGCGCCCAGCGGACGCGCAACATAGGCGGATATGGGTTCGCCATTGTTGCCGTTGATCGAAATGGTTTCAGCAATCATGCCTTGGTAGGTCATATTAAATTTCTCCTGTCGATGAATATTTTAAATTGGATACCTGGGTGCGCCCAACCCCGCGCAACACGCCATGTATTATCGCGATTGTGGCGCAGAATGCAAAGCCCATAACTTGCAATCCCAACGCAATGCAGCATGGATATCATTGTGCTAGGGTAACTAGCATGACATGCTTGCTTGAATTCGCCGGCAGGCTATCTGGCGCCAAACCTTAACCACGCTTGGCGGCAGCATTTTTGCTGGCCTTGTTAGATGCTCGTCGCGGGTTAACTGCTGATTTACCATGCACGGGAGTTTTTCGTGCCAACACTTTCGACGTGGATGCGCTACGCCTTGCCTTGGGTGTGGCGTCGCGCACGGTCGCGAGGCGGCTGCGTGTTCCGCCTTCGGACATGCAATGACCGCCGCCCTGGTAGATGTCCGCAGGCGATGTTCCCGGGGGACCGTCGCGCTTCAGGGTATCCTCGGCGTACTTCTCGCTCCTATCCTGTGGCCGATAGCCCAAGCGACGGGCATTGGCGTTGTCGAACCAGGCACGGGCGTTGTCCGAAATGCCATAAACGACTTCGAAGCGCAGATCCGCTTGTTCGATGCCGATGGTGACCAGCTGAGCCATGTCGCGCGCGCTGATCCAGATGGCGAGCCGGCGCCGATCAATCGGCTCTGAATTCACGTTGCCTATGCGCATGCAGAATATCTGCATGCCATAGCGGTCGGCGTAGAGACTGGCGAGCGCCTCGTTGAATACCTTGGATACGCCATAGCGACTGTCCGGCTTGGGATAGACGCGGTGGTCGATGACCTGATCGCAGCGGTAAAACCCGACTGCGTGATTAGAGGTCGCGACCAGGAATCGCTTGACCCCGTTTCTGCGCGCTGCTTCCAGCGCGTTATAAAAACCAACGATGTTTG
Organism: Bordetella parapertussis; assembly: GCA_945864585.1. GTDB lineage: Bacteria > Pseudomonadota > Gammaproteobacteria > Burkholderiales > SG8-41 > UBA5216. The sequence continues at coordinate 2,153 of CAMBCF010000085.1, read as the reverse complement.
CCGAAAGTATGTGCTCCCAGTCGTGTTCGCCCGACTGCCCGCCAAAGTGCACCACGGCATCCACGCCCTTGGTAACCCTCAGCATGTCGGAGAGTTTGGTGATGTCCGCGCGCATAAAAGTCTCGCCGGGCTGCAGGTCACGAATCGGCTTGTTATCCGACAGCCGAAGCTTGTACTTTCCGGCCAACTCGGGCCGCAGAAAGGTTCCGATGCGCCCAGCGGCGCCCGTCATCAGGATCGTCTTCATAGTCAGAACCAATTCTGTTTGTCGACAATGTTGCGTAGCGGTTTGCCCTGCATAAACCGGCGGCAGTTATCCACAATGATTTCGTAGCGTCGCTCGTTTACGTGCGGCCCGAAGCCTGCCATGTGCGGCGTGATGATAACACCCGGCATGGTCCACAAGGGGTGTTCTGCGGGCAACGGCTCGTTCTCGAACACGTCAAGGCCCGCGCCTGCGATATCGCCGTCTTTGAGCGCGTGTGTCAGGTCATCGAGCCGAACGGTTTTGCCGCGGCCGATGTTAATGAAAAACGCCGTAGGCTTTATGCGACGGAACCGCGAGCGGTCGGAAAACCCTTCAGTGGCGGGCGTATGTGGAACGGTCAGAATGACGAAGTCCGCCTGCGGCAGCAATTCGTCCAAATCCTCCGGACGATGCAGTTGCGCCACGCCCGGTGGCGGGCTTTCGCGACGCGCGTCAATGCCAATCACACGCATGCCAAATGCACTGGCGAGTCGAGCGGCTTCCGCGCCGATGCCACCCACACCCACGACGAGTGCGCTCGCTTCGGCTAACGCAATAACGCCGGTGTCGGTGGGCGGACGCGCCCACTCACGCCGCAGTTGCTGCGGGAAAAAACGCTGCATGCCGCGGCTGAAATTAAGCACATACATCATGATGTGCGCCGCGATAGCCGACATAATCGCGCAGGGTTTACCGATGCACACGCTATTAGCGGGACAAATTTAACGTGTTTGACCTCACGCTGACTTTTGATAACGGCCCCGACCCTGACACCACGCCTGCTGTGCTGGAGCTGCTTGCGCGTGAGAACATTCGCAGCACCTTCTTCGTACTCGGCGACAAGATCAGCGAGCCGAAATGCAAACGCATTGCTGAACGTGCTGTAATCGAAGGCCACTGGATCGGCAATCACTCGACAGGAATCCCAAACGATGACCAACGCTGCAACGCGTCCGTTGTTATTTGATTCACACGCCCATCTGGTTGCCGATGACCAGGTGCGTTATCCGCGCAACCCGATGCAGCGCGCGGCTGACGCGCCCTATCGGCCGCCGGGGGTGATAGGCAATCCAGGCGGCCGTCGATACCGGCCATCGTCGCGCTGGCGCAGCGCTATCCGGACATTCGTATTGTGCTCGATCATCTACTCGAACCGGAGATGCCGGGCGACGGAAAAGGAGGCGATGAACACTTCGGCCTCGACCAACGCTATGAAACTCTGGCGCGGGAGAAAAACATTTACTTCAAGTTCACGTCGATCAATCTCGACATCTGCCGCGAAGAGAACATCCCGGCGGACAGGCTGCTGCGCCGCGCGGTGGATCTGTACGGCGCCGATCATGTGATGTGGGGCTCCGACATTGGCACGTCGTCCGGCACTTACAAAGAGATGGTGCGGCGCTTTCTCAACTCAGCGGTGTTGCTGACGGCAGAAGAACAGCGCTCGGTATTTCACGACACCGGAAAGCGCGTGTTCGTCAAGGGCGGCATCAAGCCCGCGTGAATACACAACTTTATTGGTCGGGGCGAGAGGATTTGAACCTCCGACCACCTGCACCCCATTCAGCGTTGTTATCTAATAAAATCAATAACTTAATATAACTCTTGGCAAAACTTTACAATATTTTTCTCCATTGTTTTTATTAGTTTTTATATAACTATTTTGCCAACCATAAGAACGGAAATTCCCACACGCACTATATAAGCAGAATATGGGCGCGCCCGGCAGGATTTGAACCCACGACCCCTGGTTCGTAGCGTGCTTATCGGGTTGTCACACACACCTACTAGATGTAGTGGGCCGTGATTTTTTGGCATAAAGATCGGCATAGGTTGGCGCGGTAACTTTACCCGCGATGCCAAGCAGGGAGCGGAAGGCGTTGAAGGGGTAGAAGCGTCGATTGAA
>CAMBCF010000084.1 GCA_945864585.1 Bordetella parapertussis | reverse complement strand
AGAAAAACTGCGGGTCGCCGGCATCACGGCATTTGCCATGGCGGGTGCGTTTTTTCTGGCGCTGGCAGTGGTGGTGCTGACATTGTTTGTGATCCTGCTGTATTGGGAATCCCACCGCGTGCTGGTCGCGGGATTGATCGCGCTGGTGTATCTGATCAGCGGCGTGGCTTGTATGCTGGTGGCGCGCAGCCGCGCGAAGGTGAAATCGAAATTGTTCGCGGCCAGCTTCGCGCAATTACGCAAGGACGGCGAGCGTTTGTCATCACCTGCGTCTCAACCCTGAAATGTCCGCTGCTCAAACCCTGGCGCTTGCAATACATAAAGAACGTTTGTTCACGCGCATCGAAATGCAACGTGATCAAATTGCCTTGTGCGGCGCCCAACTTGAAAAACCCTTCGCAGCGGCCGACAAAGCGGTGATGGCGGCGCGTTTTGTTAAAGAACGGCCGTGGATCGCGGCCGTGGCGGCATTGTCGGTGGTGGTGCTGGGCCGGCGCAACCTGTTGCGCTGGGCCAGCAGAGGCTGGGTGATTTGGCGCGGCTGGCGCGTTGCGCGGCAATGGCTGCAGCACAACGGGTATTTGAAGCCGCTCTGAAAAAATAAGTACAATAATCATGCCGAGTATCGGGAGTCTGAGCAAAGGAACGTTCCGCGTCCTGCACAGCATACGTGAGCTGACGGGGCGCGAAAAACGCTGCCTGGTGAGCGAGATGAGCGCAGTGCGCGGCTTGATGTCGCTGCTGATGAAGCCGCGCAATAATCAGAAATGGTCGCGCGAAGACAAGGCGCAACTCACGCTGCACCTCAAGCGCATTTCCGCGCTTAGCCCCTATTTGGTGCTGCTGCTGATGCCCGGCGGTTTTCTGGCGCTGCCGGCGTTGGCGTGGTGGCTGGATCGGCGACGACTGCGCGAGCGCACGCCGGCCGCTCGTGCGTAGCGCGCGAAGGACAGGCCATGTTGAACACATTGTTATGGCTGATACCGGTGGTGTTCGTCGATTATTTGATTTGCGATAAATCGCTCACGCCGCTGGTGGCGGTGCGCTGTGGCGCGCGCAGCGGCGCAGCAGCCGACTCGACTGCGTTCGCGGCGGCATGCGTGGCATCCGCTGGCTTGCGTTGGGTGGAAATCTCGCCGCCGGCGCCCATCGCGCGCGACGCGTTGCGGTCGCTGGTGCTGGGCGCCTGAGCGTCCGGCGGCTGTGCGTTCCTAACTCCTGCCGGCCTTTGTAGCGCATGTATCCGCGTAGCTGGGATATTTTTTGCCGCGTCATCGATAATTTCGGCGATATCGGCGTGAGCTGGCGTCTGGCGCGGCAGCTGGCGCAAGAGCACGGCGCGACGGTGCGTCTGTGGGTGGATGGCATTGAAAGCCTGCGCGCCTTGTGTTCCGAAATTGATACCGTCGCGCCGCGTCAAGCCGTGCAGGGGGTCACGGTTTTTCAAGGCGGCGAAGCGGCCGACTTTGCGCAACCCGCCGAGGTCGTGATCGAAGCCTTCGGCTGTGGTTTGCCGCCGCGCTATTTGGCCACGATGGCGGCTCGGGAAAAAAAATCACTGTGGATCGTGCTGGAGTATTTAAGCGCGGAGCCGTGGGTGCGTGAACACCACGGCCTGCCGTCGCCCCATCCGCGATTGGATTTGCCGCGATATTTTTTTTTCCCGGGCGTCACCGAAGGCTCGGGCGGGGTGCTGCGTGAGCGCGATTTGCTGGGACGGCGTGACGCATTCGATGCGCGCGCGCGACAGGAATACTGGGCGCGCCTGGGGTTTGACCCGGCGCCGACTGCAGCATTGATGGTGTCGCTATTCGCCTACCCGCACGCGCCGTACCGCGTGCTGCTGGATACTCTGGCGCAGGGCGCGGCGCCGGCAGTGGTGGCGATTCCCGAAGGGCCGCTGGCGTTGCGTGTGCGTGACGAGTTCGATGCGGGCGCGGCGGACCGGCACACCCGCGGCAACCTCGAATTACGCTTCCTACCGTTCGTGCCGCAGGCGCATTACGACACGCTATTGTGGTCCTGTGACATCAATTTCGTGCGCGGCGAAGACTCCTTCGTGCGTGCGCAGTGGGCGGGGCGGCCGTTCGTGTGGCACATCTACCCGCAGGAAGAAAAGGCGCATGTGGTGAAGCTGAATGCATTTTTGGCGCTATACGGCGCAGCGTTGCCGCAACCTGCCGCGCGGGCGGTGGCGGAATTATGGCAGGCATGGAATGGCGTAGAAGGCGCGCCGCCGCTTGCCGAGGCGTGGCATGCCTTTGCCGGCGTGCGTCTAGTGCAGCAGCGCGCGCTGGGTGAGTGGCAGAAGCGCCTGCTGCGCCTGGGCGAGGCCGCAGGCAACCTCGTAAAATTTAGCCAAAAAAGGATATAATTCAGGGCTTTCCACAAACATTTTTGCGGCACGCGAGGGTAGTGATGAAAATTGCTCAGGAAATCAGGGCCGGTAATGTGCTGATGGTCGGCAAAGACCCGATGGTGGTGCAAAAGGCCGAGTTCAGCAAATCGGGGCGCAACGCCTCGGTAGTTAAAATGAAGCTCAAGAATCTGCTCACCGGCACCGGCACGGAAACCGTCTATCGCGCGGACGAAAAGTTCGACATGGTGGTGCTTGAGCGCAAGGAAGTCACATATTCCTATTTTGCCGAGCCCTCGTATGTGTTCATGGATGCCGAATTCAATCAGTTCGAAGTGGATCAGGAAAACATGGGTGACGCACTGCATTACCTGGAAGAGGGCATGCCGGTCGCAGTGGTGCTGTACAACGAGGCGCCGATTTCCGTGGAGATTCCGCAAACCCTGGTGCGCGAAATTATTTACACTGAGCCGGCGGTGCGCGGTGATACCTCGGGCAAAGTACTAAAGCCCGCCAAATTAAAAACCGGTTACGAAATTTCGGTGCCGCTATTTTGCGCCACGGGTGACAAGATTGAAATTGACACCCGCACGGGCGAGTATCGCAGCCGCACCAAGGGTTAGTTCCTGTCCTGGACAGTAGTGCCGCCGCGATCGTTACTTTTCAGGTATTACCCAATGATTCCAGTATGCGCCGGTTGAACGCGGTACCCTGCGCAAGCATCTGCGTCAATGTTTCCGCAGGCACAGCCTCGCTGAAAAAATAACCCTGCATGATGTAGCATCCCTGGCGCGCCAGCAGACGCGCTTGTTCCACGGTTTCCACGCCTTCGGCGACTACCTCGAGATTCAGGCTGCGCGTCAGCGAGACAATCGCGTCGATAATGGCGGTATTGTCACTGTTCACCGCGAGATCGTTGACGAACGAGCGGTCTATTTTCAATTGGTTTATTGGAAACCGCCGTAAATAGCTCAACGACGAATAGCCGGTGCCGAAATCGTCGATAGAAATTTTCACACCGAGTTCGCGCAACTGCTTTAGCGTCGACAGGGTGGCGCCGGCATCGCGCATCAATATGCTTTCGGTGGTTTCGATGCACAAATTGGCGGGAGGAACGTTATGGCGCTGCAGCGCCGAAGTCACCTGCGCAACGAGGTCAGCCTGGCGAAAACTCGGGCTGGCAAGGTTGACCGCTATGGCCACGCTCGGCAACCCGGCATCCTGCCATGCCTTGATCTGGCGGCACGCTTCTTCAAGCGCCCATTCACCGAAGTTTACGATCAAGCCGATATCCTCGGCAATCGGGATGAAGGTCACCGGCGGCACCATACCCAGTTGCGGATGTTGCCAGCGCATCAACGCCTCCACACCGGCGATGCCGCCATCGCGCACATCAATTTTGATCTGGTAGTGCAGCGAAAGCTGCCGGCGCGCCATGGCGTTGCGAAGATCATTTTCGAGCCGCAACCGCTCCACCGCGGTGTTGTTCATTTCGCCAGCGAAAAATTGATAGGCATTGCGTCCCAAGTTCTTGGCCTGATACATCGCCACATCGGCGTTCTTCAGCAGAATTTCCGCTTCCTCGCCATCTTCGGGATACACCGACACACCGATGCTGGTGGTCACCACCACCTCTTGTCCGCTCAGCATGAAAGGGCGTGCTAGCTCGGCAATTATGCGCCGCGCCACACGCGCCGCGTCCTGCGGTGCGGCCAGCTTGTCCAGGGTCACGGTGAATTCGTCGCCCGCGAGCCGCGCCACGCTGCCCTCGTGCAAATCCGCTTCGCTGTCACGGCTCACGGTGTCGGTGGTGCGCACGCATTGGTTCAGCCGTGCTGCAACTTCGCGCAGCAACATATCGCCAGCCGCATGTCCCAGCGTGTCGTTGATGCGCTTGAAGCGATCCAGATCGATGAACATGATGGCGATATGCTCGCTGTTGCGATGCGCGCGCGCCACCGTCTTTTCCAGTTGCTGGTAAAACAACTGTCGATTAGGCAAGCCCGTGAGCGCATCGTACATGGCGAGGTAGTGCATTTTGTCCTCGGCGTTCTTGCGCTCCGTGATGTCGTGTATCGTGCCATATAAGCGCGCGATCGTAGCGTCGGCATTTGCCGTGGAAGTGGTTTGACTGTGTATCACCCGGTACAGACCTTCGGGCGTGGTGACGTGAATATCCGACGCGAACGATCCGGGCGCCGCCAACAATGCGCGCATTTGTTCGCGCAACAGCGCGTGCTCGCGTACGTCCGCCAGTGCCAGCAGATTCTCCCAGTCTGGCGCGCAGGCCCCCGGCGCATAACCCAGCACATGGTACATTTCGTCCGACCATCGCCCACGCTGCAGCGCCGGATCCCAGGACCAATTACCCAATTGTGCGAGGTGTTGCGCTTCGGCCAGGCTGGACTGGCTTTCTTCGAGTTCCTGGAATTTTTCGTTGAGCTTGAGTGTTCTTTCTTCGACGCGTGATTCCAGCTCGTGTTGATGATCCAGCAACGCGGCGCGGTTTTGCCTCAAGCTTGAGCGCATGTGATCAAGCGAAGCGATCAAGCCGTCGATATCGCCGCGTGTGTCGAGAGGCAGACTGTCGTCGAGATCGCCGCTCGCAATGGCGCGCGCCGCGGAGACAGCGCGCTGCAGGGGATTGGTCAGGCCCCGTATCATGCGCACGATGAAGAGCAGCGTCAGCAGCAAAGACAGCAGCGCGGCGCCGACGACGCTGTAAATTTCCCGGCGCGCCGCATCTACAGCCTCGCGCACCAGGGCAGCCTCTTCGGCCCGAGCAATTTTAGCGAGCGCCGTGATCTGTGCGCCAGCCGCATTGACGCGCGCGCGGTGCGGCCACAGTTGTGCCAGCGGGGCGTTTGCCGGTATCAGCGATTGAATGGTCAGCAAATGATCGCGCGCGGCGGCGACTTCGGGCCGGTTGCCGAACAGGCCCAGCGCTTCGACTTTATGCAGCGACGAATCCAGAGCGAGCCGGGCATTGGGTGCGAGGCTGCCGCTCTCAACCGCTTCCGCGGCGCCGTCGACGAAATGCTGGTATTGGGTAGAGGCCTGGATAGTCAGCACAGCCCGCTGCGCCACGCGGTCACTGGCTTGCGCGCGCATGTGATCCGCCGTGGTTTGATAGATCAGCACCGCAATCAGTGGCAGCAAAATTGCCACGAACTGCACAATAATCTGGCGCTTAAGCGAGCGTGCGCGAATCATACTGGTGCGCTTCCGTGATTCAAAAGGGTGTGTTTATGATAGGATTTCTAATTCGAAACAGCAGTTTATATGGAATCCGCCAATCCGTTAATCACGTCGCTACCGCTGCGGTTTTTGTCGCGTGCTTGTTCGGGGGATTCTTTACCCTGGGGTGTGGTGGCGATTTGGGCGTACATGTCCGCTGCGCCCTGGAACATGCGCGGCGTCAGTCCTACACCTTCAAAAGTTTTTGCGATTTCATTCATCTCGGGCACCCAGCGATAAGCCTTGAATGGCATGCGGGACGAGCGGCTTAACACGGATTCGTGCAGCTCGGCCTGGCTGCTCTTGAATTCCGCTTCGAGCGTCTTGTCAATACCCAGCTTGCGCGCGGCGATGAGCAATTCGGTGCCGAGTGCGACACTGCCTTTGGTGAGAGCGGCGTAACACATTTTCACTGCGGAAGCGTCGCCGATTTTTTCGCCGGCTACGCGCACGTTGATTTGCGCGCTGTTGATGCGGTTCATCAGGTGCGCGTGCGGGCCTGATACATAAAAGCGTTGTTTGGCGGCGCCGCGCGGCGGCGGGCCGACGATGCCGGCGTCGACGACGGTGCAGCCCGCAGCGTTCATGATGCCGGTGATTTCAGTCATGGTTTGCGGTGCGACGGCGTTGCATTCGACGAATACGATTTTGCGCGAAGTTGCTTTGCACGCGGCGGCGATGGCGCGCGCGTTGGTGACGGCGGCGCCGGGGTCGAGCACGGACAGCACCATGTCACAGGTCTGCACCAGTTTTTCCAACGAGCCGCAGTCGGTGAGACCGGCTTTTTCGCCGAGTGCCCGGGTGCGTGAGCTGCGGCCATCCGTGGCCATGCACACGTTAAAACCCATGGCCTTGATACACATGGCCACACCTTGTCCCATGTCGCCGGTGCTGGTAACGCCGATGCTGTTGTTCAGTTCCATGTTCGCTCCTTGATAAATGAATTCAGGTGGGGAAGTTTACGCTAAAATAATTGCATTCCGCTTGACGTACTTGTCGCACGTGCGTGTTTTAGCGCGGCTATCCTGAACACTATTCAACCATGCGCATGCGGTGTAGCCATCGTGAAAATCGCTAGCGGCGTTATTGTGCCCATGCGGCGCGACGTAAAATAGGCATCAAAGAGGAATCACTATGCCAAAAGTTAGCGCACTGTACCGTTACCCGGTCAAAGGTTTCACGCCGGAGCCAGTAGAGCGCATCGCGGTGTTGCCCGGTGGAAGAGTCGCAGGTGACAGAGTGCTGAATTTCCGGTTTGCGGATGCGCCGGTGGCTGACACCGCGTGGTGCCGCAAATACCACGGCGTGGTACTGGCGAACACGCCGGGCCTTGCGCGACTCCATGTGCGATTTGACGATCATTGGCAACGGTTAAGTATTTCTTCTGAAAATCAAGTTCTTGCGAACGACTCCCTGGACGAGGCCGGGCGCCAGCGGCTGGTGGATGCGATTACCGGCTACGTCTTGTCGCTGGCGGAAAATCCTTTGCAAGGGCAGCCTGCGCGCCTGCCGTTGAAGCTGGTGGGCGATGGCGCGACGCCACGTTATCAGGACAACCAAGCGGGGCAGGTCACGCTGCACAGCCGTGAAAGTTTGGCGTCCGCAGGCGCGGCACTGGGCGATGCGAATCTTGACGAATTGCGCTTTCGTCATAACATCGTAATCGAAGGCGTGGCCGCGTGGGAAGAACAAGCGTGGGTGGGCCGCAGGCTGCGCGTGGGCAATGTCGCGTTTGAAAGCGTAGTGCCCAAGGTGCGCTGTCTTGCCACGCACGCCAATCCGTTGACCGGCGAGCGCGACTTGCAAGTGATGCAAACGCTGGTCAAAGCGTTTGCGCAGCGCGAGCCGACGTTTGGCGTGGGGATGTTGACGAGCGCGGGTGGTGAGATTCGGGTGGGTGATGAGGTTGCTGTTGACTGAGCAGAAAGGTACGCTTCCCATAACACGTGGTGTTTCGAAACATAATGGGGTCAGACGCGAAATAGTAATGTAACCTATTGTTTTTGTTGAGTTTTTAATAAAACATCAGTGCATTCTACCCTGACCCCATTTGCGATAGGCATGGTCACACCGGCCGCAGCACCTCGCTCAGGGCCGCGAGCGCGTTGAGTGCCGGCGCGTAGCCGCTGAACGGTGCGGTCTGGATGACGGCCTCGATGACTTCGCTGCGGGTGAGGCCGAGATTCAGTGCGGCCTGCCCGAATTTCCTAACCTGGCCCTCAAGGCGCAGCGCGGTGAAGCTTGCCACCGAGCACAGCACGCGCTGGCGCTGTTCGAGGCCGGGTCGAAACCAGATTTCACCGTAACCATACTGGATGGCGACAGCATACAGCGCAGCGGTAACCGTATTTTCAGGAGACGCATAGCCTTTGTTGCCGTCATCGCGGTGCAGGGTTTTGAGCAGTGCGTAGCCTTGCGCGGACAGCGTGTCGAGCGCATCGTCGCGCAGTGCTTGCACGGGAATGGTTATGCCGCGTTGCGTGAACACGCTGGCGGCGCTATCCAATGCTTCTTCGGATGCGGTGAAGCCGGCGTAGATGCCAATCTGGATTAAAACTTCCTGAATGGCCACGGCGTCGAGACCGATGTTGAGCGCAGCGCCGACGTAGCGGCGCAATGCCGGCTGGCGTTGCAGCGAAGCCAGTGCCGCCAGCGTGCATACCATGCGCTGCGGCAGCGCGAGGCCGGGGCGGCACCATACGCTGCCGAATTCTGTTTCGGAGATGAGATCGCGAAAGTTGGGGACGGCATCGCTGCTCGCGGTGGCGGATGCATCCGCACCGAACAGGCGCGCGCGCATGGCCTCGCCGCGCTGGCGCAAATCACTGCGTGTGTCCATGTCTGAATAGCGCCTAAGTTTCGTGGTGGAAATGGCCGGGAGTATACTTTGCGCCCTGACACCCAGCAACGGAATGCAACGCTATGGAGCAACTTGCACAACGGGTAAACGCCAACGAAAGTCTCGTATGGCGCGGGCGCTTCGTCGAGACCACTTTTCTGGTCGAAGTCGGCGATGTAGTCTGGTTGGTCAAGATCAGCGGGGGACGCATAACCGCGGTGACACGCGGCCCGTTCGCGATGCCGTCATGGACGTTTGCGTTGCGTGCTTCGCGCGAGACGTGGGAACAATACTGGCAGGCGTCCCCTGCGCCCGGATTTCACGACTTGTTTGCACTGGTCAAGCGCCGCGCACTGCGCATGGAGGGTAATCTGCATCCGTTGATGTCTAATCTGCTTTATTTTAAGGACGTGATGGCGGCGCTGCGGCCGAGTGAGGCGGCAGCATGAGTGCGTGCTTCGAACCGGTCACTGGCCGCTACCTGAATCTCGACTTGCTGGGCAAGCCGCATCGCTTGTATTTGGAGGAGGCGGGTGCGGGCATACCCTTGCTGTGTCTGCACACGGCAGGCGCCGACACGCGCCAGTACCGGGGTATCCTTAACGCGCCGCACATCCTGCAACACTTTCGCGTAATTGCGTTTGACCTGCCGTGGCACGGCAAGTCATCGCCGCCTGCGGGCTGGCACAACGCGGATTACCAACTCACGTCGCGCAATTACCTCGACATCATCATGACGGTAGTGAACGCACTGCAACTCGAGCGTCCGGTGGCGATGGGTTGTTCGATCGGCGGACGCATCGCGTTGCACCTGGCACTGGAGTATCCACAGCGTTTCGGCGCAATCATCGGCCTGCAGGCGGGCGCTCACGTCGAGCCTTACTATGATCTCGATTGGCTGCATCGTCCGGACGTGCATGGCGGTGAAGTCGCGGCGGGAATTGTTTCAGGCCTGATGGGGCCACGCAGCCCACAGGCAGAACGCTGGGAGACGCTGTGGCACTACATGCAGGGCGGGCCCGGTGTGTTCAAGGGCGACCTTCATTTCTACACCAGGGACGGCGACATCCGCGCGCGGGTCGAAGAGATCGATACCGCGCGCTGTCCGCTTTATCTGCTGTCGGGCGAATACGACTATTCCTGCACGCCCGACGACACCCGTGATCTAGCGCGACGCATCAAGGGTACGCAAGCCGTGATCATGCAGGGACTCGGACACTTTCCGATGAGCGAGGACCCCGAGCGTTTCCTGACCTATCTGTTGCCGGTCCTCGACACAATTCGCAGCGCGCGTAAGTAATGGGGCGCATCAGTTCGACTTATAGAGTCCGGCAGCTTTGATCACTTTTTCCCACTTCACGGTCTCCGATTTGATGTATTTGGCGAAATCTTCCGGCGTACCGGGCGCGACGTCCATGCCCTGGCGAAACAGAAAATCCTTCACGTCCGGCAGTAGCAGGATGGCGGTGATTTCCCTGTTAAGCCGGTCGATGATGGGCCGTGGCGTTTGCAGCGGCACCATGTAGCCGTACCAGTTATTGGTTTCAAATCCCGCAATGCCCGCTTCGGCGATGGTCGGGATATCCGACATGAACGACCAGCGTTTCAAGGTGGTGACGCCGAGCGCATTGATTTTTCCGGCTTTGACGTGCTGCACAGCACTGGCAGCGGTGGCGAAAATGAGGTGGATGTTGCCGGCGAGCAGGTCGATGATGGCGGGGCCGCCGCCCTTATACGGCACATGCGTCATTTTCGCGCCGGTTTGCAGATTGAAAAGCTCTATCGCAAGGTGGCCGGTGCCGCCGATGCCCGACGAGCCGGCGTTCAGGGTGCGGGTCTTGGCCAGCGCAATGAGTTCCTTCACGCTCCTGGCCTGAACGGATGGATGCGTAACCAGAATGTTGGTTGAATCCGCCGCCCGCGTAAGTGGCGCCAGATCCTTTAGCGGATCGAACGGCAACTTTTTGTAAAGGCTGGGATTAACTGCAAACGACGCGATGGAACCGAGCAAAAGCGTGTGGCCGTCGGGTACGGCGCTGACGGTGAGCTCGGTCGCGATATTGCCGGCGGCGCCGGGACGATTGTCGATTATGACCGATTGACCGACACGTTCGGAGAGCTTGGCGGCTATGGCACGCGCGGCGGTATCGGTGCCGCCGCCGGGTGCGAAGCCCACCAGCATGCGTATCGGTTTGGTGGGGAAAGTTTGCGCGAGCGCGGGTAACGGCGCGATGCTGGTTGCAAGCAGCGTAAGCAGTGTTGTCGTTTTATTTTTCATGGTGTTTCCTCGGAATATTTTTAAAAGTCTTGTTTAATACGAGCGCTAATTGTACGTCGGTTAGCCAGGGTGATGGCGGATAGGTTTTGACACCTGCGCACGATGGTCACGGATGCGGCTGGATTTAACATCACATGCCGCCGTAACATGCTTTGATTTGCGCTGCGCCCAGCGGTGCTTGCATCTCAGCGAACCTCACGGTAGGCTCGCGCCATTCGCCACTCTTTGGATTATATATACGAATCATGCTGCCATCAAAAACGAAAACGTTGGGTGTTACTTCGAGCCTGTTGCTGGCTGCATTGGCCAGCCCGGCGTGGGCGGCGGATTTCCCTACCCGTCCGATTCGCTTGATCTCGGCCGCCGCCGCCGGTGGCGGGCTGGATATGGTTTCACGCGCGATCGCGCCAAAGCTCGGTGCTGTGTTTGGTCAGCAGGTGATTGTGGATAATCGTGGGGGCGCCGCAGGCAGTGTGGCCTCGGAGATCGTCGCGAAGTCAACGCCCGATGGCTACACGCTGTTATGCAGTTCACTGGGCGGATTGGCGGTGAATACCAATCTCTACAACGGACTCAGCTATCACCCGTTGCGTGATTTTGCGCCGATAACGCTGGCCAGTTCGCAGGGGAATATCATTGCGGTCAATGCCTCCACGCCCTTCAAGACGCTGCAGGAACTAAGTCATTTTGTAAAGGCCAATCCCGATAAATTGAGTTACGGATCGTCTGGCGCGGGCAATGCCGGTCATCTGGCGACCGAGCTTTATCTCAACATGGTGGGCGGCAAGATGGTGCATGTGCCGTACAAGGGCGGCGCGCCGGTGATGATAGACCTGATCGCGGGGCAGGTGCAGGTGGTATTTGCGTCGGCCGCAACCGCGGTGCCGCAGGCCAAGGCAGGCAAGATACGCGCGCTGGCGGTAACCACCGCGCGGCGCTCGTCGGCATTGCCGGATTTGCCCACTGCCGCGGAGACCGGCTTGCCGGGGTACGAGGCGGACAACTGGTATGGTTTTGTGACCGTGGCCAAAACGCCGCCGGATATCATCAGGCGTTATCACACAGAAATCACGCGCGCACTTAATTCCGCGGATGTTAAGCAAATCTTGACTACTCAGGGGCTCGATGTTCGCACCAGCTCACCCGAGGCATTCGGCGCTTACATGAAATCCGAATTCGACAAGTGGGCGAAGGTGATACAGACAGCAGGGCTTAAAGCGCACTGAAGCTATGATCACCGAAGCGGGAGCGGTGCCCCGCCCAGCGATTGCTGGTGAAAATCACAGGAGGCATCCGATGAGGAGCGCTGCGATATCGACCATTGCCTTACTGTTCGCGACTGCGGTTAGCGCCCAGCCGGTCTGGCGTCCCGAAAAACGAGTTGAACGGCATCAGCGCCCGCCGTTACACCGAATTGACGCCGCTCGCTTTGCTGGTTAAGTAAGACTTGCGGCGCGCATGAACTTCAGCGTTTCCTGCGCGCAAACTTCAGCGTCACTGGCTGCAGCGTGGTACGAATCGCCGGGCAGCACCAGCAAGTGTGAATTGGGTATGGTCACCTGCCACTGGCGCATCGATTCCACGGAGCCCAGCGCGCTGCCCTCGGTGGTGATAACCAGCGTGGGGCATTTGATGCGCGGCAGGTCGGCGGTAATATCAGCCTTTGGAATATTTTTCACAAAACAAAGCTGGGTTGACACCGGGGTGCGCGCCATCATCTGTATCCACCACTCGGCGCCCGCGGACGGGAAATTTTTGCCCAGGCGGCCGCTCATGGTGCGCCGCGCCCACGGCTCGATGCCGTTGTCGGCAATATCTTTGGTCAGCGATTCGACGCGCGCGGCGGTGTCGTAAACCGGCGGCGGTGTGCCGATCACCGTCAGGCTCAGCACACGCTCGGGAAAGCGCGCGGCAAAACGGCGCGCGATGAAGCCGCCGATTTTAGCGGCGATCAGGTGAAATTTGTCGATGCCCAAGTGATCCATCAGTTTGATAAAGTCGTCGATCGGGACATCTATCGTCCACAGGAAATCAGCAGGCACCGGCGGCGTCGACTGCCCGTAGCCGCGCATGTCGGGCCGTATCACCCTGAAATGCCGCGCCAGCACCGGCACCCACGCATACCACGCGGCGCCGCATTCAAGATTGCCGTGGAGCATTAACACAGCTTCGGATTTTTTCCACGGGTCGGTGTAGTCGTCGATTTCGTAATGCATTTCGATGCCAGTGGGGAGCCGGGCTTTGGGCATGGTGGATTCCTATAGGGGTGAAATGTAGGGGCGTATGATATAACGCACGGCACAGGCCTATTTGATGAATGGCGGGTTGTACTTTCACTGAGAGGGTTTCATGGCGCACATTAAAACCACTATCGTTGGCAGCTTGCCGAAACCGTCGTGGCTGGCGAAGCCCGAAGTGCTGTGGGCGCCGTGGCAACTGGAAGGCGCGCAACTGGCGGAGGGCAAACGCGACGCAGTGCGCGCAGCGCTCAAGATGCAGGAGCGGGCGGGCATCGATATCGTCGGTGATGGCGAACAGACGCGCACGCACTTTGTGCATGGTTTTTTACAGGGCGTGGATGGCGTCGATTTTGGCAAGTTAAAACGCATCGGCATACGAGCCGACCGCTATGAGGCAGATTGTCCGACGGTGATTGCGCCGGTGGTGCGCCGGCAGTCAGTGCACGGTGACGATGTGCGATTCGCTCGCGCCAATACCACGCACAAGCTCAAATTCACCCTGCCGGGGCCGATGACCATGGTCGACACCCTGGCCGACGACTACTACAAAGATCGCGCCAAGCTCGCGTTCGCGCTGGCCGATTTGCTCAACGCAGAAGCGAGAGAATTAGTCGCATGCGGTGCAGACATCATACAGTTTGACGAACCCGCGTTTAACGTTTATCTGGAAGAGGTGCGTGACTGGGGTATTGCCGCGCTTGAATGCGCTGCCGCTGGCCTGACTTGCACTACCGCGGTTCACATCTGTTATGGATACGGCATCAAAGCCAATGACGACTGGAAAAAAACCCTGGGCGGACAGTGGCGGCAGTACGAATCAACGTTTCCGCTGTTGTCGAAAAGTTCGATCAAGCAGGTATCGCTCGAATGCGCGAACTCCCATGTGCCCATCGAGTTGATCAGCCTGCTGAAGGGCAAGGATGTGCTGGTAGGCGCGATTGACGTGGCATCGAGCATGCTCGAGACCCCGCAACAGGTAGCGGCGACGCTGCGCGAGGCGTTAAAGTATGTACCCGTCGAACATCTGCATGGCTGCACCAATTGCGGCATGGCGCCGATGGCGCGTTCGGTCGCGGAAGCGAAGTTACAGGCGCTTGCAGCGGGTGCGCGGCTTTTGAGCCGGGAACTGGCGTGAGAAATGTGGTGATAACGCGCTGAATGAGCGGCAATACGATGCTCGGCAGCTTGCGACGATGACGCGAATAGCGTGATAATCTGCACCCAACTTATGTAGTAGTCAGCGCAACATTCCCTGGTTTTCCACATCGCGAGGAGGATTGACATGCAAAGACGTTCTTTTCTTAAGAAGGCTGGTCTTGGTCTGGCAGCCGGTGCGGCTGCTGCGCCGGCCATCGTTGCAGCGCAGGCGCCGGCGGGCACAGCGCAATTGCCGGCGATTACCTGGCGCCTCGCGGCAAGCTGGCCGAAGAGTCTGGACACGCTGTTCGGCGGTGTCGAGTTTATTGCCAGGCGCGTCGGCGAGATTACCGACGGCAGGTTTCAAATCCGTGTGTTTGCGGCCGGCGAAATCGTGCCGGGGTTGCAGGTGCTGGATGCCGTCCAGGCGGGCACGGTGGAGATAGGCCACACCGCGCCGTACTACTATTTCGGCAAGGATCCCGCGTTCGCCTTCGGCACGGCGGTATGTTTTGGCGGCAATACCCGGCAGCAGAATGCGTGGTGGAACTTCGGTGGCGGCACAGAGGCGATGGCGCCCTTATTCAAGGACTACGGTTGCATTGCGCTGCTGGCCGGTAATACCGGCTGCCAGATGGGCGGCTGGTGGCGCAAGGAGATCAAGTCGCTGGCCGACCTGAAGGGCGTCAAGATGCGCATTGGCGGCATGGCTGGGCTGATCATGGCCAAGCTGGGCGTTGTGCCACAGCAACTCGCCGCCCCCGACATCTATCCCGCCCTCGAAAGGGGCACGCTCGACGCGGCGGAGTGGGTGGGCCCGTACGATGACGAGAAGCTCGGTTTCCATAAGGTTGCCAAGTACTACTGCTACCCGGGCTTCTGGGAGGGCGGGCCAATGGTGATGGCATTGGTAAACGAAAAAAAATGGAACGAACTGCCGAAACCCTACCAGGCCGCGTTAACCGCAGCCTGTGGCGAGGTGAACCAGTGGATGCCGGCCAAGTACGACGCGCTGAATCCGCCGGCACTGCGCCGGCTGGTAGCGAGCGGCACCATCCTGAAACCATTCCCGCGATCGGTGATGGAAGCGGCGGAAAAGGCTTCCTACGAGGTGTACGGCGAAATGGCTGCAAAAAGTGCGCATTTCAAGCGCATCTACCCCGAGTGGAAGAAGTTCCGCGACGAGCAATTTCTGTGGTTCCGGGTGGCCGAACAAAGCTACGACAACTACGCCTTCAACTCGAAACTGGGCAGCATGCCCATCAAGTAGCCGTAGCGCCAGCGCCCCTCAAACCCCGCTGCAACGGGGTTTTTTATTTCTTGGCGGGAGCGCTGAAGTCGGGCGGCGGCGTTCCTTCATCCTGGTCCTTGCTCTGGTACTCCGATTTTGGTATCTCCATCTGCATCTTGACCGGATCCACACCCGTACCCTTGTCGAGCATTCCCGTGACCAGGCCGGGCCATGCGATCACGATGCCCACCATGATCAGCTGCAGCACCACCCAGGGTATCGCGCCCCAGTAGATGGCAGAGCTTTTCACTTCCTTGGGTGCAATCCCGCGCAGGTAAAACAGCGCGAAGCCGAACGGCGGATGCATGAACGAAGTCTGCATATTCACGCACAACAGCACGCCGAACCAGATCAGGTCGATGCCGAGTTTGGCTGCGACCGGCGCCAGCAGCGGGACTATGATGAAGGCGATCTCGAAAAAATCGAGAAAGAAGGCGAGAACAAAGACAAACACGTTTACGAATATCAGGAAGCCGACCTTGCCGCCCGGCAACCCAGAGAGCAGGTGTTCAATCCACAGGTCGCCATCCACGCCGCGAAACACCAGCGTAAAAATGGTTGATCCGATCAGGATAAAGATCACCATCGCGGTGATGCGCATGGTCGAGCGCGAGGCTTGCATGACAAGGCTCCGCAGTTCGCTGATGACTACGGCTTCCCAAAGCAGGACTCCCAGCCCCGCGTAGAAAACGATGAACAGCGGTATGCGGGTGGTCGCAAATATTTTTTGTGCCGTCGCGACCAGCGCCGAAGGCATCGATGCATCCGCCCAGGCAATCCCCGCCAGCACGGAAATCACGGTGATGGCGATCGCTGCGATTACCGCAGCACACTTGCCGCGCCGCGAGAATTCCTTGCGATGCAGCACTGCCAGCACAATCGAACCGACCATGCCCATGGCGCCGGCCTCGGTAGGTGTCGCCAGGCCGAGGAAAATGGTGCCGAGCACGAGGAATATCAGCACTATCGACGGCACGATTCCCCACAGGCACTTTTTCACCAGCGGCCAGCCGGTGATAGTGCGCGACTCCGGCGGAATGCCGGGCACCCATTGCGGCTTGACGATGCTCACGCCCAACACATAGAGGCTGAACAGGATTACCTGCACCAGGCTCGGACCCCAGGCGCCCGCGTACATGTCGCCGACCGAACGGCCGAGCTGGTCGGCGAGCACGATCAGCACCAGCGAGGGCGGAATCAGCTGGGTGATGGTGCCCGACGCTGCGATCACGCCGGTCGCGAACTTCATGTCGTAGCCATAACGCATCATTACCGGCAGCGATATCAGCCCCATCGCGATCACCGAGGCGGCGACCGTCCCGGTGATGGCGCCGAGAATCGCGCCGACCACAATCACCGCGTAGCCGAGGCCACCGCGCACCGGGCCGAACAGTTGGCCGAGCCCGTCAAGCAGGTCCTCAGCGAGGCCGCAACGCTCAAGGATTGCGCCCATCAGCGTAAAAAACGGGATCGCAAGCAGGATGTCGTTGGCCATGATGCCGAACACGCGCTCGGGCAGCGCTTGCATCAGGCTGAAGTCGAAGAAGCCCGCGTGTATGGCAACGATCGCGAACGACAGGCCCACCGCCGCGAGCGAGAACGCCACCGGGTAGCCGATCAGCATGAACACCACCAGGCCCCCGAACATCAAGGGCGCCATCAGCTCGCGTGGGATCATTGCAGCGGTCTTTCGTAATGCAGGTCGGCCTGCATGTGCCCAGTGAGCATGGCGATGCGCTTGATCAGCTCGGAGACGCCCTGCAGGCTCAACAGTGCAAAACCCAGCGGCAGAAAGATCTTGATCGGCCAGCGCACCAGGCCGCCGGCATTGCTGGAGATCTCGTTTTCGACCCAGGCATTGTGGAATATGGGCCATGACAGGTAGGCCATGATCAATGTGGCGGGCAGCAGGAACAGGATCGTGCCGAATATGTCGATGCCGATCTGGCGGCGCGTCGACACGTTGGCGTAGACGATGTCAACCCGTACGTGCTCGTTCCTTTTAAGCGTATAGGATGCGCCGAGCATGACCAGTGCGCCGAACATATACCATTGAATTTCCAGCCAGGCGTTGGAGCTGATGCTGAACGCGTAACGCGAGAACGCATTGCCGGCGCTGATAGCGCACGACAGCAGCACCAGCCAGTCGGCGATGGTGCTCAAGCGTTCATTCATCGCATCAATCAGACCTGACAAACGCAGCAGAAATTTCACAGAGCGCTCCTCCTAAACGAGCGGTTGTGTAGATTCTAGGGTCGTGACTGCTTTGCTTTTGGCAAAGAAGTTTCGGTTGGGTTTTGGGTTGCGGTCAGTGGCTGCAAAGGGGCTTGCAAACACCATTTCACACCAGGCAGCAATCTATGCCCTGCGCGGTAAATGGTCAACCGCACGAAATTTTCTTCGGGCCCCATAGTATCCTCACTTACACTTGCCGCTTTTGCCAAGGAATAGGGTTTGAGCTCGAATTCTTCCCGCACCGCTCCGGCGGGAGCACGCCTGCTGGCCTTGGTGTTCCTGCCGTTCGCGGCGGGCTACTACTGCTCGTTCCTGTTTCGTAATGTTAATTCCGTGGTATTCCCGGAACTCACGCAGCAGTTCGGCCTGTCGCCCGGCATGCTGGGGCTGCTTACCAGTGCGTATTTCATCACCTTTGCCGGCGCGCAATTGCCGCTCGGCATGTTGATGGATCGCTATGGCCCGCGCCGCGTTAACGCCACCATGCTGCTGGTGGCTGCGGCAGGTGCGTTGGTGTTCTCGCAGGCGTCGGGAATACCAGGTTTGCTGCTCGGCCGCGCGTTGCTCGGTATGGGCGTGGCGGTGTGCCTGATGTCGTCGATGACGGCGTTTGTGATCTGGTTTCCGCGCGAGCGCACGGCAACACTGTTCGGCTGGATGCTGCTGGTGGGGTCAACCGGCGCGTTGTCTGCCACCAAGCCGGTTGAGCTGCTGTTGCGGGTAATGGATTGGCGTTCGATTTTCCTGCTGTTCGCGCTGCTTGCTATTTGCTCGAGCGCCGCGATATTTGCGTTGGTGCCGGAGAAGCCTGCGCTGAAAACGCGCACGACGCTAGGCGAGCAGATTGCGGTCATGCGCACGATATTTCGCAGCCGCGGCTTCTGGTCCATCAGCTTCGCGGCGACCTTTGTGCAGGGTGTGGCGATTGGTTTGATGGGACTCTGGGCTGGCCCGTGGATGCGTGATGTGGCGGGGCTGGATCGCGCCGGCATGGCTGATCAATTGTTGATCCTGGCAGCAGCGTTCGGCGTGGGTGGCGTGTTATGCGGCACCTTATCCGACCGCCTGACGTCGCGTGGCGTGTCGCCGGTACTGATTTATTTCGTGGGCTGTGTGGCTTGCACGGTGGCGATGTTGCCCATCGTGTTTGGCTACCGCAGTGGCGCGTTGGTGTACTGGGCGCTGTTTCTCGGGTTCTCGGCGTTTGGATCATTGTCGTATCCGCTGCTGGCGAATCGCTTTTCCTCTGAACTTACCGGGCGCGTGGTGACGGCGCTGAATCTGGTGATGTTTTCGCTGGCGTTCCTGGTGCAGTTCGGCGTGGGCGCCATCATCAGCCTGTGGCCGGTGGTCGATGGGCGCTATGCGGTCGAGGGCTATCGCGCGTCGTTTGCGCTGTGCTGGTTGTTGCAGACACTGTCGGTGGCGTGGCTGGCGTATGCGGAGCGCCACGAAATAAAAAAACCTTATAAAACAGTTACTTAACGTTTATCTTGCGCGCCTGTTTAAAGCGCTTAAAGAGCAGGCCAAACGGCCAGAAATAGAGGCGCGCCACGCTGCGCCAGCGGCCGTCGGTTTCGTCGCCGAGCCCCATGCGGAAGGTTTCGGGTTGATTCGATGGCACATAGAGCGTGCCATACAGCCGGTCCCACACCGCCAGTTCGAAACCGCGATTGCAGCCCAGTGGCGCGGTTCGGCGCTGTGGTGCAACTGGTGGTGCGCAGGGCTGATGAGCCAACGGTTGAGGGTCTGGCCATAAGATAACCACACCTGCCAGTGCCGCAGGTTGCCGACAAGATTGCCTATCCAAAACAGTATGTGCAGACCGAGAAAGGTGTAAAACCCGACGCTGTTGTCGACGAAGCGGTGGAACAACCAGGCCAGGATGCCGGTGGTGACAGCGGGTGCGCAGGCCATTACCGCAAGATCAATCGGGTGTGCCCGGAAACTGGTCATCGGCGTTAGCACTTCGGCGGAGTGATGCACTTTGTGAAATTCCCACAGCCATCAGCCCTTCTGCCAGCGCACTATCGACGCGAAGATGGACTTCATCTTCACCTGCAAGCCCGATTCCCATGCCGCCGTCTACGAATGGGTGGCCGATTTCACCCGCAGCGGCCAGATCGGAACTCTTACCCGCACCCGCCGCCGCGGCAAGAAGCACTTCACCGATACTTATCGTTACCTGAACGAGGTGCCGCTTCGCGACAGCGACGATGCCCTGCTGGTGAACTGGTGTGAACTGATCACCACCCGCGAAGACGGCACCGTGGCATACCGCAATGCCTGGGCGAGTTCCCATCGCATCGACGAGAACAATGTCGAACTCGTGGCCAAAGCCGGTCGCGCCCGCTGGAAAATCGAGAACGAGAACAACAACACGCTCAAGACCAAGGGCTATCATTTCGAGCA
>CAMBCF010000083.1 GCA_945864585.1 Bordetella parapertussis | reverse complement strand
TGCTGTTGCAGCGAGGCGATTTTTTCGTTGGTCCAGTACCAGCGGGCGCGTATCAGCTCGAATTCGAGCGTGAAATACAGCGGCACCCCCTTGTGCAGCGCGTCGTCGAGCGCGGGCGTGAGGCGGATGTCGAATTCGGCTTCCAGCAGATAACCCTCGTCGGACGCAGTGAGTGCGGCCTTGCGCACGCCGATGCCTTCGCCCTGCGCCGCGCCCGCGCCCCATAGTCCCACGGTGGCCACGCCCACCATGATGAGACGCAGCAGTGTAACGCTAATTTTTTTGCAGTAGCGCGTAATAGAACCCATCGTGAACGGCATCCGGCAGTATCTGGCCCGCGAGTTGTTCCTGTGGTACGGTGGCGGCTGGAAATTCATCGAAGGGAAGTGTCAGTGGTTGGGCATCGGCATGACGCTCGATAAAGCGCGCGACCTGCAGGTGATTTTCTTCCCTGAACACAGAACACGTCACATACAGGAATTTACCACCAGCAGCCAACAGCCGCCACAGGGCGTCGATAATCGCTTGCTGGCTCGCGGCGAACTGTGCGATGTCCGCTTCGCGCCGCGTCCACTTGATGTCGGGATGACGCCGCGTCACGCCCGAGCCCGAACACGGCACATCGGCGAGGATGCGATCAAATGGCGCGCCGTCCCACCAGAAGCTGGGATCGGCGGCGTCGCCACGCAACACCCGGGCGGATAAACCCAGCCGCTGCAGATTATCGTTGACTCTTGCCAGCCGCGCGGCATCGTGATCCAGCGCGGTGAGCGTCGCGTCCGCCAGCTCCAGAATATGCGCGGTTTTGCCGCCGGGCGCGGCGCAGGCGTCGAGCACGCGCATGCCATGTTGCGTGTCGAGCAGGATGGCCGCGCGCTGCGCCGAGGCGTCCTGCACGGAAACAAGGCCTGCACTGAATCCGGGGATACGTTGTACCGGCATGGGTTTTTCCAGCACCACCGCGTGGCGCTCAAGTGCGGTGGCGGACACGCCCTGCGCCGCCAGCAGCGCAAGATAATCGGCGCGCGTGGTGCGCCGCGGGTTAACGCGCAGCGTCAGCGGCGCGTGCTGGTTGCCCGCTTGCAACATGTCGGCAAACTGTTGCGCATCCAGGTGGGAATATTGCGCGCGCATTTTGTCGATCCACCATGATGGAAACGAATAGCGGCCGACATCGCTCAAATCGCACACGGCCCGCAATTCCGTTTTGCGCCGCAGGTAACTGCGCAGCACGGCGTTGATTAAGCCCTTGGCGGCCACCGCGGGCAGCGTCTCACACGCTAACACGGCCTGATCGACCACCGCGTGGGGTGCGGCGTGTGTGTGTTGCAGTTGATACAAACCTATGCGCAGCAACTGCCGCAGCCGCTCGTCGCGCAGCGGTTTGGTCAGCAAGGGCGCGAGCATGGCGTCGAGCGCCCCGCGGTGCCGCAGCACGCCGTAGCACAGGTCCTGCACCAGTGCGCGCTGTTGGGCGTTTTCCTGCAGGCCCTGGGTATCCTGTGAACCCGGTGGCGTTTGGCGCATTTGACGCCACAGAGCAGCCAGTTCGGTGTCGAGATTGCGGCCCGTCGCCACACGCTCCAGCACGCTCACCGCGAGCAATTGGGCGTCGCGCATCAATCCGGCAGTTCACCAAGGCGCGCGCCGCGCGCCAGCGCAAATCCCGCCAGAAAAGGCGCAGTGGCGAGACGTTTGCCGCCCGCGCGCTGCAATTCCAGCAGCTTGAGCGCACCGCGTCCGCAGGCGATGACGATTTTATTCGGCGCATCCGCTGCGTTAGCACACACCGTGCCGGGCGCGCACGCCACGTGGTCTGCGATTTCGGCACGCCAGATTTTGATGCGTTCGCCGCCCAGTGCAGTTACCGCGCCGGGAAACGGGTTGTAGGCTCGCACTTTGCGGTCGATTTCGACAGCGGATGCGCACCAGTCGATGCGCGCTTCAGCCTTGGTGATTTTGGCGGCATAGGATGCCAGAGCAGCGTCTTGTTTAACCGGCGCTGGCAGATCGCGGAGCGCCTCGACGATGAGTTCGCCGCCCAGCGCGGCCAGCCGCTGGTGCAGTTCACCGGCGGTTTCATTTGCGCCGATGGCAACGGCGCGCTGTAACAAAATGCTGCCGGTATCGAGGCCTTCGTCCATTTGCATAATGGTGATGCCGATCTCAACATCACCGGCCAAAATGGCGCGCTGGATCGGCGCCGCGCCGCGCCAGCGCGGCAGCAGCGAGGCGTGAATATTGATGCAGCCTAGAGGCGGGATGCGCAAAATGTCTGGCGGCAAGATCATACCGTAGGCCGCAACAATCATCGCATCAGCGTTGGCGGCGGCGATCAAAGCGCGGGCAGTTGCGGTTTTGAGGGTGATCGGTTGCTCAACGGTAAGTCTTTGTTTTTGAGAAAATGTTTTAACTTCGGAGGGCGCTAGTTTGAGGCCGCGACCGGCCGGACGGTCGGGCTGAGTAAGCACTAACACAAGGTCGTGGCCGGCGGCGATCAGCGCTTCCAGCGCTAGCGCCGCGAACGCCGGCGTACCGGCAAAAATCAGCTTCATTGGGTTTCCAGGTGGCGCTGACCAACTGCGTACGCGCCCACACCATTATTGCAGCGGCGCAAAGATACGCTAAGAGGATTAATTTATATCTAAAATCAGTGTATTATGCATTGAAACTCGTGCTTAGCAGCAACCACTCTAGGCCTCCTCTCGCCGCTGTTTCTTGATCTTGACCAGGATACGCTGCCGTTTCAGCCGCGACAGTTTTTCGACGAATACTTTGCCATCGAGGTGATCCATTTCATGCTGAATGCAGACGGCCTCCATACCGTCCGCTTCGTATTCAAAGCTCGCGCCGTCGGCACCGAGGGCGCGCACGCGGATGTGCTGCGAGCGCTGTATTTTTTCGTAAACGCCGGGCACTGACAGACAGCCTTCTTCGCAATCCGAGACGCCGCTGGCCAGCACGATTTCGGGGTTGATAAAGACACGTAATTGGTCACGCGCGGGCGAGGTATCAATGACTATCACGCGCTGATGCACGTCAACCTGTGTTGCGGCAAGACCAACACCCGGTGCGGCGTACATGGTTTCACCCATATCATTGATTAATTTACGAATTTCTTCGTTTACTTCAAGCACGGGCCGGGCTACGCTGTGCAGGCGCGCATCGGGGTACAGCAAAATGGAAAGCCTGGACACAAAAAACCTTGCTAATAGAATCCACTAGATGCAGAATTTAAACCAAAGTATGATGTTGCGCCGGTGCAACAAATCAGTGCAACGACATGGCGGCAAGCCAGCAAGTGCTAACAAGCCTGTGTGTTTGGTACTCTGCTTTGCTACCGGAATATTTGTCGAGGTGACTCTATGCTCATGAAATTGAAGATTATATCGCTGCTGGCTGTTGCTGCTTCGGCAGCTTCACTGGTGTTTGCGGCGGGTGTGAGCGCACAACAGCTCCAGGGTTTGAAGGCGGATGCACCCGAGCGTTACACCGTGGAACGCGGCGACACTTTGTGGGGTATTTCCGGGCGCTATCTCGAAAAGCCTTGGCACTGGCCGCAGTTGTGGAATATGAATCGCGAGCAAATCCGCAATCCGCACCGCATTTATCCGGGCGACGTGCTGGTGCTGGATCGCACCACCGGCCGCCTCAGCGTGGAAACTGTGGCGCTGTCGCCGCGCGTGCGCACCGAAGATTTGGCCGAGGCCGTGGCTACCATACCGCCGGCGGTGATTGAGCCGTTTATTTCGCGTCCGCTGGTGATACGCGAAAACGAGCTCGACAGCGCGCCCAGAATCATAGCGACGGAAGAATCGCGTGTGGCGGTGGGCGCGGGCAACATCGCTTATGTCAAGGGTCTGCGCAGGGACAAAGGCGAAAACTGGCAAATCTACCGCCGTGGCGACAAACTGGTTGATCCCGACAGCGGCGCCACTCTCGGCTATCTCGGCTTGTACCTGGGCGAAGCACGCGTGCGCCAGTTCGGCGACATCAGCCGCATCGAAATTGTCAGATCCACGCAGGAAATCTACACCGGCGACAGCCTGGTTGCGATCGTCAAAGAGGCGCCGATATTTGCCTACGTCCCGCGCGCACCCCCCGGCAATGTGAAGGGACGCGTGATGTCGCTGAATGATAATCTGTACGAAACCGGCCGCTATTCGGTGGTGTCGCTGTCGCGCGGCACCAAGGATGGCCTCGAAGCCGGGCACATACTCGCGCTTTATCGCAGCCCCGACACCGCGCGTTACTCGCTGCGCACCAGTCCCATGTTTGGGCGCACCGGACCTACCGGCACCGATAGCCGCCGCCCGTACTTTGAAGAACAGCTCAATGTGCGCGACAGTCCGGTTTTCAGTTTGCAAAAACCGCTCAACGACAGTGATTTAGCCAAGCTGCCCGAGGAGCGTTATGGGCTGGTGATGGTGTTCCGCTCCTTCGAGCGTGCGTCGTTCGCGCTGGTGATGCAATCGAAACTGCCGGTCGCTATCGACGACATATTTACCACGCCCTGATTCGCTTGCACGCGGCTCCCGCCTGGCTGCTGCACGGCGCGGGCAGTGTTCATCATGCCGCTTGCCCCTGATTTATCAGCATGGCTGCGCCTGTCGTTAACCGCAGGGCTCGGCGGTGACGCCTTGCGTAAACTGCTGCTGGCCTTCGGCGGCCCCGAGCAAGTGCTGGGCGCTAGCCGCGTAGCGCTCACCGCAGTCGTCACCGGCAGAATCGCCGATGCCATACTCGATGGTGATCTGCACGGTGACCCTGCAGCGGTCGAGGCGTGGCTGGCGGACACCAGCAATCATGTCGTCACGCTCGCCGACGCCGAATATCCGCAAGCGCTGCTGCAAACCCCCGATCCGCCGCCGCTGCTGTACGTGAAAGGCCGGCGTGAACTGCTCAATCAGCCTGCCATAGCCATCGTCGGCAGCCGCAACGCCACCGCGCAGGGCAAACTCACTGCGGAATCGTTCGCCACTGCGCTCAGCAATGCGGGATTGTGTGTGGTGAGCGGAATGGCGCTCGGCATCGACGCCGCCGCTCATCGTGGCGGGCTGGCGGGATTGTCGTCTACCATTGCCATCGTTGGCACCGGGCTGGACAAAGTGTATCCCGCGCGCAACCGTGATTTGGCCCATGCCATAGCGGATAAAGGCGCGATGGTGTCCGAATTTGCCCTGGGTACGCCGCCGCTGGCCGCTAATTTCCCGCGCCGCAACCGCTTGATCAGCGGCATGACGCGCGGCTGCCTGGTGGTTGAGGCCGCGCTGTCCAGCGGCTCGCTGATCACCGCACGCATCAGTAACGAATTGGGGAAAGACGTATTCGCGATCCCCGGCTCGATCCACTCCACCCTGTCCAAGGGCTGCCACGTGTTGATTAAACAGGGCGCCAAGCTGGTGGACGACGCAGCGGACATCCTGGGGGAACTGCGGTTGCCGCTGCCCGCTGGCGTGGACGGCAGGGCTGAAACAGACACGTTCAGGCACCCCCTGTTGGCGCACCTGGCCTTTGACCCCTGCGACATCGACACGCTGGCCGGCCGCGCCGGCCTGCCGGTGCATGAGGTCAGCGCTGCGTTAATCCTGCTTGAGCTGCAAGGGGTGGTTGCAGCACTACCTGGCGGCTTGTGGCAGAGAATTTTATAACTATCTGTTTTTATTATATTAATTTAACGTTAGGGGGGGTTAACTTTTCGCGGTTGCGAGATAGTCGCTTGCGTTCGCACCCGGTTTGTTCTTATTATCTGCGCCTCTTTTTGCACCGCTAGATTAGGCTATTCAGGCGGTGAACCCTGCGATTTTTCGCTACTTTTTAGTATGAGCGCACAGAAAAAAACATGTCAAAACAACTAATTATCGCTGAAAAGCCCTCGGTGGCTGGCGATATAGCGCGCGTGCTAGGCGGCTTCAAGCGCCACGACGACTATTTTGAAAATGACGATTTCGTGCTGTCGTCCGCGGTCGGCCATCTGGTGCAGATCGCCGTGCCCGAAGAATTCGAGGTCAAGCGCGGCAAATGGTCGTTTGCCAACCTGCCGGTGATACCACCGCATTTTGATCTGCTGCCGATCGAGAAATCCGCGGCACGCCTCAAACTGCTGACCAAGCTATTAAAGCGCAAGGACGTTACCGGCGTCATCAACGCCTGCGATGCCGGGCGCGAGGGCGAGCTGATTTTTCGTTATATCGCCAGTCACGCCGGCAGCAAAAAGCCGGTGCAGCGTTTGTGGCTGCAATCGATGACTGCGGGCTCGATCAAGGAAGGTTTCAAACACCTGCGCAGCGACGAAGACATGCTGCCACTGGCCGACGCTGCGATCTGCCGCTCCGAAGCCGACTGGCTGGTGGGCATCAACGGCACGCGCGCGATGACCGCATTCAACTCCAAAAGCGGCGGATTTCACAAAACGCCCGTCGGTCGCGTGCAAACGCCGACGCTGGCGATACTGGTTGAGCGCGAAGAGAAAATCAAACGCTTTGTGCCGAAAGATTACTGGGAAGTACACGGCAGCTTTGGCGTTGCCGCTGGCTTGTATATGGGCCGCTGGACTGATGAAAAGTTCGCCAGGGCCAAGAAAGAAGACGAGGGCGATCCCGATCTGCGCGCCGAGCGCATCTGGAATGAGAAAGACGCACTGGCGATCAAGGCCAAATGCGACGGCAAGCCCGGCACGATCGAGGAGGAAAGCAAACCCACCACGCAGGCATCGCCGTTGTTGTTCGATTTGACCAGCTTGCAGCGCGCCGCCAACGGACGTTTTGGTTTTTCCGCGCGCACCACGCTGTCGCTGGCGCAATCGCTCTACGAAAAACACAAAGTACTCACCTATCCGCGTACCGACGCCCGCGCGTTGCCGGAAGACTATCTGGACACGGTGAAAGAAACGCTCGGCGTGTTATCGGCTTCGGAGTACGGCGCGTTCGCGAAAAAAATATTGAAACAAGGCTGGGTCAAACCCACCAAGCGCATCTTTAATAATGCCAAAATTTCCGACCACTTTGCCATCATCCCCACCACGCAAGCGCCCAAGGCGCTGAACGAAATCGAGCATAAGCTCTACGACCTGGTGGTGCGCCAATTCCTCGCGGTGTTTTATCCGAGCGCGGAATACATGGTTACCACGCGCATCACCCGTGTCGAAAAAGAAGCGTTCAAGAGCGAGGGCAGGGTGCTGGTCAACGCGGGCTGGCTGGAAGTGCATGGCAAGGCGGCAGCCGAAGACGGTGACTCACCCAACCTGGTGGCGGTGAAAAAAGGCGAAAAAGCCGACACCCAAAAAATCGACGTGCTTGCCACGCAGACCAAGCCGCCCGCGCGTTTTAACGAGGCGACGCTGCTGTCGGCGATGGAAGGCGCCGGCAAGCTGGTGGAAGACGAAGAACTGCGCGACGCGATGAAAGAACGCGGCCTCGGCACGCCGGCCACGCGCGCCGTTACCATCGAAAAGCTGATTGCGGAAGAATATCTGCTGCGCCTGGGGCGAGAATTGCAGGCCACCCCCAAAGCGTTTGCGTTGATTACATTGCTGCGCGGACTGGAAATTCCAGAGCTGGCTTCGCCCGAAATGACCGGCGAGTGGGAATACAAGTTAAAACAGATGGAACTGGGCAAGTTAAAGCGCGCCACCTTCATGCGCGAAATCGGCAAGATGACGCGCCACATCGTCGAGCGCGCCAAGGCGCACGAAAGCGAAACCGTGCCCGGCGATTACACCACGCTGCAGGCGAAGTGCCCCAGCTGTGGCGGTGCGATCACCGAGAACTACAAAAAATTCCAGTGCGAGAAATGCGAATTCTCGCTGTGGCGCATCCTCGCCGGCCGGCAGTTTGAACCGGGTGAAATCGACGAGCTCATCGCCAAAAAAAGCATCGGCCCGCTGCAGGGTTTTCGCAGCCGGTTGGGACGCCCGTTCGCCGCCAATATCAAGCTTAACAGCGAATTCAAACTCGAATTCGATTTCGGGCAGGCGAACGACGACGCCGAACCCGTTGATTTCACCGGTCAGCAATCCGTGGGCGCGTGCCCCAAATGCGGCGGCAATGTCTACGCCCACAGCATGGCCTACCTGTGCGAAAAAGCCGCCGCGCAACCGCGCAGCTGCGATTTTCGCACCGGCAAAATCATCCTTCAGCGCACCATCGAGCCGGAGCAAGTCACTAAGCTGCTGAAAGACGGCAAGACGGATTTGCTGCATAAATTCATCAGTAAAAAAGGGCGCCCTTTCTCGGCGTTTCTGGTGCGTGGCGGCGATGGCAAGGTCACCTTTGAGTTTGCACCGCGTGAGGCCAAGGCAGGGGCGAAGACTGTCGGAGACACGCCAACAGCAAAGAAGGCGCCGGTCAGGGCGCGCAAGACGGCGTAATTAGCCGCGGGTCTGCGTGGGAGCAGCGCGAAATGCTGATGATCAACAACGACGTCGTTGCGCAGATACTCAGCATGCGCGAATGCATCGACGCGCAGGAAGCCGCATTCGCGGGACTGCTGCAGGGCAAATCCATTTTCCGTCCGCGCATCGATACCTATGTGCCGTGTGATCGCGAGGATGGTTATTACCGCTTTGGCACGGTCGAGGGATCGAGCGGCGGCTATTACGCCGTGCGTCTGAAGTCGGACATCGTGCATTGGCCCAGGGGCGCGGACGGCAGCACTTCCGAAAACAAATACTGCATGCAGCCCGGCACGTTTTGCGGGCTGGTTTTCTTGTACAGCACCGGCAACGGCGAGCCGCTGGCGATCATCAACGACGGGCATTTGCAGCATATGCGCGTGGGCGGCGCCGCGGGCATCGGCACGCGGCTGCTGGCGCGCGAGGACGCGAGCGTGGTGGGCATGATCGGTTCCGGCGGCATGGCGCGTACTTTCCTTGAGGCGTATGCGGTGGTGCGCAAGCTCAAGAAGGTCAAAGTGTTCAGCCGCAACGCGGATAACCGCAATACATACGCCGCCGAAATGTCAAAGGCGCTTAATCTTGAAGTGGTGGCGGTGGATAGCGCGCGCGAAGCGGTGCGTGGCGTGGATATACTGTCGACCTGCACCGACAGCATCACGCCGACCATCGAGCCGCAGTGGCTGGAGCCGGGTATGCATGTCGTCAACCTCGGCCCGCACGAGATTTCAGCCGAGGTGGCTGCGCGCTTCAACGTGAAAGTGCAGCAAGGACGGGAAGGTCTGCCGCTCCCGGAAAGCGAAATGTTTCGTAAAGGCATCGGCGGCAGCCTCGGCGCGTTTGTGATGGGCACCGAGGAACAGCAAAAGCGCCTGCCGCGCGCCACCAGGAATCTAAAGCTCGACGAATGGCCGGTGTATACCGACATCCTTTCCGGTAAAGCAGCGGGACGCACTCACCGCGATCAGATTACGCACTATCGCACCATAGGCAACTGGGGCATACAGTTCTCGTCGGTAGGCGCGCTGGTGTACCGCAAAGCCCGGGCCGCCGGTCTTGGACACGAGTTGCCGACGGCATGGTTTTTGCAGGATATCCGCAATTGAATTACAGTTTCTACAAAAATCGCCCGACACGCTGATGTCGCTCAATCAATCGCCGAATGCACCAGGTTGGCAACGATGTCGAGCCGGCGGCTGTGCCACGGATCAGGCTGGCGGTTGTTGGTGACGTAACAAAACGACACGCCGGAATCGGGATCCGCCCAGCAATACGAAGTGCCCACACCGCCGTGCCCGAAGGTGCGCGGCGAGGCGATCGCGCCCAGCCCGCGGATTTTTTCGGAGTGGCCGCGCACGTGTACGCCGAGTCCGCGATGCATCGGCATTTCCATGCCGCCGTCTACCATGTCGCCGGTGTGATTGCGCGTGACAAACTCCACCAGCCGCCGTGAAAAAATGCGCGCGCCGTTGAGCTTGCCGAAGTTCGCCATCATTTGATACAGCGCCGCCATGCCGCGCGCGGTGGCGTAACCGCCACCGCTCGGCACGCCGGCGCGGCGAAATGGCGCGGTGTTTTCATCCGTCAGAGCGCGCTGGGTTCGCTCCGCGCCAGGTTCATAAATGGTGGCGGCACGCCCATGCTCGGCATCCGGCATGCCGACGTATATGTCGCGCGCGAGGCCCAGTGGTTCGATAATCCGTTGCCGCAGAAAATCGCGATAGTCGATGCCGCTTACCGTCTCGATCAACGCCGCAGCAACCCACAACGCGGCGCGCGGGTGATAGTGCAATCGCGAACCGGGTGTCCATTCGAGTGTGAAGTTGCACACTTGTTTGCGCAACTCAAGGTGATCCGTCCACACCGCCGGCGTGACGTTTTGACTGGGAAATCCCGCGCGATGGCTCAACACCTGCGCCAGTGTGATGTCACCCTTGCCGTGTTGCGCGAACTCCGGCATGTGCTCGGCGATACGGTCACTGAAACTGAGCAAGCCGTCCTCGACCAGCGCCCAGATGCCCATCGCGGTGATGACTTTGGTGTTGGAAAACAGCAGCCACAGCGTGTCGTCGGCCGCCGCCTTGTTGCCTTCAATCGTAGCCTCGCCAAACGTTTCGGACAAAGCAAGTTGCCCGTGCCGCGCCAGCGCGATTTGCGCACCGGGATAACGGCCTTCGGCAATGTGGCGGTTGATGACGCCCTTTAATTTTGCCAGCGCAGGTTCGTGAAAACCGAGCTGGGCGAAACTGGCCTGTGCCAGGGGATACACGGCTGTGCCTGCTGTCATGTCATTCATGTCGATTGTGCTCCGTCAATAGCTATTACTATCCCCGCATCACCCGCGCCTTTTTGGCGGCCGGACGATCCCAGCAGCGGTTAAGCCAGGCCTGCAGTTTCGGCCAGCGGCTAAGGTCCAGCGACAACGCGCGAAACAGCGCCGCCGCCACGTTCAGATCGCCCACCGAAAACGCCGGGCCGGCGAGCCACTCGAATTTCGTCAGCGCGGTTTCCATCACATCGAACGACGCGACCATTTCTTCCCACGACGCTTTGGCGGATTCGGTATTGCGCTCGGCTTCGGGCAAGTCCTTGGTGTGCCGCGCGTGATTGACGATCTGGCGGTCGAGGCGGTCGGTTTCCCACAGGCTCCATTGCATTGCCAGCGCCTCGTGCCTGGGGTCAGCGGGCAGCAGCGGGCTTTTGTGCTTTTTCGCGAGGTAGAAATTGATGGCCATCGATTCCGACAAAATAAAGCCGTCGTCGTCGATGGTTGGCACGCGACCGTTGGCGTTGAGCGCGCGATACTCAGGCGTGCGCGTTTCAGGCGAACGCGGCAACCAGTCTTTTTGATCGTAGGTCAGGCCCAGCTCACCCGCCATCCACAGCGTGCGCAGGGCACGGGATCTGGCGGAACCATAGATACGCAACATGTGCACCTCCGGGTTAGGTTAAAACCCCGAGTCTACCCGACGTACGTCCGTTGCGGGACAAGGGAACACTTGCAGCGGAGCAGGGGCCTGCTCGTCCGCCTAATCGTGGTGCGATTCGGTTTTGGCCGGTGCGTGCGATTTGGGCTTGCGGCCCGGTGCGGCTTGCGGAATGTAACCGGAGATGCGGCACAGCAAGCCGTCGATTTCCTTGCCGTCCTGGTAACGTATCGAGCGGCATACCATGATCGCGCCGCGCGCGTGTAAATCGTTCACGCCATTGCGCACGTTGGCGAGTGTGAGGCCGGTGGCGGCGGCGATTTCGGAATCAAGGCGTTCGCCGGTGCCTTTCAGGTAATCGAGGATAGCTTGCATATCAGGGGGTCTCGTTCGGGTCAGAGGATTCGGCGCGTGCATGAACAGCCGTCGCGCAAGGGGCAGAATGATACCTCAGTACCGGGCTTCTGCCCAAAAAAGTGGCACTGAATTTGTTGAGTAGCCGCCACGTCACGTACATTTTTATAACAAAAATAGTAATTAAAACAATTAGTTACGGCATCATATCCGATGTTTTCCAATGAAGTCCATATATCGTATGCTGGTGCGGTGCGTGGCAATTACGGTTTCAAAGCGCGATACAAAAACGGCAGACTCACATCCATCCGGTAATCGATATCGGAGTGATTGTCGTCGAATTCTTCGTAGGTGTGACGCACGCCAGCCGCCGCGAGGCGCTTTGAAAGTATGCGCGAACCATAGTGAATGTGATACTGATCGCGCCAGCCGCAATCGATGTAGATGCCGCGCAAGGTTTTAAGATTCGCGCAGTATTTCGTCACCAGGTTGAGCGGATCGTGCGCGCGCCATTGCTGCCAGCGGCGCTCGATCAGCTCGCCCGATTCCAGATTAAACGGCACGCGAAAGCCCAGCGGCGCTTTAGCGTCGGGATCGTAGGTGGCGGCCATGCAGATATTCATCATGCAGTGACCTTCGGCAGTAGAGAGTTTTTCTTTTTGCCATGCCCGCGTCAAAAAGCGTTTGATGCGCCCGTCGTCCAGGCCCTCAGCGAGGCCTTTGCGGCTGGAATCACGCAACACGTCGTAAGCCCCGGCTTTGCGTTTTGGGTTGCGATGCTTGGCGAGTTCGTTCAGCGTGCTCGGCCAATCGTGCCAGTAGACAAAATCGAAATAGGCATCGCCCGAGTGATTCGCAATTGCCCCCCAGTGCTGCGCGTACCTCATGCCATGAAGCATCGAACCGTAGCCGCCGGATGATTTGCCAAAGCAGCCGCGATGGTCGCGGCTCGCCAGCGTGCGGAACTCGCAATCCACAAAGGGAATAATCTCACGCGTGAGGTAGTCCGCGTAGCGGCCGATGGCGGATGAGTTGATGTATTGATTGCCGCCCAGCGCCGTGAAGCAATCGGGAAATACGATAATCGCCGGGCCCATTTTTTTCTCGTGGATGAGGCGCGCGGCACGCTCCGGCACGTTGTCACCGAAGGGTTTCCAGCTCGTATGCGCAAGGCCGGAGCCGGTGAAACCCACCAAATCGTAGAGCACCGGAAAGCGGCGCTTGTCTCCGCCCTCGTACTGCGGCGGCAGCCACACACCAAGCTTGCGCACGTGCGCATCGCCGAGCGCATTACCCTTGAGAATTTTCGAGGTGTGCTCCAGCACCAGCAACTGCCCGGCGAGGCCTTGGGGACGCTTAAGGGTCATAGGCGATATTGTATTGTGATAAGTGGCGCCAGCAACGGCAACGCGAATCCCGCGGCTAGTAATTACCTTTAGCAGAGATAACGTTTCTGACCCCGCCTTTCGGCATCGGCACGTCCCCCGTATACCTCGGTATGACATGGATATGCGCGTGAAACACCGATTGTCCCGCGGCCTCCCCGCAGTTCACGCCGACATTGAAGCCCTGCGGCTCGAACTTTTTTTGCAGGACATCTTTGACCTCCCTCACAAGCATGAAGGCATCCGCATATTCTTCCGCTGTCATCTCCCAAATCGTCACCGCGTGCCGGCGCGGAACAACCAGCGCATGACCTTTTGATACCGGGAAACTATCTAGAACGGCGACGGACAGTGTGCTCTCAGCCAATAGGGGGCCTTTAACGTGACAAAAAATGCAGCCGAATTTCATCGTCTTCCTGGGCTTTATTGTAGATACGGCAACAGCGGATTGTATGCCCAGTTGTTTATCACTCACACAAAATCCTGATGAACCAAATTATTTCTATGGCCATATAGCAAAAATTTAGCGCACGGTTCGCGTCGCGGCCCTTAATATGGGTACAGAAGCGCGCACTCAGACTGCCATTGAGGAAATGATGTTCACCAACAATCCATTTGCTGCATTGACCGATGTATTGCCTGCGAACGTCATGCAGATTTATCTCGTTCTGATGGTGCTTGCTGTTATCGCCGGGACCTTGTTCGACATTATTCACAAGGGGAGCGCCAAGTATTTTTTCGAAAACTGGCGAAAATCGAAGAACAAGGGTCCGCAGCAAGTCAGCAGCGGCGATATGGTGGCGCTCGCCATCAAGACCGGCGTTGTGGATGTGCTCGCGTCCGGGGAATTCTGCAACGCGCGCCGCCGGGTTGCCCATCTGCTGACCATGTACGGGTTTTTGTTCTATGTTGTCACCACCGCGGTCATGGTGTTCGGCTACCCGACGTCCTCGACGCCAACGCCCGCCATCCTGCCGCTGCTGTGGTGGATCGGCGGCTTGATGATATGCCTTGGCGGATACTGGTTCTGGTTTTTCATCCGGGTGGATGTTGCCGCCGAGGGAAATTCACCGCTGCGCTTGATACGTGCGGATTTGTTCATCCTCTCGCTTCTGGTCAGCGTAACGCTGGGCCTGGTCTGGGCTTATCTGCAAACCAAGGCGAGTTCCGGGGCTATCGTGTTGTTCGGCCTGTACATCATCGCGACGACGGTACTGTTCGGATCGGTAGCGTGGTCTAAATTTGCGCATATGTTTTTCAAGCCCGCGGCGGCCTTCGAGAAAAGAGTATCTAAAGCCAATGGTACAGCCGAGAATTTGCCGACGCTGACCCGTGACGATCCCGAACAACAGAAAAGACACTCCATGGAACTGTTGCGAGACGCTCCGATGCACATGGGACTTGGCATCAAGCGCGAACCGCCCCGCCACTATTAGAAAACAGCCCGCAAGTTCTATCGCAACAAATCAAGGAGCCAACTTATGCCTACCTTCGTCTATATGACAAGGTGCGACGGATGCGGACATTGCGTCGACATCTGCCCGTCCGACATCATGCACATCGATGAAACCTATCGCCGCGCCTACAACATCGAACCGAGCATGTGCTGGGAGTGCTACGCCTGCGTCAAGGCTTGTCCGCAAAACGCCATTGATGTCCGCGGATATGCCGACTTTGCCCCGCTCGGTCACAGCGTACGTGTCGACCGCGACGAAGAGAAAGGCACGATCGCCTGGAAGATCAAATTCCGTAACGGTACGGAAAAGAACTTCCTGTCGCCCATCACCACCAAGCCTTGGGGGACGGCGATCCCTAAGCTCGCGGATGCTCCCGGTCCCAGCCAGGAAATGCGCGACAGCCAGCTTTTGTATAGCGAGCCGAAATATATCCGCATGGATGACGGCGGTTTGCATACGCTTAAGTCCAATGGCCTCAAGTTTAAGAAAGGCGTGTATTACTGATGGCTAACGAAACGATCGTCGAAGAAGGCATCGATATTCTGGTCGTTGGTGCAGGCCTTGGCGGCACGGGTGCCGCATGGGAGGCCAGATTCTGGGGGCAGGATAAGAAGATTGTCATTGCTGAGAAGGCCAATATCGATCGCTCCGGTGCGGTCGCCCAGGGTCTGTACGCCATCAACTGCTATATGGGCACCCGCTGGGGCGAAAATAAGCCGGAGGACCATGTCCGCTACGCTCGTACCGACCTGATGGGGCTGGTGCGGGAAGACCTGCTGTTCGATATGGCCCGTCACGTTGACTCCACGGTGCATCAGTTCGAAGAGTGGGGCCTGCCCATCATGAAGGACCCGAAAACCGGGCGCTATATGCGTGAAGGGCGATGGCAGATCATGATTCACGGCGAGTCCTACAAGCCCATCGTGGCCGAGGCCGCCAAGAAATCGGCGGACAAGGTCTTCAACCGCATCTGCGTCACCCACCTGCTGATGGATGACAGCAAAGAGAACCGGGTTGCCGGTGCCGTTGGCTTCAACGTCCGCACAGGCAACTACCACGTCTTCAAGTCCAAGGCCGTGATCTGCGGTGCGGGCGGCGCCTCCAACATCTTCAAACCGCGTTCAGTGGGCGAAGGTTCCGGCCGCACCTGGTATGCGCCCTGGTCGTCTGCCTCTGCCTATGGGCTCATGATCAACGCCGGCGCCAAAATGACGCAGATGGAAAATCGCATCGTGCTGGCGCGTTTCAAGGACGG
Source organism: Bordetella parapertussis (assembly GCA_945864585.1). GTDB lineage: Bacteria > Pseudomonadota > Gammaproteobacteria > Burkholderiales > SG8-41 > UBA5216. The sequence goes on along the minus strand of CAMBCF010000083.1, from coordinate 4,975 downwards.
TTATGGCCCGGTCGGCGCCTACTTCCTGCACCTGAAGACCTATACGCAAAACGGTGTGGGCGAAGAGTACGAATCCAAATGGTTCCCCGAACTGCAGAAAATGGTCGGCAAGGAATATCTCGATCCGGAAGCTTCGCACTTGACCCATCGGCCAATCCCGACCTGTTTGCGTAACCATGCAATGATCAGCGAAGTCAATGCCGGCCGCGGCCCCATTCACATGGTGACCATGCCCGCCTTCCAGGATCCGCATCTGGAAGAGGTCGGCTGGGAAAACTTCCTCGGCATGACCGTCGGCCAGGCGGTTCTGTGGGCTGCCACCGATGTGGATCCCAAGAACGAGAATCCCGAGCTGACCACATCCGAACCCTACGTGATGGGCTCCCACGCGACCTGCTCGGGTGCCTGGTGCTCGGGTCCAGAGGATGTTTCCCCTCCCGAGTATTTCTGGGGCTACAACCGCATGACGACGATCGCAGGTCTGTTCGGCGCCGGTGACGCGGTCGGCGGCACGCCGCACGCCTTCTCATCCGGTTCGTTCACCGAAGGTCGTCTCGCCGCGAAGGCTGCCTGCAAATACATCGACGACGGAAAGGCCGAAGGCATTGTCGTATCCGATGAGCAGATCAACCGCCGCAAGAAAGAGATCTACAAGCCCCTGGAGCACTACAGGCTCTACCGCAATGCGGTCGTGGCGGGCGATGTCAACCCGCACTACATCAATCCCAAGCAGGGCCTGGACCGTCTGCAGAAGCTGATGGACGAGTATTGCGGCGGCGTGACCGTCAGCTACATGACCAACGAGAAGCTCCTGAAAATCGCTCTCAAGAAGCTCAGTATCATGGAGGAAGACCTTCAGAGCCTGGCCGCAAAGGATATTCACGAGTTGCTGCGTGCGTGGGAATTGATGCACCGTCATCGCGCTGCAGAGTGCGTAACGCAGCACACGCTGTTCCGCAAGGAAACCCGTTGGCCGGGTTACTACTACCGCGGCGACGCCATGAAGGTGGACGATGAAAACTGGCACGTGCTGACTGTTTCGCGTCGCGATCCAGAAACCGGCGAATACACCATGGAGAAGGCGCCTTGTTATCACCTGGTTGCGGACGACGAGTAGCAATATTCCCAGGCATAAGCTCGCGTTGGCTTTCTGTCTGGCGCGCAAGCGGCCAGCATGTCGTTTGTTGTGCGCCCGATAAAGCGGGTCTCTTCCGGTCGCCGGGAACCTCGCATGAACATTATTGAAAAAACCGATGAAGAGATTCTGGCTATAGCTGATCCCCTGTGGCGCGACCTCGTCAAATTTTCGAACGAAGGAAAATACGAGGAATTCGTAAAGAACTTTTCCAATGCCTTTTCGCTTGCCATGAATCCGGTTGTGTCGGGCCACCAGTTCGCAAACAGTGAATTGGCGAGAAGTCTGTCGGAAGACGTCGACTCGCTCGGCATTATCCGCCGGAGCGAACATGTGACGGTTCTTTACCGGCAGCGGAGCACTAAAAAGCAGGGCGAGTGGCTAGGCAGACTTGTCCTTGGCTATGAAAATGGAGCGGTCAAGATTTTTGGTGCATCCATCTTCTGAGAAGTCGTTCGGATTCGACATGAGCGAAACCATCCAGGACGGCAAATTTGTCGAGCTCACCTACAAGGTGACCGACAAGAAATCGGGGTACGTTCTCACCCGGGTCGAATTCCCGTTGGGCTATGTTCACGGACACAATGAAATTCTGGCCCCTTCCGTCCATAAGGCGCTGGAGGGCAAGTCCGTTGGCGACGTCATCGAAGTGCCGATCGATGGCAAGCAGATTTTCGGCCCCAGAGACGAGTCGCTGGTTTTTACCGATCACGTCGAGAACGTCCCCGAGGCGTATCGGCAAATCGGCACCTCCATCCTCATGGAAAGCGACAAGGGCCAGACCCGCAGCTTTCTGGTGACGCGGGTGGACGAAAAGACACTGACTGTCGATGGCAACAATCCGCTTTGCGGCAGAGAGGTCGTCTTTACGCTCGAGATACTGACCGTGCGCGACGCAACTGATGAAGAGACAAGAACGGGCGAGGCGATCATTGTGGGCGCGAATATCGACCCGTCACTGATGAGACCTGTTTGAGCAGCGGTGTAGAATGAGATCAGACAAATTTCGGCTTTGTTACTTACACTTGCAATACCGACTTCACGGAAAAAAGGTGACTTATGAGCGAGCAAAAACCCACTATCAAAGTTCCTGACGGCCAATCGCGTTTTTTGACAACACGTCAGATGGCGCCAAACGAAAAGGGGTTTGTTGGCTTCGAAACCATCTGGAAACCGTTCCAGAAGGAAGTCGAATACAAGACGCCGAAACAGCCGTAGGGGTCATACCTGTCCACCCTGTCGTCCAATTAGCAGGACATCAGCAATCTTAGGGTCGCCCGCGGTTACAGCTGCAGGGGGGCCCTTTTTTGTGTTTGAATAGCGCCTATCTCAATAGTTGCGATAGGTTCACATGGCCGACCGGCGCCTTCAGGTATTCCACGCGGTGGCGAAGCATCTTTCCTTCACCAAGGCCGCCGAAACGCTGTTCATGACCCAGCCGGCGGTCACTTTCCAGATCAAGCAGCTCGAAGAGCACCTAAACACGCGCCTCTTCGACCGTGCGCAGGGGCGTATTTTGCTCACGCCCGCGGGCCAGCTCGCGCTCGACTATGCCGAACGCATCCTCGCGCTGTCCGCCGAACTCGACACGCGCCTCAAGGAAATGAGCGGCCAGGCGGCGGGGCTGCTGCTCATCGGCGCGAGCATGACGGTTGGCGAATACGTGCTGCCGCAGCTTATCGGCAAGTTCAAGGCGCGGTTCCCGGCGGTGATGCCGAACCTGTTCGTCGGCAATTCCGAAGCGGTGCAGGAACGCGTCGCCGAGCGCACGCTGGACCTGGGCTTTATCGAAGGCGACTCGCACTTAACCTCGCTGCAAAGCGAAGTGTGTTGCGAGGATGAGCTGCAGGTGGTGTGCGCGCCCGCCCACCCGCTGGCGAAGGAAGCCTGCGCGCGGCCCGCGTCCTTGACTCAGCACGCCTACATCAGCCGCGAGGCCGGCTCGGGCACCCGCGCCGTCGTTGACCGCTACCTGCAACAGGCTGGTGTCGCACCGGAATTGATGAACGCGGTGGTCGAGCTCGGCAGCCCTGAGGCGATCAAGGGCCTGGTCGCCACCGGCCTGGGTTTTGCGATCATGTCGCGCGTCATCGCCGCCAAGGAGCTGCAGCTCGGGCAACTCGTCCAGGTGCCGCTCATGCCGCCGCTGATCCGCAATTTCTCCGTGGTGTACCCGAAGGAGCGCTTTCACTCGAATCTGGTGGCGGCGTTCCTGCAGTTCGCGAAGGAGCAGCTCGCGATCACCGCAACACTGCCCGCAGCGAACTCCACCACGAATAAGCGCGAGCGACTGGAACCGCCGCGCCACCGCTAACGCGCGGTGCGCCTGCCCGGCGTTACTTGAGACTTGTCTTTTTTGTCCAGCTCGCCGTAGTACGCTCGCAGGACTTCAAGTGCTTCTGGATAGGAGAATTCGAGGGGTGTATTTATCGTGACCCCATATTCCTATTGTTGTTAGCTCATTACGGAAAGCGTGGTCTGTCCGCTACTATTCACGCCCTATTATTTATCACATTCAGACCATCCAGTTTTCAACGTTGAATTCCCTGACACGCTTGAATTTGCTGACATTATTGGTGACCATGGTCGCCCCCAGGCAGCGCGCATGTGCGGCTATCATCAAGTCATTCGCTCCTATGAGCTGGCCCCGTCCTTTCAAATCCGCACGAATGTCGGCGTAGTGGCCGCGCGCGGCCAATCCAGCACCGCTACATGACGGGTCAACGCGTCAATGGCTTCCTGATTCGACTTTTTTCGCTTGGATAGCCGCACACCATAAAGCAACTCCGCGAGAGTCACGGCGGACATGCATTGTTGATCGAGCGGAACGGCTTGAATGTGGAATAGCAACGCTTGCGAAGCGCGGCGAACCACATATGAACAGGTAGCCACCAGCGCCTTGAACGAGGTGTCTGCAGGCAGGGTGGACAGAAAGTAGCGGGTTGGCTCGGCCTCGCCTTTGGGCCACTCGATAAGCAGCCACTCCTCTTGGCGGGGGCGGTTGGCGTGCGCCGCGCGCACACGCACCCGCGCGAAGCGCGATCTGAGCTGTGCGTTGGTGCCTTTGCGCCAAGTGAGCGTGCGATAGCTGCTTCGCGGCAACGATTGGGCCAGATCACGTACGCTGATCGGGCGGTGGGTTGCATCACGCACTACCCGAGTGCGGGGCCGGCCACGACCCGGCTTAACCGGCGCGGGGGCCGGTGGATGTTTATCCCACCACACCGCAGTCGTCGGGCGTATCCCCACCGCGTAGACCAGCTCGCGCGCACTCAACCAATCTCGCAGGGCGGCTTCATCGCCGTAACCGGCATCGATGAGCACCGTGCCGCGCGGGATGCCGGCGGCCAGCGCCGCCTCGATCTGCGTGCGGGCAATCGCGCCCTTGGTCGCAAACGCGATCTGCTTGGGCACGCCTGCGCGTTCACGCCGCGCTTTATCCTCGGCCCACTCCTCTGGCAGATACAGCCGGTAGGAAAGCGGCAAGCTGCCCGTCTCGGTAGCCAGCGACAAGCTCACCGCTACCTGGCAGTTGTCAACCTTGCCCAATTGCCCGCAGTATTGCCGTGCCACCCCAACCGAGTGCTTCCCATACTTGCGATATCCCGTGTCATCAATAATCCAGTAACACGGTGCCCGGCCCGACTCGGTGAGCACCGGCGCCACTTTGTCGGCCACCGCCGCAAGCACCGCACTATCACTCCATTCAGACTCGGCTACCAGGTGATGCATCGACTGGTGCGCCGAGCGCACACCCTCGGGTTGCACCCGTGCGGCCATCGGCTCGACACTCTTGCGTTGCCCCGGCAGCATCAAGCCGCGCAGATACTGGCGCGCCGG